>DATLTA010000026.1:0-25943 GCA_035533775.1 Candidatus Dormiibacterota bacterium | reverse complement strand
TTCGTCCGGGTCGAAAGGGGTTTACACTCCGAAAAGCTTCATCCCCCACGCGGCGTCGCTGCGTCAGGCTTTCGCCCATTGCGCAATATTCCCCACTGCTGCCTCCCGTAGGAGTCTGGACCGTGTCTCAGTTCCAGTGTGGCCGGCCATCCTCTCAGACCGGCTACCGATCATAGCCTTGGTGAGCCGTTACCTCACCAACTAGCTAATCGGGCGCGGGCTCCTCCTCAGACGGCCTTGCGGCCTTTGAATCCAGAGACCGAGGTCTCCGGAATGTCATGCGGTATTAGCTCGCCTTTCGGCGAGTTATCCCCCATCCGAGGGCAGATTGCCCACGTGTTACTCACCCGTGCGCCGTGCGCCCACTTCCTGTATTGCTACAGAAAGCTGCGCACTCGACTTGCATGTGTTAAGCACGCCGCCAGCGTTCGCTCTGAGCCAGGATCAAACTCTCGTTTGAAAATGGCTGCCTGAAAAACAAAAAAGCCCGACTCCCATTTCTGGATGTCGGACCTAAAGTTTCTCAAGCGAACTTTTTTATCGCTCGATTCACTCAATCCCTGATTACCGAAGTAATCAGGTCAATCGAACGGGTTCTGGCACATCTCATCTTACCCAGTTTGTCAAAGAGCATTTCCCCCTGTCCAGCAGGTGGGCTACCGTCTAGCCCAACGATCATAGCATCGGCTTCTCAAATGTCAAGCATTACTCCGGGCGATTCTCAGCCGATCCTGTTGAAAATTTGGACGCTGAAAATCGGACGCTGGAAAATACCTACGGTCATTCCCGGCAGCCTGCCTTAACCTGCGCGCCGCCAAGGCGAACGGCAAAACCGCTCGCCCTGGCGGCGAAATGTCAGAGACAGAAAATCCCTACGGCTTGGGATGCAAAATCAGCTTCTGCACGCGCCAGTTCAGCAGCTCGGCGACGTAGAGCACGTTCTCCGAGGGGCACGCGATTTCGTGGACCCATCCGAACTGCTTCAGCTGCTTGCCCGATTCGCCGAACATGCCCAGAACCTTTCCGTCCAGGCTCATTTTATAAATGCGGCCCGGAAAGGCGTCGGAGGCATAGAGGACCTGGTGCGGACCCGGCGTGATGCACAGCGCCCAGGGAGCGCCCGGCGACATGGTTCCGGTGGCGTTCGGTCCCGGCTTGTTTCCAATGGCCGGCAGGGTGTGGGCGTAATCGAAAGGCTCGTTGATCTTGAACTGGCGCAGGAACTTGCCGTCGCTGTTGAACACCTGAATGCGGGCGTTGCCTCGATCGGCGACATAGATGTTCCCCTCGTTGTCCGAAGCGATGCTGTGCGGCGTGTTGAACTGGCCGGGTCCGGTGCCGGGTTCGCCAAACGATTTGATCCAGCGGCCGTTCTTGTCGTACTTTGCGACGCGCGAATTGATATAGCCGTCGCTGATGAAGATATCGCCGGCAGGATCCCAGGTCACGTCGGTGACCTGCCGGAACATTCCATCGATGGGCGGCAGCGGCGGATGGGGGTGCCCGAGCGGGCCGGTCTTTTCGTCGGCGGCTTCCTGCTTGCGCCCGAAGACCATGAGGACGCGTCCCTGCGGGTTGAACTCGATGACCATGTCCGAACCCTTGTCGGTGGCCCAGATGTTGTCGTCCTTATCGATCCGCACGGTGTGCGCGAACGACCAGGCGTACAGATTGTGGCCGATCTCCCGAATGTAATTGCCGTCGCGATCGAATTCCAGAAGCTGCGCGGCGGCCGCCCCGTAGGCTGGGCCGGTGCTGTTCCCGCGCGAGAAGACGAAAATGTGTCCCTTGGAATTCACGGCCACGCCGGAAGCTTCTCCCAGATACATGTTCGGCGGAAGTTTCAGGGCATTAGGAACGGAATCAAACGGAATAATAGGGGCGGCCTGCTGGGCCAGCAGGGCCAGCGGCGCGCACAGAAAAAATGTCAGGGCCAGCGCTAAGCGTTTCATGGAGATCTCCTCAAATCATTTCGCGACATTTCGCGTCAATTCGTCGCGTGCGTCAATTCGCGTGCGTGGATTCGGAACTGCCCGAGAATATATCTTTTCGTCCGGCGAACGCCAATGGAAAAACCCTTGCGCGCGGAGTTCGCAGGGCGGTGAAGGTTTGCCATGCCGGTAATGTTAAGATGCCTGTCGAATTTCGAATCGTGGAGGTGAAATTTCGTGTCTGGCGACTACCTGCTCAAAACCGAACCCTCCGATTATTCCTTCGCAGGGCTTCTGCGCGACGTCGAGACGCTCTGGGACGGCGTCGCGAATCCTGCCGCCGTGAAGCACCTCCGCGAAATGGCTCCCGGCGCGCGATTGATTATCTATGAAACCGGGACGCGCAAGAGCGCCGTGGGGACGGCGACCGTCGTTTCCGTAAACGCCTCCGACCCTAAAAATCCCAAGGTCCGGATCAAGGCGGGCAAAGCAATCGCCACGCCGGTTACGCTGGCGGAAATCAAGAGCGACAAATTATTCAAGGATTCGCCGCTGGTCCGCCAGGGCCGGCTTTCCGTCGTGCCCCTCACGAAGGAACAGTACAAGGCCCTCGCCGGCGCCTAGCCGGGGAATTTCAGAACCAATCGCCGGCTTTATTTGCCTTTTACATTCGCAAATGCGAAACCCAAACAGGCTGAAGCCTGTTCTACTTTTGGGAACCCGCCAGGCGGCGCAGCGATTCGGTATACGGCGCGCGAGCCACGCCGCGCTCGCAGATGATCGCGGTGACCAGGCGCGCGGGCGTAACGTCAAATGCGGGATTGGCGACGGCCACGTCGGGAGCAATGCGCACGCCGCGCAGGTGCGTGACTTCGCCGGCCGAGCGCTCTTCGATGGGAATCTGTTCGCCCGACGAAATCGTGAGGTCGAAAGTGGAAACCGGCGCGGCCACGTAAAACGGGACGCCGTGTTCGTGCGCCAGCACGGCGATCTGGTAGGTTCCGATCTTGTTGGCAGTGTCGCCGTTGGCTGCGATGCGGTCCGCGCCCACCACCACTGCGCCGACCGTTCCCGTCTTCATGAAATGTCCCACCATATTGTCGGTAATGAGCGTGAGGGGAACGCCGCCCTCGTGCAGTTCCCACGCGGTCAAACGCGCGCCCTGCAGGTAGGGCCGCGTCTCCGGCACGAAGACGTTTAATTTGTGTCCCTGCTCGACGGCAACGCGAATCACTCCCAGCGCCGTGCCGATTCCGGCCGTCGCCAGCGCTCCGGCGTTGCACTGCGTCATCACCTGGCCGTCCATGGGCATCAAGTCCGCGCCGAATTTGCCGATCGCTTCGTCCGTGGCGCGTTTTTCGGCGTGCACCGCGCGCGCTTCCGCCACCATCGCCTGGCGAACCGCATCCAGCGGTGTGTTGGCGCTGGCGAGCTGTTCGAATCGCCGCTGCATTCGCGTAATCGCCCAGAACAGGTCCACGGCCGTGGGTCGCGTTTCGGCCAACGTCCGGCAAATGTCGGGAAACTCGGCGCGCAACTCCTGCAGCGTGCCGGCTTTCGAACGCTCCACGCCCAGTGCAACGCCCATGGCCGCGGCCACGCCAATCGCCGGCGCGCCCCGGATCACCATATCCTTGATTGCCGCCGCGACTTCGCGGTAGTCCGTGTACGTGTGGCGAATCACTTCGCCGGGCAGGAGCCGCTGGTCGAGCATGACCACGCCCTGGCTGGTCCATTCAATCGGTTGTGCGACATTCATAGCCCTGAAAAATGCTCCCCCATGAGATTTTGTCTTGAGTTTGAGTAGAACAGGCTTCAGCCTGTTTGCCTTTTGCTTTCGCAAAGTCAAAAACCGGACAGGCTGAAGACTGTCCCACTGTGTGTTAATGACGCGCGCCGCTGATGAGAAAGATCAGAAAGCCGATCAGTTGCAGGCCATTGTAACCGAGGTGCACAAAATAGCTGGCCGCCATCGTGCCGGTGCGCGCGCGCACCCAGGTCAGCACGATTCCCACCAGAATCAGCAGCCCGATCTGTCCCCAGCCGCCCCACAGTTGCGCCGCGTGCATTAATCCGAAAAGCGTTCCGGTAATCGCAATCCCGGCGGTGATACCCAGGCGGCGCGCAATCACCGGATACAGAAAACCGCGAAAAATCGTTTCTTCCACCAGCGGCGCGACCAGCACGCCCAGAATCGCGAACAGCAGCACGCTCACCCGCGCCTTCAGTAGCTCTTCGATCGGCAGGGCTTGCTTCGAATTGAAAAAACTGCCGGCGAACGTGACGACCAGCGCCAACATCGCGCCGCCCGCCAGAAAACGAGTGGCCGAGCTGCGAATCGTGCCCATGCCCGGGCGCATCTCGCGCCAGCCGATCGACTTCCAGAACGGCGCGGACGTTCGATTCAGAAGAATCAGGTAAAGATACAGGATCGCACCGCCGTCCAGCAGCGCCTGGCTGACCAGAACCACCACCGACTTCGCCGTGCTCATCGTGCTTCCGAACACGTCGGTCGATTTTGCGCCGAAGAACCATACCGTCATTTCGGCCAGTCCCCAGGTGACCACGACGCTGGCAATCACGCCGAGGATAACGAACAGCCCCACTTCCGGCCATCCCCACGGCACACGCAAGTCTTCGGGGATTTCTTTTCGGTGTTGCGGCGAGGGCGGTGGACCTTGCGGGGGTTGCCATGCAGCCCCGGCAGGATCGCTGGCAGGCGGAGGCGCGTCATCCAGCGCGCTGTCCGATTCGCGATCCTGCGCGTCGCTCGATTGAGCCTTTACGGGACCTGCGCCTGCCGTATTGTTGTCGTCGGAAGTCATTTTTGGACAGAGGGACACATTGACACAGCCCCGGCGGGCAGCAAAAGCCCTGCCAGCACTGTAGCGGCAGTTTTCTCCGCGCGCAAGTGCGTGGCGTCACCCATAATACCGCCGCTGCGCCGGTAGCGCAGACGTGAAGATATTCTCCTTGAATCAATTGGCCGCAGGCGCGCGCCTGCTCCTTCGGAATCACTCTGCGAGGGAAGGCCTACGCAAAAAAGATTTTCGGCGATGGGGAATTCCGCTTCCCCGATTCGCGCGCGTTTTTATCCCCCGGCAATGGCTCCGATGATCAGAAAGGGTTCCGCTCCCGAGGCCACCGCGCCAGGCAGCGGAGCGTCGGGGAGTTCGTGGGACCAGTCTTGCGAGCAGGCGTAGAATCGCAGGAATGGGCGGCGCTGCTGCGTGACATGGTCGCGGATGGTTCCGCGCAGCACGGGATAGGCGTGCTCGATCGCGTCGAGGATCATGCGCTGCGTGACCGTGCCTTCCAGGCTGAGCGGAACGTTCACCGCCACCTCGCCGCTGACACCCGCCAGCGTTCGCAGGTGTGCGGGAAGCTCGACGCGAATGATGGATTTAATCGCAGGCATAAATCGTGCTTCCGATCACGGAAGCGTCTGCACTTCGACCGAATACACAGCCGGAAGATCCCGGGCGATGGCGTTCCATGTGTCCCCGGCATCGGCGGAAGCGTATACCTGCCCGCCGGTGGTCCCGAAATATACGCCGCATTTATCAAGCGAGTCGATGGCCATCGCGTCGCGCAGCACGTTCACGTAGCAATTGCTTTGCGGCAGGCCTTTGGAGAGCGCTTCCCACTCGTTTCCACCCGTGCGGCTGCGATACACGCGCAGCTTTCCATCTGGCGGGTAATGTTCAGAGTCGGTTTTGATGGGAACCACGTATATGGTTTCCGGTTCGTGCGCGTGCACGTCGATCACGAAGCCGAAGTCGGTGGGCAGGTTGCCGCTGATTTTTTGCCACGAATCGCCCGCGTTATCGCTGCGCATCACGTCCCAGTGTTTCTGCATGAACAGCACGTCGGGCCGCGACTTGTGCATGGCGATGCGGTGAACGCAGTGGCCGACTTCGGCGGTGGGGTCGGGAAGGTACTTGGAATGCAACCCTTTGGTGATCGTCTTCCAGGTCTTGCCGCCGTCATCCGTGCGGAATGTTCCCGCGGCGGAAATCGCCACGAACATGCGGCCCGCATGGCTCGGATCGAGAAGAATCGTATGCAGGCACATGCCGCCCGCGCCCGGCGACCAGCGCGGGCCTGTTTCGCTGCTGCGCAGGCCGGAAAGCTCCTGCCAGTTCTGTCCGCCGTCGGTTGTCTTGAACAGCGCGGCGTCTTCAATTCCGGAGTAGACCGTATCGGGATCGGTCAGCGAAGGTTCCAGGTGCCAGACGCGCTTGAACTCCCAGGGATGCGGCGTGCCGTCATACCACTGGTGCGTGCCGGGGACGCCGTCGTACACAAATTTGTTGCCCACCGCTTCCCAGGTCTTGCCGCCATCGCTGGAACGCTGGATCACCTGTCCGAACCAGCCGCTGGACTGCGAAGCGTACAGGCGATTTGGGTCAGCCGGCGAACCCTTCACATGGTAGATTTCCCAGCCGCCGAAGTGAGGGCCGCTGACGTCCCACTTCTCGCGTTTTCCGTCCGATGTCATGATGAACGCGCCCTTGTGTGTTCCCACTAGAACCCGAACTCCGCTCATTTCTCCCTCCTGGTTTTAGCCTGTCCTAAAAACACAAAAATTTGCGCCAGCCCGCAACGCTGGTTTATTTTTGATCGAAAGCCTTCTGCAGACCCTGGATGTCAATTTTGTCCATCTGCAGCATGGCCTGCATGACCCGTTTTGCCTTCTCGGTATCTCTGTTTCCTATCAATTCGGATAGTACAGTGGGAACGATCTGCCAGGACACTCCGAATTTATCCTTGAGCCATCCGCACCGGTTCTTTTCTCCCCCTTCGGAAAGTTTTTCCCACAACTCATCCACTTCCTGCTGGGTGTCGCACTTCACGAAGAAAGAAACGGCCGGGGTAAAGGAATATTGCGGTCCGCCATTGAGGGCAACAAATTCCAGTCCATCGAGCACGAATGTCCCGACCATGACCGTCCCCTTCGGTCCCGGCCCCGCTTCTGAATAGCGGGTAACACCCGTGATCTTTGCACTCTTGAAAATGGAAACATAAAAGTTCATGGCCTCTTCGGCTTGGTTGTCAAACCACAGGAACGGCGTTATTTTCTGCATTGGATTCTCCCCTCTTGCTGTTTACGCCCGGCGTTATTTTACGCTTCGTGGCTGTTAAAAATACATGTCCAGACTGCCGTTGAACATTCCAGGGGAAACGTGTTCACAGGCATGCCCGAAATGCAAAAGAGGCGGACAGGTTTGCGCCAGTCGCACGTGTTGCAGGTGTGATAACCGAAAGGCGGCAGCTTAAAACCGGGCAGGCGTAAGCCCGTCCTGCAAAAAAACCGCGGTCGGATCAGCTAGGCGTGATTTCCGTTTGATCCGTTCAACACGCGCGCCAGCACCTGCCCGGTATACGATTTTTTCACGCGCGCGACGGCCTCGGGCGTGCCTTGCGCGACGATGCGGCCGCCGCCTTCGCCGCCTTCCGGGCCGAGGTCGATGATCCAGTCGGATTGTTTGATCACGTCCAGGTGGTGCTCGATGATGAGGACGGTATTTCCCAAATCGGCCAGGCGGTTCAGGACGTCGAGCAGTTTTTTCACGTCGTCGAAGTGCAGGCCCGTGGTGGGCTCGTCCAGAATGTAGAGGGTGCGGCCGGTCTGGCGTTTGGAAAGTTCCTTGGCGAGCTTGATGCGTTGCGCTTCGCCGCCCGATAGCGTGGTGGAGGATTGCCCGAGCTGGATGTAACCGAGGCCTACGTCCGCCAGCGTTTCCAGCTTCACGCGAATCTGCGGAATGTTCTGGAGCACCTGCAGCGCGTCGGCGATGGGCATGTCCAGCAGGTCGGAAATCGAGAACCCCTTATACCGCACGGCCAGGGTTTCGGCGTTGTATCGGCGTCCGCGGCACACTTCGCAGGTCACGTAGACGTCGGGCAGGAAATTCATTTCGATGCGGCGCAAGCCGTCGCCGTGGCACGCCTCGCAGCGCCCGCCCTTCACGTTGAAGCTGAAGCGTCCCGGGCGGTAGCCGCGCTCGCGCGATTCCGGCAGCATGGCGAAAAGTTCGCGGATGGGAGCGAACACCCCGGTATAGGTCGCGGGATTCGAGCGCGGCGTGCGCCCGATGGGCGCCTGATCGATTTCGATGACTTTGTCGATTTGCCCCGCGCCCTGGATTTCGCGGAATGTGCCGGGGCGCTCCATCGAGCGGTACAGCGTCTGCGCCAGCGCGCGATACAGGATGTCGTTCACCAGCGTCGATTTTCCCGACCCGGAAACGCCGGTGACGACGGTGAGCAGGCCGAGCGGCAATTCAAAATCCACATTTTTTAAATTATTGGCTTCGCAGCCGAGCAGGCGAATGAATTTCCCGTTGGGCGCGCGGCGCGTGGCCGGTACGGCAATTTTTAAATCGCCGCTGAGGTAGCGCCCGGTCAGGGAATCGGCGTTGCGCTCGATTTCTTCGGGGCGGCCCGATCCCACCAGATAGCCGCCGGCGTTGCCCGCGCCGGGACCCAGATCCACAACGTAGTCGGCGCGGCGAATGGTTTCCTCGTCGTGCTCGACGACGAGCACGGTATTGCCCAAGTCGCGCAGCTGTTCGAGCGAGGTAATCAGGCGGTCGTTGTCGCGCGCGTGCAGGCCGATGGAAGGCTCGTCAAGCACGTAGAGCACGCCGCGCAGTTGCGAGCCGATCTGCGTGGCCAGGCGGATGCGCTGCGCTTCGCCGCCCGATAGCGTCGCGGCGGAGCGGTCCAGGCTGAGATAGCCGAGGCCCACGGCGAGCAGAAAATCGAGTCGCGCGGAAATTTCCGCGAGAGCGCGCCCCGCGATGTCGGTCTGCCGCTCGGTCAGGCCCTTGCGGATTTGGTCCACGCCGGGCCGCGCGTCGGAAATGGCCAGCGCGGTGAATTCGGATATCGAGCGGCCGGCCACTTTCACGGCCAGGCTTTCCGGGCGCAATCGCCGCTCGCCGCACACCGCGCACGGCACCGGAGACATGTACTGCGTGATCCACTCGCGGTAGGAGTCGGAACCGGATTCCTCAAAGCTGGTTTCCAGGAAACCGACCACGCCCTGAAAGTGCAGACCCGGAGCGCCCTTCGCGTTTTTCGTCCGCTTTTTTGCCGCCCCACTGCCGTTTCCCTTGGCGTTTGAGGGCGGGTTGCCATACAGAATCAGGTTTTGCGTTTCGCGCGGAAGTTTTTCAAACGGCGCCGAAAGATCGAAGCCGTGCGCCAGCGCGCCCAGTTCCAGGCTGCGCTTCAGGAACACCGAACCGGCGCCGGGGCCCAGCCCGCCTTCGAAAAGCGGCTTGGTCCAGTCGACGATCACTTTCGAGGGATCGAAATCGTATTTTGAGCCCAGTCCGTTGCACGCGGGGCACGCGCCGTACGGCGAATTGAAGCTGAACGAGCGCGGCTCCAGCTGCGGCACGGAAATGCCGCATTCGCTGCAGGCCATCTTTTCGGAGTAAACCTCCTCGGTTCCGCCCACGACCACGACGGTGACCAGCCCTTTCGCCAGCTTCAGCGCCGTGGCGATGGATTGCTCCAGCCGCGCCGCGATGCCCGGCTTCACCAGCAGGCGGTCCACGACGATTTCGATGTTGTGATTCTTGCGCTTGTCCAGGCGTGGGGGATCGTCGAGCGGGCAAAGGTCGCCGTCGATGCGCGCGCGAACGAAGCCGTCGCGCGCGAATTTTTCCAGTTCCTGGCGGTACTCACCCTTTCGTCCCCGCACGATGGGCGCGAGGATCATGATGCGATCGTCGGGCCTGGCAAGCTCTCCCTGCAGAATGGACCGGACGATCTGGTCGGTGGACTGGCGGGAAATGGGCTGGCCGCAGTTCGGGCAGTGCGGCGTGCCGATCGAGCTGTAGACCACGCGCAGGTAATCGTAAATTTCGGTGATCGTGCCCACCGTCGAGCGCGGCGAGCGCGTAGTCGTTTTCTGCTCGATGGCAATCGCGGGCGAAAGCCCTTCGATGGAGTCCACTTCCGGGCGCTCCATCTGGTCCAGGAATTGCCTCGCGTAGGCGGAAAGCGATTCGACGTACCGGCGCTGTCCCTCGGCGTAAATAGTGTCAAAGGCGAGCGAGGATTTGCCCGAGCCGGAAAGTCCCGTAATTACCGTCAGGGTGTTCCGCGGAATATCGAGGTTGATGTTCTTCAGGTTGTGCTGGCGCGCTCCGCGAATGACAATCTTGGTCAGGCCCATGTTGGAGAGACCGCCCCCACTGCCGGTCCGGCACACTGCGAGTAAAATTCGCCCATGTTAACCTTAAAACCTAGCAGTCCCCGGCGTGTGCGTCAAGAATTGTTGGGCCGATAGACTGAGAAATTTGGGGGAAACTGGGGCATTGAGGGTGTGCGCGGTTTTATCGCTCTCGATCCATGTTGCTTTTAAGGGCCTTGCGTGGCCATTGGAAAGTGGCCCCGGAAAATTTTCCCGCGGCATGGCTTTTTTACCCGGGGTGCGCCCATCAATACATTGTGTTTTCAGGGCGTTATGTTTGGCCTAACGCGTGCGTTAGGAAATACCCGAAGGGGGAAGACGCGCCGAGGATCCCTTTAGGGGATTGAGGGCTGGGCCGGCACGATCTTCCCCCCGACCTGCTTCCGCCAGCTTTTCCAAAACCCCTCCGAACGGACGATACTCGAGGGCGGAAGCCTGCGGGAACGGCATTCCGGCAAGAATTTCAACAAAATTTTGCGGCAGTCAGGGGGCGGGTGAGTAGCACAGGCTTCAGCCTGTGAGGTTTTGATTTATGCAGACCCTAAACCCTCACAGGCTGAAGCCTGTGCTACTGAAATACCCGCGAATTGCAAAGGGCTGGGAAGAAAGCGGAACTTATTCCGGCACTGCGGTGGCAGGGCAGCAGCCTGGAATCGTCAGGGAATCGGCAGGAAAGATTGGCTGGGGCGAGAGGACTCGAACCTCTACCATCCGCATTAACAGTGCGGTGTCCTACCGATTGGACCACGCCCCAGCGGGCATAAAGCGCCTATCGAATCCCTACAAGATAAACGTTGCGCGCGAAACGCGCAAGGGCACGGCAAAATTTTATTCTTCCGCCTTTTCGGTTGGAAAGCCTGCTTCGGTCCAGTGTCGCCAGCCGCCATCCATGGAAATGCAGTTTGTGTAGCCCATTTTCTGCAGGTTATCGGCCACCAGGGCCGAGCGGTATCCGCCCCCGCAATACAGAACCAGCGTCGCGGACTTGTCCGGCACGGACGTTTCGATGTCGCGCTCGATGATGCCTTTGCCGAGGTGAATGGCTCCGGGCAAATGGCCGCGCGCCCATTCGCTGTCTTCGCGAACGTCCACCAGCATGAATTTTTCGCCCGCGTCGAAGCGCTGCTTCACCTCGCGGAAATCCCACTCCTTCACGCGAGATTTCGCGTCATCGACGATGGCCAGAAATGCCGGCGAATGTTTCATGGAAAAAACCTCCCCCCACAGCTTGGCTGTGCAATCGGAAAAAGACAGAATAGCACACGAAAAAAACAAGAAAACTGCAATCCGCGCCAAATTGCCTGGGAATTTTTTCTGGGAAGGCTTATCATCCCGGCGAATGGGCCTGTGCACTGTGAAGCTGAAATGGGCCGCGACGCTCATTTTTTCTCTGGATGCGCCCGCACTGGCTTTGCACGGAACACAAAATCCAACCGCGACGTGACGATGACATCCTAAGACATCCCCAATGAATTCCCCAAAGACATCCCGCGAGACATCAAAAGTTCCGGCCTCGCACCTCACGATGGAGGAAATCTTCGTGCGGGCGAAAGATCCCGCCATCCGGATTTACGTGCGCAACAAGCATCTTGCGGGGATGAGCCATTTCACGCCGGAGAAGACCGTGCTCTATGTGCACGGCGCCACCTACCCGGCGGAAACATCCTTCGATCTGCCGCTGGAGGGCCTCTCCTGGATGGATTACATCGCCGGGCGCGGCTACGACGTCTACCTTATGGATGTGCGTGGTTACGGCGGCTCCACGCGGCCTTCCGAAATGGACGCGCCTGCCGGCCGGAACGCGCCCATCGCCGATACCGAAACCGCCGTCCGGGACATCGGCGCGGTCGTGGACCACATCCTCGCCCGGCGCCACCTGCAAAAGCTCGATCTGCTCGGATGGTCCTGGGGCACCTCAACGATGGCCGCCTATACGGCGGCAAATCCCGGCAAGGTGGAGCGGCTCGCGCTGTATGCGCCGATCTGGCTGCGCAACGCGCCATTGCAGGGAAAAACTCCGCTGGGCGCTTACCGCACGTTGGACCGCGACGCGGCCTGGAAACGTTGGATGAACGGCGTTCCCGAAGCCAAGCAAGCGGACCTCATCCCCGCGGGTGGGTTCGAAAAGTGGTGGAAAGCTACGCTGGCGACCGACCCGCAAGGCTCAAAGCAGAATCCGCCCGCGCTGCGCGCCCCCAACGGCGTCTTGCACGATGTGCAGCGGTTCTGGTCAAAGGGAAAACCGAAGTACGATCCCGCGAAAATCACGGTGCCCGTTCTGCTGATCCAGGCGGAGTGGGATCAGGACACGCCGCCCTACATGTCGCGCGCGCTGTTCCCGCTACTGGTCAACGCGCCGGAGAAGCGCTACGTGATGATCGGCGAGGGAACGCACTCCGTTATGCTGGAAAAGAACCGCATGCAACTGTTCCGCGAGGTGCAGATGTTTCTGGACGAAGGCTCTGCTGAGCGGGAATGAGCCGGCGGCGCGAATGATTGCTTGCCATTGGTCCGTTGTTTCACCGGTTGTTTACGGGAAACTGCCGCTGGAATCAGCCGCTGGAAACCTGCCCCGCTACTTCCTGCCGCGCCAGTTTGGCTCAACCTTGAAAGTTGGAGTGAAAAACTACGGTCAGATCATTTTCCTGGCGCAACGTCGCCGTTTTTCTCCAGGTCGATTTTCATCCGGGATTTGGTGCTCGCGACGGCATCGATTTCTGTTTCGTAGGTCCGGTAGCCGTCGAGCGCGACCTTGAGATGGTGTTTGCCGGGGCTGACCAGCATGGAATGAAATCTGCCTCCAAAATCGCTGCCATGGCCCATGTATCCGTTGTCGACGAAGACGGCCGCGCGCTTGGGCCGGATATCCAGGCGTAGCTCGGCCGCATTGTTGCCCGGATAAATCATCTTGGTATTTTCTTCCAGCACCACGGCGATCGTCTGACTCTGATCGGGCGAAACATCGATCTTCTTCGTAATCTCCTTGTAACCGGCCTGCCGAATGGAAATCTCATGTTCTCCAGGCGGGAGCGCGACTTCCCGGTCGCCCTTGAGCTCCTTTACATAGCCCGCATATTTTCCGTCGACCCACACGCCCGCGTCTCTTTCCGCTTGATTGTCCGTGGTAAAGAGCACTTTGCCCATGCCCTGGCTTTGCTGCGCGAACAGGTTGCCATACGCTGCGAAAGTGAGAACCAGCACCGAAAATCCGAGCAGCCGCCGAGAAGTGCGTATATGCATATTTTTCTTCCCCCGGCACATTATATGACCGTGGCAAGTTGCACCGGGCTTGTTTTTACGCGCCTATTGGTTGGAGCCGCGCTTGATTGCCGGTAATACACTCTCTTGAATGGCACGATCCGGCGGGCAGACTTGTCGAGGTATTCCTGTTTTCGATAGATCGCCGAACAGCAGCTTCTCTGCCACTGGTGACCGAAGAGTTGCAACCAGGCGCCTGGCCCGCTACTTCATGTCGCGCCAGTTCGGTCCCGCCTTCAAATCGGCGACGAGCGGGACGGCGAGCTTTTGTACATTTTCCATGGCCTCGCGAACCAGGACGCGCAGGCGGTCGATTTCCTTGTGCGGCGCTTCGAACAGCAATTCGTCGTGGACCTGCAGAATCATTTTTGCCTGGAATTTTTGTTCGGCAAGCTGGCGGGCGATGGCGATCATGGCGAGCTTGATCAGATCGGCGGCGGTGCCCTGCAGGGGCGTGTTGAGCGCGGTGCGTTCGGCGAAATTGCGCAGGTTGAATTGCGTCGAAGTAATTTCCGGGACGGGACGGATGCGTCCGAACAGCGTGCGCGTTACGCCCGTCTTGCGCGCTTCGGCGAGGGATTTTTCGAGATACTCCTTCACGCCGCGATAGCGCTGAAAATAGGCGCTGATGAATTTCGCGGCCTCTTTGGTGTCTATGCCGAGCTGCGCGGCCAGGCCGAAGGGCGTTTGCCCGTAGATGATGCCGAAATTGATGGCCTTGGCGGCGCGGCGGTGCTCGGCGTTTTGCGCCATGGGGCCCACGCCGAACACTTCCTGCGCGGTGCGCGCGTGAATGTCCTGCCCGGTCTGGAACGCTTCGACCAGTACGGGGTCCTGGGAAAAATGCGCCAGGATGCGCAACTCGATCTGCGAATAGTCGGCGGAAAGCAGCGTGTTGCCGGGGCCGGCAGTGAACGCGGCGCGAATCTCGCGGCCCAGTTCCGAGCGCACGGGAATATTCTGCAGGTTGGGGTTCGAGGAACTCAGGCGGCCGGTGGCCGTGCCCGTCTGGCTGAAGCTGGTGTGCAGGCGGCCGGTTTCGGAGTGCATCAATTTCGGCAATGCGTCCACGTACGTGGATTTGAGCTTGCTGAATTCGCGATATTCCAGCACCTTGCGCGGCAGTTCGTGCGTGAGCGCCAGCTCTTCGAGCACGTCCGCGGCGGTGGAGCGCGGTTTTCCCCGGCGCCGGCCGCCCAGCGTCAAACCCATTTTGTCGAACAGGATTTCGGCCAGCTGCTGCGGGGAATTGACGTTGAATTCCGACCCCGCCAGATTCCAGATGGATTTTTCAAGCGCGCGGATTTCACGCTCCATCGTTTTGGACATGGCGTCGAGGGCTTTGTGGTCGATGCGCACGCCGTCGCGCTCCATGGCGGCGAGCACCGGCGCCAGCGGCAGGTCGATCGTTTCGTAAAGCTCTGCGAGGCCCTGCGCCTCGACTTCCTTGCGCAGCACCGGCGCGAGCCTCTGCAGGTGGTCGGCGCGTTCGCCGGGAACGCCGGCGAGCGTGACGCTTTCCTGGCGCAGCACCACGTCGTCCAGGCCGTGCTTGGATGTGGTGGGGCGCAGGAGGTAGGAATACAGCATCGTAGCGTGATGAATTTCCGCCACTGGCCCGGCGAGCAACTCGCAAAGCTTGGGATCGTGGACGATTTTTCGGCGCGCGGGATCGCTCAGAAACTCTTTCAGCGCGGCGAACATTTCGCCTTTCGGGTCAAGCCAGGCCGTGCGGGAAACGCCCGCCTTGGGTGAAATTTCCACGGCCACGACGGGCGTGCCGAACCCGTCGGCTTCGCGCTCGCCCTCGACCAGCGTCAGCCATACGGCCACTTCGGCGTTGCGAGGGAGCGCGCCCAGATATTTCTTCAGGGCGGCGGGCGAATCCAGCGCCGCGGAATCGCCGGCAGGCACGGCGGCGGTGGATGCGGCGGGAAGATCGCGCAGCAGGGAAGTGAAACCCAGTTCGGCGTAGAGCGCGCGCAGGGCCTCCACGTCCGGGTCGCGCCGCGTGAGGTCGTCGAGCACAAGCTTCACCGGGGCGGCCGTATCGATCGTCGCGAGCTGCTTGGACATCACCACGGCGTCGCGGCTGTTGAGCAGCGCCTCGCGGTAGCGCTTGCCTTCCACTTCGGCGGCATGTTCCAGGGCGGCTTCCGCCGAACCGAAGCGGCGAATCAGTTCCTTCGCGCCCTTTTCGCCGATGCCTTTCGCTCCGGGAATGTTGTCGATCGAATCGCCCATCAGGGCCATCACGTCGGCCACTTTTTTCGGCGGTACGCCCATGATTTCCTCGACCTTGGCTTCGTCGACGACCAGGTCGGTTTTGTCCGGCCCCGCGCCGGGACGCAGCACGCGCACCGCTCCGCCCACCAGCTGCATCATGTCCTTGTCGCTGGTGACGATGGAAACGTCGAGGCCTTTTTTCGCGCCTTGCCGGGCGAGCGCGCCGATCACGTCGTCGGCCTCGAATCCGTGAAACTCCAGGATGGGCAGCCGCATGGCTTCGCACATTTTCCGCACGTAGGGCAGCTGCACGGTGAGGTCCTCGGGCATGGGCGGGCGTTTTGCCTTGTACTGGTCAAACAGCTTGTCGCGGAAAGTGGGTTCCTTGGTGTCAAACACCACGGCGAGGTAGTCGGGCTCGTGCTCCTTCGCCAGCTTGCGCAGCATGCTCGAAAAGAGGTAGGGAACCTTGGTCGGAATCCCCTGCGGGCTGTTCAGCCTTCCCATGGGCGCGAAATACGCGCGGAAGATGAATCCCATGGCGTCGACCAGGAAAAGCTTTTTCGCTGAGGTGTGCTTGGCCATCGCCGCGAGTATAGCAAAGCGGCGCGCGGTGCCGGGGTGTGCTATTTTATCGGTTCGCGGTTTTTGAGAAGGTTCCCACGCGCATCCGGTGACGGATCGCGGCGAACCCCGCCCGCCCCACAATGCCCAAACGAGTCAAGAAAAACGCGCGGAAAGCGGCCGAAGCATCGGTCCAGCCCGAGGTGTCCCCGATGGAATCGGCTGGCGAGGCGGCGGAGCTTGCATCGAGCGAGCCTGCGCCGGGGCAGACTGCCTGGCCGAACCCCTCTGTCGCGAAACTCGATTTGATGCAGCCGGAGGGCGCGGATGCACAGGCAGAAAATCCCACCATCGCCGAAATCTTCGGGCCCGGCGGCGCGCTGGAAAAATGCATGCCCGAAGGCTACGAGCACCGGCCATCGCAGCTGGAAATGGCGGAGCTGGTGGAAGCCGCGTTTACGGAAAAACACCATCTGATCGTCGAGGCGGGCACGGGCACGGGGAAAACGCTGGCGTATCTGATCCCGGCAATACGCAGTGGGCGCCGCGTGGTGATTTCGACGGCCACGAAATCCCTGCAGGAGCAGCTTTTCGAAAAAGACGTTCCGTTTCTCCAGAAATATTTCGCGCCGGGACTGAAAGTGGCCGTAATGAAGGGGCGCGGGAATTTTCTGTGCCGCGAGAAAGTTTACCGCATGGCCGACCAGCCCATGCTGAAGGGCCTGGACGAGCTGGACTGGTTCCACCAGATTCGCGATTGGGAAAAAGTGACGGAGACGGGCGACCGCGCGGAACTCAATTTTTTGCCCGACGATTCCGACCTGTGGCAGCGCCTGGACGCGCGCCGCGACGCCTGCACCGGCTCGAAATGCCCGGAATTCAACAAGTGCTTTCTCACCGCGATGCACCAGAGGGCCGCCGAGGCGGACCTGATCATCGTGAACCACCACCTGTTTTTTGCCGATCTGGCGCTGAAGCAGGACGACTTCGGCAGCGTGCTGCCGGAATACGGCGCGGTCATTTTTGACGAGGCGCACGAGATCGAGGACGTGGCCAGCGAATATTTCGGCCGTCAAATCTCCAACTACCGGTTCGACGAACTGGCGCGCGATGCCGAGGTGGCCGTGCGCGTCACTAAGGCGGGCGGCGCGAACCTGCTGAAACACATTGCGCGAATGCGCGAGCGTTCCCGAAGCTTCTTCGAGGCGTTTCCGTCGCGCGAGGGCCGCTACCCGTTTGACAAGGGGCAGCGCGCGGGATTCCTGGAGCAGAATCGCGAGGCCTACGACGCCCTGGTGAACGCGCTGAAGGGCGTGGAGGCGGAAATTGCTTCGCTGCCGGCAAAGCCCGAGGAACTGCTGACCATCGCCCGGCGCGGCATGGAACTGCGCGGCGAATTGAAGTTTCTGTTCGAATCGAGCGAAGGCAACTTCGTGTACTGGTTCGAACGCCGCGCCAAGGGCGTGTTCGTCGCGGCCACGCCCATCGACGTGAGCACGCTGCTGCGCGAGCGCCTGTTCGAGCCGTTCGAAACGATCATTCTCACTTCGGCGACGCTGGCGGTCGGCGGGCGCTTCGATTTCTTGAAGCAGCGCCTGGGCGTGCAGATGGCCGGCGAGCGCGTGTTGCCCTCCGAGTTCGATTTTGCCGAGCAGGCCGTATTTTACATTCCCGCCGCCCTGCCCGACGTGCGCGACGCCGCATTCCCGGAGCGCGCCGCGCAGGAAATTGTCCGCCTGCTGGAAATCACGCAGGGGCGGGCGTTCTGCCTGTTCACCAGCTACAGCCAGATGAACGACTTGTACGAGCGCGTGCGCAAGCGCATCCCGTTTCCGGTGCTGCTGCAGGGCTCCGCGCCGCGTTCGGCGCTGCTGGAAAAATTCCGGAACACCGCCGGGGCGGTGCTGTTTGCCACGTCCAGCTTCTGGCAGGGCGTCGATGTTCGCGGCGAGCAGCTTTCCTGCGTGATTGTGGACAAGCTGCCGTTCGCCGTGCCTTCCGACCCGATTGTGGCCGCGCGCGTGAAGGCGCTGCAGGAGGACGGGCGCAACCCGTTTGCGGAATATCAGGTGCCCGAGGCGGTGCTGGCGCTCAAGCAGGGCTTCGGGCGGCTCATCCGCTCGCGCACCGACCGCGGCGTGCTGGCCATCCTCGACAACCGCATTCAGCGCATGCAATATGGTAAAATCTTCATGGAATCGCTTCCGGCGTACGCGACCACCCGGGACATCGCCGCAGTCGAACGGTTCATGCGGAAAACGAGCTGACCGGGAATTGTGTCGCCGGACGGCTGCGACATCCGCAAATTTATTCTCAAAGGAAATGGGTGCGCGGGTTCTGTATATGCGCGGAAACCTGCACTCCCGCGGGAGTGCAAGGCAAGCACGGAACCCGCCAGAAAACTAATGTTTCAAGTGAGCGTTGACGAGGGTTTTTCCGCGGGGCACGCCCTGCGCGGGTACAAGGGGAAGTGCGAAAATCCGCACGGCCATAATTACAAAGTGCGCATCACGCTGGAGGGCCCGGAACTGGATTCCATCGGATTGCTCTGCGATTTCACGCACATGAAGCGCGTGATCCGGAGCATCATCGAAGGCGTGGACCATAAATTCCTGAACGATCAGGCGCCATTCGACGTTATTAATCCTTCGGCGGAAAACCTGGCAAAATATTTTTTCGACGAAACGAAACGCCAGATGCCCGCGGCGCCGGAAGGCGCGCGCATCACCTGCGTCACCGTTTGGGAAACCGACACCACTTCGGCGACCTATTGGTCTTGACCGGCCGCGCATTTCAGGGGCGCGGGCTGTGCTGGCAGCCTGCCGAGAACAAGAACAGGAACAAGAAAATGAACCGATCGTTCCTCATCGTGATTTTGCCTGCCCTTGCCGTGGGGATCGGCTACGTCATTGTGCTGCACGGGCTGGGCTATGAGCTGGAGCCGTTGCGGTTTGTGATCGCCGGCATTGTCACCCTGGCCGCCGTTCTGCTCGTCCAGCGGCACCAGCGCCGCAAAAATTCGCATCGGGGCCGCTGACCGGATGCCATTTCTCAAAAAAATGCGAGCGAATGGCAAGAGAATGTTCAACGCGATATATGAGGCGTCATGGGCAGCGCCGGTGCCATGCGCGAGTGCGGCAATCCATGACCTGGACATGCGCGCGTCCCGACTTGGCGCTCGATTCTTTGTAATGGAAGGGCAGCCGGCACGATGAACATAACCGAAATATTTCGGTCGATCCAGGGGGAGAGCACCCGCGCGGGCTTGCCGTGCATTTTTGTGCGCCTTACCGGCTGCAATTTGCGCTGCTCCTGGTGCGATACGGCGTACGCGTTTCACGGCGGAACGAAAATGAACGTCGACGAAGTCGTGGCGCGTGTCGAGGAGCTGTCTTTTGCAGCAGCCGCGGAACCGATCGATCGGGAGGGCGCGGCGCAAAAACTTTCGCTGGTCGAGCTGACCGGAGGCGAGCCGTTGCTCCAGCCAGAGGTGATTCCGCTGTCGCAAAAACTGGTGGACGCGGGCTATACCGTAATGATCGAAACCAGCGGCGAACGCCCCATTGCGCAGTTGCCGCGCGAAGTGATCAAAATCGTGGACGTGAAGTGCCCCGATTCGGGCGAGCCCGACACTTTCCATCTGGAAAATCTCGACGCCCTGGACAAGAAAGACGAAATCAAGTTCGTAATTTCCAGCCGCCGCGACTTCGAATTCGCGCGAGACTTTACGGTGCAGCACGACCTGTCCCGGCGCGTTCGCGACGTGGTTTTTTCTCCCGTGCACGCCGACCCCGCAGGCGCCTGGCCCGGCATGGACGCTCGGGAATTGGTGGAATGGATTCTGGCTGGCGGCTTGCCGGTACGCCTGGGACTGCAATTGCATAAATTCGTGTGGCATCCAGCCACTCGCGGCGTATAGACTTTCAAGGCCGAACGAGCATCCAATGAAACAGAAGGAATTGAAACTGCAGGAAGCGGCCCCCAATAGACTGAGTGCCCGGCCCAAGGCAGTTGTCTTGGTCAGTGGCGGAATGGATTCCTGCGTAACGGCAGCGATTGCCAGGCAAAGCCATGATCTGGCGATGCTGCACGCAAGCTATGGGCAGCGCACGGAGAGCCGGGAGCGCCGCTCGTTTGATGAGATCGCCGACTTTTATTGCGTGCGTGACAGGCTGGTGGTGGAACTGAAGCACTTGGCCATGATTGGCGGCTCGGCTTTGACCGACGCCCGCATCGCCGTGCCGGAGGGCGATATAGCGGCGCCAGTTGGCGGGAACGAAATTCCCGTGACATACGTCCCATTTCGTAACGCGCATTTCCTTGCAGTTGCGGTAAGCTGGGCCGAGGTGATCGGAGCAACCGCCATCTTTATCGGAGCCGTCGCGCAGGACAGTTCCGGGTATCCGGATTGCCGTCCAGAATATTACCGCGCGTTTCAGCAACTGGTGCGTGAGGGAACGCGCCCCGAAACACGGATCGAAATCGTTACGCCGGTGATCGGGATGCGTAAGCGGGAAATTGTACGGCGGGGGATGGAATTGGGCGCGCCGCTGGATCGAACCTGGTCCTGCTACCAGTTTGAAGATGCGGCGTGTGGTGTCTGCGACAGTTGCCGGCTGCGCCGCAGCGCATTTGCCGAGGCGGGCGAGAGCGATCCTATCGCTTATGGGGCCCGAGTTGAGAGATAATTAGTACACCGTGCGGGGGAATCCCGGCGGATCTGCGTTGTCAGGAGGCAGTAAAGATCATGAAGCGAACGAAAACATTCAGAATGGCAGTAGTGCTCACGCTGATCGCCGGGCCGCTGATGGTGTGGATGGCCACTGCCGCCTATGCGCAGGGTGCTGGCGTGATTTCGGGCACGGTGCTTGACCTGACCGGGATGCCTTATCCCAACGTGACGGTCACCTTTACGAATACCGAAACGAGTAAGGCGATCAAAGCCGTCACCGATGAAAAAGGGCACTACGCGTTGCCCGGTATCACGCCAGGAAAGTACGATGTCGACCTCTCCGCCACGGACAAGAACGGAAATGTCTTGCCGGTATATCAGACGGGGTTGAACATCGCCACCGCCACGTCCGCCAAGTACGATGTCAATTTGAAGGAACTCCAGGCGCAGGGCAAGCTCGCCGCAGTCGAAGAGGCCAGGAAGCGCATGGCGGCGGAAAAGCAATTTGAGGCCCTGAAGACCCACTACGATGCCGGTTTGCAGGCCATTACCGCCTTGAAGGCCGCGCAGGAGGATCTCGCGAAAATCCCCAAAGATCAAAAGGCCCAGCAGGCCGCTGTGCAGGAAAAGATCAATCAGGCCGGCGGCACGGCTGTAACCGAACTATCCGCGGCTGTGGGCTTGATGAAGCCGGACGATCCGAACCGAGCCATCGTTCTGTCGCGTTTGGGTGAAGCGTACGAGAGCATGAACAAGTGGCAGGAGGCGGCGGACACCTACCAGAAATCGATCGCCTTGAAGCCCGACGTCGCGGCCAATTACAACAATCTTGGAAACGATCTGGCCAAGCTGGGGAAAGTCGATGATGCCCGGGCGGCATATGAGAAGTACGTCACCTTGGACCCAGCCAATGCGGCTCTGGCATGGAGAAATTTCGGAATCGTGCTGTATCAGGCCAACCGCATGAAGGAAGCTATCGAGCCGCTGCAAAAAGCCACCACGCTCGATCCAAAAAATGCGCAGGCCTGGCTATTGCTGGGGATTGCCCTGGTCAACACGATGCCATACAAGACCGAAGGCGACAAGATTACTCCTGAGATTCAGCCCGGCACGGTCGAAGCCTACCAGCGTGCCATCGACCTCGATCCGAACGGAGATATTGGCGCGCAGGCCAAACAGGGACTGGAATCCCTGAAGGCCATGGGCGTTGGAATCACCACCAAGGTCGGAGAGGCGCCCGTCGAACCTAAGTCTAAGAAGCGCAAGCGGTAAATTTCAGATTGATGGCCGCACCATCGGCGCCGGCAACGGTGTGCCGATGGTGCGGCTCTTTTTTTCAGCGTGCGAAGACACCCTGCCGGCCCTGTCTTACCCGCAAAAAGTCCCTCCTGAAACATAAATGCAATGGCGAGCGAGTATCCGATGAGGCTTTGCAGCGCGGCTTGCCGCCGCCGCGACGAAGAATCACAGCTTCGCGGTCGAAGCCGGAGTTTCTGTTTCCCTTACGTCGCCTGACATCGGCGGTCGTGAGAAATTCGCGCTAGAAATGCGTGAGCGTGCCCGTGATTTTTGTCCGGCGCAGCGCCCATGAAAAAACAGCAAATGAGACAGGCAACAAAACGGCCGCAAAGACCAGCAAAGCCGCAAGCGAAGGCCATAACTCCCCCAACGTGGCGTGGCCCAGTATCGCTGCGCGCATTCCTTCCAGGGAATAGGTGACCGGAGTCAGGCGGGCCGCAATCTGCAGCCATCTGGGCAGCGAGGATACCGGGTACAGCATTCCTCCGACCAGCGAGGAAACCCCGATAATGGCCCAACTGACCGGACTGCCGCGCTTGAAGATGAGCAGGTAACTTGCGCTTAGGATGCCCAGGGCCACGAACGACAGAACGGACGCACCCAAAATCAGCAGCGCGCCAAACCAATTCGCCTGGTGGACGGGGAAGCCAAACAACACTACGCCCCAGCCGAGATAGATCAGCGTGCGCAAGGACATCAGCGCGAAGGGATACAAACTCGACCCGGCCAGGATCACGGGTAGGGAAGTTTGCGTGACGAGAAGATTTTCGAGCGTGCCATTTTGCCTCGCTTCCCGCAGGCTTTCGTCGAATGTGTACAGTGCAATGCTCAGATAGTCGAAGAAGGCCACTCCTACCAGGGCGAATGAAAAATAGGTCGTTCCCTGCGGAAGTGACCTCGTCAGTTTAGGGCTGGCGATAAACTGCGAGAGAAAATAAAAGCTGGCGGAGCCCAGCAACGCTTGAAAAAGTTCGATCACGAATGCGGTGCGGTAACTCTGGGCCACGGCCATATCTCGGCGAAACAGGATCGCCAGTTTTCGCAAGGTTGCGTACACGCGAGCCAGGCCCGTCATGGGGTTTCCCGATCCGCATGGTGCGTCATGATTTCCAGCGATCGTTCCAGAGTCTCGGCGCCCGCGGCGGTTTTCAAGCCGGCCGGCGTGTCGCAGCCCAGCAATCGGCCGCCGTGCAGCACGGCGACGCGGCCGGCCAGTTGTTCCACTTCCGCCAGCGTATGGGAGGCAAACAACACCGCGGTCCCGTGTTTCCCGACGATTTGCTCGAGCAGGAAACGCCGGAACTCGGCTGCCGCGAACGGATCGAGGCTCCGCGTAGGCTCGTCCAGCAGCAATACCGATGGCCGGTGAATCATGGCCCGCGCCAGCCCCAGCCGGTGAATGTTCCCGGTGGAAAGTGTGCGTACTTGCCGGTCCAAAATTGAATCGAGGCCGAACAGATCGGTGAGTTCCGCAATTCTCCGGGAAGTCTCTTGCTGCGAGAGATTGTTCAGGCTGGCGAACAGGGTGAGATTCTCCCTGCCGGTCAGGCGCACATAGAAGCACGCGTCCGCTCCGGTGTGGTATCCAATCTGGAGGCGCGCGGTTCGCTCGGTTGACCGATGCGAGACGTTTCCCGGGTTTTATTGGTTTTCAGTTGCGCTGAACCACACATCCGTAGCAGATTATCCGCGGATGCCCCAGGGATTCGCCAATCCTTCCCGGCGCTGGATTGCCGCCGCCATAGTGGTTGTGGCCGCGGCATGGCTTTGCTATGCCGGTACGATCCGCGGCCTGGCAGGCTTTTACGGCGCGTCATCGAATGCGGCGGATTGGGTGCTGGCCGCGCGCATCGAGCCCGCCAATCCGGAAAACTGGTACCGGCTGGGGCGTTACCGCCAACTCGACTTCGATCACACCGATATTCCCCTCGCCATTTCCTATTATCGCCGCGCGGTTGCGCTCAATCCGCGCTCTCCTTTTTACAAACTCGATCTGGCGAGCGCGTTGGAGATGGTCGGGGACAATGCGGAAGCGGATAAATATTATCGCGGGGCCCAGACCGACTTTCCCATATCCGCGGAAGTTTCCTGGAAATATGGCAATTTCCTTTTGAGGCAGCAACGCTTGCCCGAAGCGTACGCGGAAATTCACCATGCGGTCATCGAGGAACCCAAGCTCATGCCTCTTGCCATTTCGCGCGCGTGGCATAGCGATCCGGATGTCCAGGTGCTCCTCGATCAAGTATTGCCGGACACAATTTCCGCAGACTGGGAAGCGCTCAAATATCTGGCCGGGGCGCAACAGCCTTCGGCGGCGCTCACGGTTTGGCAGAAACTGCTCGCGAAAAGGCCTTCGATCGACTCGAAGACGCTGTTTGCATTCACCGATTTGCTGGTGAAGCAGGGACAATTTGATGAAGCGGGAACCGTTTGGCGCCAGGCCATGAACATCGAGGGCCGCCTCCCCTCCGCTCAAAACGGGATTTCGCTGGTGTTTGACGGCGGATTTGAGGGAGGCCTTTCCAATGGAGGATTTGGCTGGCAACAAACGGATGTTTTGGGCGCCGATTTCGAGTTCGATACGGTGGTAAAGCACTCCGGCGAGCGTTCCGCGCGCATCACCTTCGATGGATCGGCAAACCTGACTTACATATACCCTTTTCAAAATGTGCTGGTCGCTCCGGGTACGCACTATCGCTTTAGCGGGTACCTGCGCACGGATCAGATTTCGACCGATCGCGGGGTACAGTTTGAAATTTTCGATCCGCAGGACACGAAACAGTTGAATGTATATACACCGAATGAGACGGGCACGCTGCCCTGGACGCTTGAGCAAGCCGATTTCACGCCCGGCCCACAGACGCACATGGTACAGATCCGATTGCTGCGCCAGCCCAGCCAGCGCTTCGATAACAAGATCAGCGGCACCGCTTGGGTGGACGACGTGAGTCTTGTTGCCGTGGGACCAGCACAATGAGGGTAATCCGCGTCGGCATCTGTACGCTGGTCGCGTTTGCCGTGCTCGCGCACGGCGTGGTCGAACCGTGGTCAGAGGGAGTCCTGGAGGTTGGGGCCTCACTTTTACTGCTGGTTTGGGCATGGAAGGTGGTGACGACGGACCTCGATCTGGTCTGGAACCCGCTGCTGTGGCCTCTTGCGGGTCTTTGGTTCGTGGTGGCGCTGCAGTGGACGGCAGGCATCACGGCAGTTCCATTCGCGACCCGCATCGAACTCATGAAGTACTCCGCGCTGCTGGCGCTGTTTTTTCTCTGCGTGCAGTCTTATCGAACGCGGTCCCAGTGGCATGGGTTTATCTGGTTCCTGCTCAGCCTCGGATTTGCCGTTTCGCTGTTCGGAATCCTGCAATACTTCACGTTTAACGGGAAACTGTACTGGGTGAGGGTAATGCATTACGGCGGCATCCCATTTGGCCCATTCGTCAATCGGAACCATTTTGCCGGCCTGATGGAATTGCTGATCCCACCGGGCGTGGCCATTCAGGTTTTGGGCGCGGAGCGGCGCGACCAACTGCCGTTGGTGACCCTATTCACGCTGATGCCGATTGGGGCATTGTTTCTATCCGCCTCCCGGGGCGGGATCGTAAGCTTCGTGGCGGAAATGGCTTTTCTGGTGATTTTGATCATCCTGCGTCGAAGAGAAAAGAAAGTATTCGTGGCCGCGGCGCTGACCTTGAGTCTGGCCATTGTTCTAGTCTCATGGCTTGGCGTGGGCCGTGCGCTGGAGCGCTTTGCGGCCTACAAGGGGCTGGAAGTCAGTGAGA
>DATLTA010000025.1:0-2465 GCA_035533775.1 Candidatus Dormiibacterota bacterium | reverse complement strand
ACGGGTGCGGATGGGAACTCAACATGCTTGAAAGGGCTCACTGGGGGATAGGTAGAGTCAGACGCTACACTCGGAACTAGAATCGGGTCACTGGCCTCCCGGATTTGGGTGGACCCGTTTCATGGTGCTCGCTACTATTTGGTTCGGGTGGAGCCGACTGGTTTCCTTGTCAAATGCCCAGAAACTCTGCTGACGGCTCACATTGCCTGAACTTTTCTATCTTTATCAAGCCTTTCGGCTCAACGTGCGTCTACTGGCTTGCCCTATACCAGTGCAACTTTGATACCAAAGTCATTCGTCACAAAGCAAAGGAGTTGCGCGGAAAAATACTAACGATTTTCTGCAATTTCATAGGAAAAGTATTGATCTGATCCGCAAATCCATAGATTGCTATTCCCAAAAAATGCCGTCGGACGGCAGCCCAGAGCAAGCCGAACTGCCACAGGGGATATCCTGGCCTGGAAAAAATAAAAACCGGCCCGCGTTTTGTTCGATCGAACGCGAGAACTATGTTCGCATCCGGCCATTCGCTGCCTGGCCTGCCGGATCGCATCGGGTCCCCAGGCCTTCAGCGCGAAATCATTCCGATCGTCGCCAGCCAGGTCTCCACCAATGCGGGCCATTCGGTAATTGGATCGTTCGTGTGCCGCAGCCCAAATGCGTGACCGCCCTTCGCATACAGATGCATCTCGACGGGAACGCCGGCGTTCTTCAGGGCGATGTAATAGGAAATCGCGTCATCGACGTTATCCACGTGATCATCTTCCGCCTGCAGCAAGAAGGTTGGCGGCGTTTCGTGGGTGACGGGAATCGCCGGATTTAGCGTGAGATCATTGTCGGCATTCGCTGCATGAGGGACCACAAAACTTTTTGCCCCCTGCTTCGCGTCCCACTCCGCCGCGGCCAGCGACAGGTGCCCTGGGTACAGCGCCACGGCAAAATCGGGGCGGCAGCTCTCTGTGTCGGCCGCATCAACCGCCGGATAGAGACGCTTTTCATAATGGGTGCTGATCGCCGCTACCAGGTGTCCGCCAGCTGAAAATCCCAGCACGCCAATTTTGTGCGGATCGATATGCCACTCCGCCGCGTGCAGCCGAACCAGCCCCATGGTTCGCTGCGCATCTTCCAAGGCTATTGGCGATTCCGGATACGGCCCCGACTTGGGATACGGTGCCGATTTCGAATACCCACCCTCGCCGGGCACGCGGTACTTTAACAGCACACAGGTGATTCCCTTCGACGTCAGCCAGTCGCAAACTTCGGTGCCTTCCAGATCGATCGCCAGACCCTCATAGCCCCCGCCAGGAAACACGACCACCGCGACCCCGGTGTTGTTTCCCGTCGGTGAGTACACCGTCATCGTTGGCTTGGCGACGTTGTTGACATACACCCACGGCCGTCCGGCGACCAGGTCCTTCGTGTCCGTCGCCGTATGCTCCGGGCCAGTCGTCGGCTGTGCATCTGGAGGAGTTGCGGGCCATATCGGGATCTGCGTATGTCCCGGCGATGGCTGCCACTCGGCAGACTGCGCGCGCAGACCGGCGACCGCAAACATGATCCAAATTGCCAACATCCATCGCTTCATCCCTGTCTCCCCAGCGTATTTTCTCGCCGGAAAGTGTCCGGCTACGCCGAGTGTACGAGGCTCGAAGCGCGACGCTTTCCTGATGCGGCAGCGGGGATCGAATCAGGCAACAAACATGAGGTTCAGTTGCGAACGGTCAAGGCGCGCACGCGTTCGACGGAATGCCGGATCAATGCTGGCAGTGTGGGCAGAAGTGGGTGCCACGACCGACGACAAGAATGCGGCGGATGGGGGTTCCGCAAACCAGGCAGGGTTCCCCGGTGCGGAGATAAACCTTGTGCTCCAGCTGAAAAAAGCCCTTCTCTCCGGAAGCATCCACATAATCGGAGACGGACGAGCCGCCCAGAGCGATGGCCTCCTGCAGCACGGACTGGATGGCGCTGCGCAGCCGCTCGAGTTCCTTTGCGGTGAGGCGGGCCGCCTGGCGTCGTGGGCGAATGCCGGCGCGGAAAAGACTTTCATCCGCATAGATGTTGCCGACACCATGAAGAAGCTTCTGATTCAGCAGCGCGGATTTGATGGGGGTTCGACGCCCGCGGAAGAGCGCGCGAAACGCGTCTGCCGGGATGTCCAACGGCTCCTGTCCGGGCCCAACAAAACCCTTGTCGAGGAAGCCAGTTCCCTTGTCCCGCTTGCCAGTTTTCGGCGCGGCCTCGGCAGAAAGGGCAAGTACCGACAGCCGCCCGAAACGGCGCGGATCGACGAAGCGAACTTCGCGGGCATCGTCGAGTTGCACGATGGCGTGGGTGTGCTTCGGCGTCGGTTCGTCGGCCTGACACACGAGGAGACGGCCAGTCATGCCGAGGTGGACGAGCCACTGGCCGCGCCACGGCTGGGATTTCTTCGATACCGCTGTCGAGCGACGACGGGTGGCGGCGGG
>DATLTA010000024.1:0-4578 GCA_035533775.1 Candidatus Dormiibacterota bacterium | reverse complement strand
CATGCCGGCAAACCTTCCCTGCAGGCCGGCGGTCCAGTTTCGATCGGTGTAACTCCACTGAAAATTGAACTGGTTTCGCGGAACCTCGGGAATCCAAAGTCCGACGAATTGGGGCTGTCCCGGCGCGCTGATGAACGTGCTGTAGGACAGGATGTAGCCGGCGGAGAGCTGCATGTTTTTGGGGAGCCGCACTTCGCCTGAAAATTCCGCGCCCCGCGCCTGAGCCACGCCCAGGTTCTGCCGCTGGTTCAAATTTGTGCCGATGGGAACGTTCGTCACGGGATGGGAGATGTCGCTCCAGAAAAAATCTCCGCGCAGGACGACGCGTCCCCCCCAGGGAGTCAGGCTGATCCCCGCTTCGCCTCCGGTGAGCCGTTCGGCCACAAGAGAGGCATTCGCCGTGGTAACCTGCGCGCCCACTCGAAAGCCGCGATAAAGCTCATTCAAATTGGGAGCGCGGAAGGAACGGTACACCGAAAAATTGACCGCCGCGATGCCCCGGAAAGTGCGCATCAGGGAAATCCGCGGGCTGAAGGCGGTCTCCCGGCGATCCGGATAGGCGGCGCTGGAAGCCGACGTTCCCAGGATCGGCACCGTGTAGCTGTACCCCGCGGTATTGCTCCAGGTATCGACGCGGCCGCCAATCGTCAGCATCCAATTTTCAGCGAAATGGAAGGCATCTTGGCCGAAAAATGCGACCAACGTCTGGCGTCCCCCGGCATCGGTGAGCGCGCGCAGTTCTCCCTGGGCGCCAACGCAGGGAGCGAACGTATTGTTGGTGCAAAAGAGGCGTTCGAAGCTGTCGCCATGCACGGTGTGGGTTTCGAATCCGCCGGTCACCGCGTGCCGGCCCGCAAACGTGCGCCGCCACTGCCCGGCAAATCCCACCTGTGCGGAGGGAGCGCGTTGCAGGTCCGCCTGTGTTTCCGAATTGCGCCCCGCCCCGGGCGAGGAAAAACCCTGGTGGAAGATTTCCTTTGTTCCATACGCGCGCAGGGAAAACGATCCGGCGCTGGAACTGGTCCAGTCCAGGCCCAGATCGATTTCCGGGATGCTGGTATCGTTGGAAGTCAGGGGCGTGCCATTCTGCCGGCTTTCGCCCAGTTCGTTCATGCGAACGAAAAAGTTTCCCTGCCGGCCCAGCGTTCTGGAAACTTCCGCGGTTCCCATCAGATCGCCGCTTCCCGCCGGGATATCGATTGACCCGCGATTGGCCTCCGGGATGATGGTGTAGCCTGCGGTTCGCAGGGCTTGGCCCGACGCGCCAAGGCCCCATTTCCCAATGACCGTGCCGGTCGCCAGCGACACGAACTTCGTGTCTTCGCTGCCGTACGACGTTTCCATCGTCGCAAATGATTTCCGGATGGGCAGCGTGTGAATGTTGATGACGCCGCCCAGCGCGCCGCCTCCGTAGACATCCGAGGAGCCGCCATTGAATACTTCCATGCTGCTGATATTCACGCGAGCCACGCGATTCCAGTACACCCACCCGCCAAACGGATCATTCAGGGGAATTCCGTCCACCAGGACGGCGGCGCGGCTGGTGCCGTTCGCCCCCACGCCGCGCAGCGATACGCCCTGCGTGGTGGGATTGGCGAACAGGCTGCCGGAACGCCGGAAAAGGGTGAAGCCGGGAGTTTGCCGAAGTATTTCGTCCACTGACAGGCTTCCGGAAGCCGTGATTTCCTGACGGGGAATCGAGTATTGGCTGGTAGGGACGGGCGTAACGCGGTCGGTGGATTCGGTGGAAACCTGGATGCGTTGCACGCTTGGCGCGGGATGCAGCGTGACGCGAAGCGCTACCAGGACGCTGGATGCGTTGACATCCACGGTGTAGTCGGCAAATCCCGGGTAGCGCACCAGAAGCGTTCCGTTGCCCGAAATGTTCGCAATCGTGAAATTTCCTTCTGTGTCGGTAGTTGCCAGTCGCGTAGCGCCGCCCGATTGGAACTCCACACTGGCACCGGCGACCGGAGCCCCCGTGCCATCCAGGACGGTGCCGCGCAGGTTTGGCGATCCCTGGGCGCAAACGTTCGCGGCCAGGGCAAACATCAGTACGCAGAATGCGAATCGCATGCAGTTCTCCCGAAGCGGATGTTTTGGGCTCAATTACGGGCGCGCCGCGCCGGCGTTGCCGATCACCTGATGATAATAGGCCTCGTACATGGGGATCACGTCGTTCGCGCAATACTTTTTCCTGGCATTGACGCGCGCGATCTGCCCCATGGCGCGGCCGCGATCCGGCAAAGACAGAATTTCCATGGCGTATCTTGCACCAACCTGCACATCGTGAGGAGTAAAAAGGTAGCCGTCGACGCCGTGCTCCACCACTTCCGGCACGCCGCCCACGTTCGTGGCCACCACCGGAACTTCGCAGGCCATCGCCTCCAGCGCGGCCAGACCAAACGATTCCATTTCCGAAGGCAGCAAAAACAGGTCGGCCTGGGCCAGATGCTCGTAGACGCGGTCCTGTTTTCCCAGGAAATGGACGTCTGCGGTGAGCTTTTTCTTTCGAACCAGGTACTCCGCCGCGCCGCGGTCCGGCCCATCCCCGATCAGCACCAGCTTGGCGGGGATCTTCTCCCGAACCAGGGAAAACATTTCGATTACGTCGGTGACGCGCTTGACGGGCCGGAAATTGGACAGGTGCATCAGGATGGGTTCGCCGTCCGGGGCCCACTCCGCGCGCAGGGCCGAATTCGGTTTCCGGCAGTAGAGGTCGCAATTCACGAAATTGGGAATGACTTCGATGGGGCGCTTGATGTCAAATTCCTCGATCGTGCGCTGCTTCAGGTAGTGGGAGATGGCCGTCACGCCGTCGGATTGCTCGATGGAAAATTTCGTGATGGGCAGGAAGCTGCGGTCATTGCCGACCAGGGTGATGTCTGTGCCGTGGAGCGTAGTGATGAAGGGAAGCCGCCGCGGCGCGGCCATCATGCGCGCCAGCAGCGCGCTCACCGAATGCGGTATCGCGTAATGCACGTGGAGCAAATCGAGGTTTTCGGCCTCTCCCACTTCCATCATTTTCACGGCGAGCGAAAGCGCGTAGGGCGCGTGGTCAAACAGTGGATAACTCGATACCTCCACTTCATGGAAGTGGATGCGGTCGTTCGTGTCGGTCAGGCGGATTGGAGGGGCGTAGCTGATGAAGTGGACCTCGTGGCCGCGCGCCGCCAGTTCCATTCCCAGTTCAGTGGCGACCACGCCCGAGCCGCCGTACGTCGGATAACAGGTGATCCCGATCTTCATGATGGCTCGCGTGGCCAGTGGCCCGCTGCTCCTCTGTAGTCAGAAGTGCGTGAATATTTGTCCGCTTAGTAAGCCAGAAGTTTAACAAATGCGGGCGCAAACGAAACAGCGATTCTGCTTGGCGCAGTATTGCAGGATTTCAGATTTTTGGATTTGGAACATCCCCAGGCCGCGGCATTTGCCCGAATCCCCGCTCAAAAGCGAAAACCATGGCCTTCCCGGCGAGATCAGAACGGCCAGCGAACGCACAAAAGCGCCACCCCGAGGCAAAACTCCCCGAGATAGCGCCGCGTGTCGATGCTCGGAAAAAGTTACTGCCCGTTTGTTCCGCCCAGAGCCGCTTCTTCCCCGTCCTTGTACAGGTACTTTATGAATTGTTTATAAATCAGCAGGTTTGGACTGCCATTGCGTGTCAGCTTGATGCAGTCCCGATCATACCATTCGACCGTACCATGCAGGGCTTCCCCATCGGTGAGAACGATGACCACCGGCGTCCGCGCCTGCATCTGTTTGATCCAATAGAAGTTCTCGGCATGCGTCTGTTCGGGAGGAGCCGGCTTTTTATGTGGTTGCGGCCCCGAAGAATGAGAACGATTCGAATTCGTATGAGGATCTTTCATTTCAGTTAGAACAGGGCGAAATAGCTTGCGATTCACGGCAAAAACTCCTTCTAAGGTTGAAAATCCACTGGCAAGAAGTATGAACTCACCAGCTATGATGCGCGATAAACGGGTATGGGTACGCGTACGTTGCCACGAAATTTAATTTCTTGGGCCCGGCGCCGGGCGGGCCAGGGAAATTGCTACCGCATCCAATCCGAGGGAGCGATTAATGTTGCGTCGCATCCGAGCGTGGAGCGCGTCAAATCCGTCGACGGCTTTGCTGACCCAACTCACGTCCACCTGCTTGCTCAGTGTTTCAAGTTCCCGGCGTAATGCTGGATTTCTCAACGCCTTCATCGAGGAAGAGCAGGACAGATCGAGTAGGTCCGTGAGCAGACTATAGAACACCTGAATCACATTTTCAAACCCGATTTCCTGGCTCTTGGCCAGCGCCGAGGTGCTGGCAAACAGGCTGGAGACGCCGCGCAACTCCACGGCGCGCTCCAGGACCGTGAGCGCGTCGCGGTGCAGCTTTGCCGTGGCGGCAACGTCCATCCCCATCGCCCTTCCGGGGCACCCTTCGGAATATTGCGCGGCGAGTTTGCGTTCTTCGGCCTTCATTTCCGTATGCGCAACCAGAATTTTTTCGACTTCACCGGCGGCCAGCGGCGCAAAGGAAAATTGCAGGCAGCGGGACCGGATGGTCGGCAGCAACAGGTAGGGGTTC
>DATLTA010000023.1:0-19481 GCA_035533775.1 Candidatus Dormiibacterota bacterium | reverse complement strand
GCGTCATGCGGTAGCGCGTTTCCAGCAGCGGCCAGTCGAAGCTCTTTCCGTTGAATGTTACCAGCACGGGTCGCTTCGCCATGCGCTCGGAAAGTTCCAGCAGAAGGGAATGTTCCTCGTCGAGATCGCGCATAAAGAATTGCTCGACTTGCAGCCCTCCGGCATCCCACCACGCAAGCCCCACCAGAAACGCATACGTGCCCGTGCCGCCGGCAAGCCCGGTGGTTTCCGTGTCGAGAAACAGCCACTGTTCCGGATCGACTGCGAGCTGCGATAATGCGGCCGCATCGGGAGTTTGAGGAAGCAATAAGGAGAGAGAGCGTGCATCCGGCGCGCACATTTCCGGAGTCGCGTACCACTGCCGCACCGATAAGTGCTCCCCATAATGGTTCCGGCGGACTTGGCCGCCAAGAAGCCTCGCAAGGTTGTCACCCTGCTCCGGAACGTCCGCGGCGGGAGGCGCCGGCATTTCCCGCTTGCGGGCGGGTCGCAAGGCTGCGATGTGCGCGAATTTGTCGTTTGCACTCATATAGAGAACCAAAAGTTGGATTACCCGTAGCACAGGCTTCAGCCTGTGAGCATTTGATCTTTTTCAGGGCAAAACTGCACACAGGCTGAAGCCTGTGCCACACCTCTAGGCTGAAGCCTGAGCTACGCGCCCAGGCAAGCCAGAATCGCCAAGGCCGCCTCTTTCGCGCGTTCAGCGCGCTCGCCCACCGGGCCCACGCACGACGGGCATCCGTTTTCGCACGGGCAGGCCGCGATCAGCTCGCGCGTTTTTGCCAGGAGCAATTTATACGCCCGGTAGAGCGGTTCGGAAAATCCAATGCCGCCGGGATACGCGTCATAAAGGTAGAGGTTCGGCTCGAAGAATTCCTTTTCCGCCAGTGTGGCGACGTCTTCCAGGTCCGGCGTTTCTTCCCACTCGATCTGCGAGCCGGGAGAGGGCGGGCGTTCGCCGATGGCCGTGCCCAGGTCGCGCGTATCGCACATCAGCAGCAGCGTGGCGATGGATTCCAGTGCGTGGAGCAGGCCGAACATGCCGTTCTGGCGGTCGCTCACGGAAAAGGGCAGGGAATCCACCAGCGGACGTTCAAGCGTCAGCCAGAAGGCGGTGGTGTGCATCTCGTTTTCCGGCAGTTCGAGCTTGCCGTCGCCCACGTTTTCATTGGTGAAGAATTTTATTTTCTTGAAGCCGACCACCTGCGAGCGGACCAGGACGTCGCCGTGCGTTCGCACGGCATGGGCGTCTACGCCGGACGTCTCCATGCGATCGCTCGCGGCCGTTTCCAGCACGCGGACCTGCGTATAGCGGATGGCGTCGGTGTAGTAATCCACATCGACGCGCTTCACATAGGCCTTGCGCTCCTCGAAATTCAGCGCCTCGACGTGAAACTGCCGCCCCTGGTGCAGATAGATCGCCTTGGGATGCACTGTCGTGAGGGCGCTGGAAAAATCGACTTCCCCGATCACTTCGGTTCCTTGCGTGGTATCCACGATCACGAAATTGTCGGAAGTCACCGAGCGCAGGCTCACCGCGTCCGCCGGATACGCCTCCTGCGTCCAGTGCCAATGCTCCCCGGTGTGATGCAGAAAACCCGCTTCGGCCAAGCGTTCGCAAAGTTCGGGAACGTCCACGCCGCCGAAGGATTCTTCCGCCCCAATGGGGAGTTCGAACGCCGCGCATTTCAGATGATTCACAAGAATTTCCAGGTTGTCGGGCTGTACGAAGGCGTGCTCGGGCGAGCGGCCAAAGAAATAGTCCGGATGCTGCACGATGAACTGGTCGAGCGGCGCCGAGGAGGCCACCAGCACCGCGCAGGAACTTCCGCTGCGGCGTCCGGCGCGCCCGGCGCGCTGCCAGGTGGAGGCGATCGTGCCCGCATAGCCAGCCATGATCGTGGCGTCGAGCGAGCCAACGTCGATGCCCAGTTCGAGCGCGTTGGTCGAAACCACGCCGCGGATTCGGCCTTCCCGCAGTCCGTGCTCGATTTCGCGCCGTTCGCCGGGCAGGTAACCTCCACGATAGCCGCGAATCGCCGGAGGATGCCCCGGCGGCATCGGATTTGCCTGCTGCAAATACGTGAGCAGCACTTCAGTGTTCAGCCGCGAGTTGGCGAACACGATGGTTTGCAGGTTGCGCTTCAGGAATTCCTGGGCGACGCGCGAAGTTTCGTTGATATAGCTGCGGCGGATGCCGAGAAAACGGTTTACGACAGGGGGATTGTAAAAAACAAAGAATTTTTCGCCCGCGGGCGCGCCGTTTTCCTCGATCACGTCAAATTCGGTCTCCGCCAGGCGCCTCGCAAGATCTCCGGGATTCGCAATCGTCGCCGAGGAACAGATGAATTGCGGATCGGACCCGTAAAAGTGCGCGATGCGCCGCAACCGCCGCAGTACGTTGGCCAGGTGGCTGCCGAACACGCCGCGGTAGGTGTGCAGTTCGTCCAGCACGACGTAGCGCAGATTCTCGAATAGCCGCTGCCAGCGCGTGTGGTGCGGCAGGATGCCGGTGTGCAGCATGTCGGGGTTGGAAAGGACAATGTGTCCCCGCTCGCGTATCGCTTTGCGGGCGTCGGAGGGCGTATCTCCATCGTAGGTAAAAACACCGAAGCGATGATCGAGGCGCGCGGAAAGATCGTGAAGTTCGGAAAGCTGATCCTGCGCCAGGGCTTTGGTGGGGAACAGGTACAAGGCGCGCGTGTCCGGGTTTTCCAGAACGGCGTTCAGGACGGGCAGGTTGTAGCACAGCGTTTTTCCGGAAGCCGTGGGCGTGACCACAACGATGTTGCGCCCCGCGCGCACGGCCTCCGCGGCCGCTGCCTGGTGCGTGTAAAGTTCGGCGACGCCCTTTCCCGCGTAGGCCCCCGCCAGTTCCGGCCGAACCCACTCCGGCACCGGGGCGAATTTCGCGTCGCGCGCCGGGATGTGTCGCACAGCGGTGAGGATTTCGCCGTGGCGGTCGCGTTCGGCGAGTTGATCCAGGATTTCATGGACGCGCGTAACGGTCAGCGCATCTTTTGTGCGTCGCACCGCGAGAGATTGAGGCACTTCCGACCCCCTTTGCAATTCGCCTTTTATTCGCTAACGCTAGCACGGCGCGTCCCACGACGCAATCCTCATTTCTTGATCGCCCGCCGGAAAGTTTCTCGACGCGAATTGTTCCGCTTACCTCAAAACTTTTCCGTCCGGCATTATTGATTCTGTTTGCGCAAGTACATGTCGGGCCCGTCCCTTAACACTTCTACACACCTGTACCTATTTTGTCCTTTTGGCCAGTCGAGTCCTGATTCCACGCCGCCATATCCTTGTGCACAGGTCAGAGAAAAGTCTCGGGGGGGAAACCCTCTGACCGGGCAGTACGAGCCGGAGCAGGTTTGGGAACCCGGTAGAGAAAGTTCAAATGGAGGCCAAATGAAAACTACCGGGGGAATCAAACAGAAATTGCTGAACATCGCTATCGGGGCCACGCTGCTGTTCGCTTTTGGCACACCAGCGCAGGCCAAAGTATCCACAAGTTCTTCTTCTTCTTTGGTCAATTTCGGCAATCAGGCGGTGGGCACGACCAGTGTTCCTCAGACCGTTACAATTACTAACACAAACGGAAATACGATTCAGATCGTAGGTGTGTCGTCATCCACAACGCAATTTTCATATTCCGGGCCGGCTTTGCCCATCAGTCTGAACCGATACGAGAGTATGACAGCCACTGTGACCTTTTCCCCGACCGCGGCGCAGGCGTATTCGGGCGTTTTGACCTTTATTCCTGACAAGGGGCCACAGGTTTCGTTTACTTTGAGCGGTACGGGCACATCGTCACAGGCGCAGCCTGCGGTGATTTCGACGCAACCGGGCAGCCAGACCGTAACCGCGGGACAAACCGCCACATTCAACGTCGCGGCGACGGGCACAGCCCCCATGGCGTACCAGTGGAAGAAGAACGGAGCGTCGATCAGCGGCGCGACGTCCTCTTCCTACACAACTTCAGCGACAACTACCTCGGATAACAATGCGCAGTTCACGGTTGCCGTGAGCAACAGCGCGGGCAGCGCGAACAGCAATTCTGCAACCTTGACGGTCGATCCCGCCGTTGTGGCGCCATCGATCACCACGCAGCCGGCCAGCCGGACGGTAATCGCCGGGCAGACGGCGACATTCAACGTCGCGGCAAGCGGCACAGCTCCCATGACGTACCAGTGGAAGAAGAACGGAGCGTCGATCAGCGGCGCGACGTCGTCCTCTTACACGACTTCAGCGACAACTACGTCGGACAACAATGCGCAGTTCACAGTTGCCGTAAGCAACAGCGCGGGCAGCGTCACGAGCAACCCCGCAACGCTCACCGTCAGCGCCTCGACTCTTCTGCTGAATTCCAGTTCCACGAGCCTGAGTTTCGGCAATGTCAACGTGTCCAGCAGCAGTTCCAAGAATGTGACGTTGACCAACGCAGGAACTTCCAATATCACGATTTCGAATGTCACCATTTCCGGCGCCGGTTTCAACGCCAGTGGTGTATCCACAGGACTCATCCTGACGCCGGGACAATCGACAACCTTGACGGCTACTTTTACACCGTCGTCTACCGGCAGCATCACCGGCAGCGTTGCCGTAGCCAGCAACGCCACAAATTCACCCGACACGATCGCGCTGTCCGGCACCGGCGTCAACGTTGTTAATCACTCCGTGGCATTGTCCTGGTTGCCCAGCACATCCACTGTGGTGGGGTACAACGTCTACTCCAGCACGCAAACCGGCGGCCCTTACACCAAGCTGAACAGCACACCCGTCACCACGACGGTATACACCGATTCCACCGTCAAATCCGGGCTCACGTACTACTACGTGGTGACCGCGGTCGATGCCAGCAATACGGAGAGCGTTTATTCGTCCGAGATCAGCGCGACAATTCCTTAACCCCAGAGCAGTACCACCCGGGGAGCCACGAATCGATCCGTGGCTCCCTCTTTTTTTGTGGTTGCGAACAGGATTGGGCCGTCTAGTAGTGAAAGTTATATTTCAATTGCATGGAAAGCTGGCGGGGATAGTTGAAATGAGTTCCGCCAAAGGTATTGCTGTTATCCAGCAAATAGCGCGTGTTGCTGAGGTTGAGCGCTGTCGCCGAAATAGACCATTTCTTCCCAAATGATTTTCCCGCGGAAATATTCGCTTCGGTGTGCGGATCCAGATGGGCCGGGCCGTCTCCATTGAGAAAGCCCGAGCCGAACGACACGCTCGGGGAGACCCACATTTGCCAGGGCAGGGAGATGTCAAAACCCGAGTTCAACGTGTGACGCTGGTCGTGGTCCAGAAAATAAAAACTGTCTCCGGGAGAGTTGAAATCGGTCAGCCCTCCCGTCACAGCGCCGCGGCCCTGCACATACTGATAGGAATAGACTGCGTGGAACTCTACTTTTCCGGCAATCTTCGGCGACCGGATCGTGCCTTCCCACCCTCGAATCCGCGCGCTAGCGATGGTCAGCGGGAAGAATATATCGGAATTTTCCAGGACGTCATGGTCGAAGAAATTGCGGGCGTTGGTCCGGAAGTTCGCGATGTCGAATATCCAGCCGGCCACGGGAATGGTCAGGCCGAATTCGCGTTGTTCGTCGCGCTCGCCATGCAGCGGCAGGAAGGCCTGATCGGGTGAGAGGTCAAACAGTGTTCCGAGGCCTCCGATGGTGGAAAGTGGAGGCGCCTGATAGTAGCGCCCATAAAACGCGCGCAGCACCCAACGCAGGTGCGGAACCTGGATCGAGACGCCCAGCCGCGGGTTCACCGCATTTTCGCTCAGCGAGCTGCCAAAGTGCGTCAGGCGCAGCCCCCCGGACAAGGTGAGCCACTGCCAGGGCTGGTAGCGGTCTTCCGCGAAAACAGCCGTGAGGTTGCCGTTGAGGGGTTCCACCAGGTGGACGGGGTTTCCCGGGCCGCCGTTTGCAACCACATTGAACAACGAGTCGTCATGTTCGGCGAAGCCATATACGCCGAATTGCGCGTTATGCTTTCCGCGAACGATCTGGAGACTTGCCTGCGCCCCGGCATATTGCGAAGCGCGATGGTCCGTGGCGATCACAGGCGTGTCGTTCGGGCCGCCGTCGAATGCGGCCCGGTTGTAATGATAGAACGGGGAAACCGTCATAAGAATTCCCGTGCCCACCGTGTGAACCCAGGAAAAATTCACGAAAGCATCGCGTTCGTGCTGCACGTCGGCGGTGCCGCTGGCCTGGCCGGCCGGATCATTCGGAACCTGAAAAAAATCGTTCCGAACCGACGTCACCAGCCGCAGCTGATCCGAGGGTGTGGGGTTGAAGATAAGCGATCCGAAGCCGCCGTACCCGTTCGCCGCATCATGAAGGACGCTGGCCGTGGGCGGTGCCAGGCCCAGATCGGTGCGATAGCCATTCGCACTGATGTAATACGCGAAGCGATCGGTATGATCCCCGAAGCTTAATTGATCGTCGGTTCTATTAAAGGCCTCGGCATTGATGGTCAGATCCGCTTCGCGATTGCGCTCGAATCCGTTTCGCGTGACCACGTTTAACACGCCGTAGGTGCGATCGCCGGAGTCCGCGGAAAGCCCGCCCCGCTGCACTTCCAGCGTTTCTATATCGCCGGGGTGAAATATAGTGCCCACGTTGCTCGCGATATTGGTGTTGGGAACCGGAACGCCGTCCACCAGCCAGGTAACCTGATGGCCGCCGCGGATATGGAGCTGGTCATGCACCATGTAGGCGCCGGGAACGTAACTGGTGATCATGGAAAGGCTGTCCGCGTTGCTGGCTCCCGGAGTCCTGGCAATTTCCTGCTGCGTCACATCGGTCGGAGGGCTTGCGGAATCCGGCGAAGTCGGTTCGACCTGGGCAGTTACGCTGACATTGGACTCCAGGGAAGCCAGATCGAGGACGAAGTGCAGAATGGGCGCGCTGCCCACGTGCACCTGAATCGTATTTTGAACCGGCCGGAACTGATCGTGCGTAATGTGAATCGTGTAGGCACCGGCGGGAACCGCATCGATCAGGAATTCGCCGTTCGCGTCGGATTGCGTGCTGCGTTTCCAGTCCTCGGTCTTTGACGACAGCGTAACCCCCGCGCCTTCAATGGGTCTGTGCTGCGGATCGTGCACAATGCCTCGAACCGTGCCGAATACGTCGGCATGGACACGTTGTGGGGCAATCGCTTGGCTGATGAAACACACTGCCAGCAACCATACAGCAGAAATCAAAGATCGCTTCACCATCATTCACACTCCTAATCCAAGTTGAAAGTCCAGGCCAGTCCGCGCGGACAAATTCCCTCTGACGGCGGAATTTGCCGCGATTTGAGACACTTTGGACGAATTAGCTCGGATAGGTTCGAGGAGGGGGAATCGACGGAACACTACTGCGTGAGAAAATGAAGCCGGGAACGAACGCCGGCGCAGGTTCGGTAATCATCTGGCTGTGAATGGCCAGCGGGACCGCGAGCATAAAAGGTTCCATTTGCATAGTGGGTTTCGGCGACATGTCGCACGAGCCCATCGAGCAATCCAATCCCATCGAATTGCACTGGGCAGCGCCATCACTCGCGTGCTTCTGACTGCCGCAGATCTGTCCATGGCGCATGGGGCAGTCCATGGAATTACAGCACGCTGACATATCAGCAGAAGAAAACGCATCGACAAGCGTAGGAACGCTGGCCAGCAGCAGCGCCAGGAGCGCCGCGACGGCCTGTAATTTCCTCGTGATTTGCCGCATTTGCATACGCCTTTACTCATTTGAGCATACCCACGATGCGGGCCCTGATACAACTCCAAAATATGATGGCCCTGCCTTGCGGCTTGACACGGGAGGCTGCTCCCGCCAATATTCACTACATGGCATATTCATTCCTGATGTTCGATTTTGGCGGCAACGAGGACGTTGCCCAGCAAGCGCGCCATAAGGCCGATGGATGGAGGCAGGGATTCCGCCTCGACAAGAAGCTGCAGCTAAAATTTGACCGCAAGGAGCCGGAGGCAAAGCAGAAGACGCCTTCCGAGCCATCTCCGAAAGCTGCTGCTAAAGGGGATGCAAGAGGCAAGGCCCACGCCAAGCCAAAATCCAAATCCGGCGGCGAGGACGCACCGAAAGCCGATTCGAATTCCGAACCGCTTCAGGAAATTCACGTGATGGTTCGCCTCGATTTTTCAGACCACGAAAAACTTTCCCATCAGCGATGGCTGGACCGCATTCCCACCGAAGAGCCGTTCAAATCGGCGAAAGTGAAAATCGTGCGCCCTGGCGACCCCGACTACGAAAAGATTTCCGACCTTTTCGACTCGTTGGACTGAGATTTGCCAAAACGCAAGCCAGGCAAACTGGCCCGCGCTTGCTAGCGACTCCAATTAAATTCGGCCCATTCCGCCCGGAAGCGCGCGGGGCGGACTGGGCTCTACAAAACCCGCCGCAATCGTGCGCATATCCCTATCGGGATTGAGTCGCCACCGAAAATCAGCATTCCTTTGAAATTAGAACTTTGAGATCTGGCGGGACGCCCTCTCCGTACTGTCCGTTTGGACGGTAAATCACCCCGTCCCGATTCTGTCCTTCCGGCCAGCGTTTTCTTTCCACCCGCCCCGCTATGCTCTTCATTGGAGTTGAAACCGCCGCGCCGGAGTGTAGGCAACTGGTTTTTTGTGGATTCGAATACTGGGGTCCGGGCCGAAGGACTGTTCATGCGAGCGCCATCATTACAAATATTGAAACGAATATCGCGCGGGATACTCTCCCGGAATGTTTTGGTCCTCGGATCGCTCTTCTTGCTATCCCTCAATGCCAGCGCGCAAACCTGGCGACAAGCAGGCCCTCCTGGCGGAGACGTTCAATCCCTAGCTGCGGTTCCCGAAAGCACGAGGACGCTGTTCCTGGGCACTTCCGACGGCCACGTATTCGGTTCGCGGGATGCCGGGGAACACTGGGAGCTGCTGGGCCGGATTGGCGAGCATCACGACGACGTCATAATGTCCATGATCGTCGATGCGCGTTCGGGGAGCACGCTTTACGCCACCAGCTGGACGCTCAACTCCGATGGAGGCGGCGTCTATCGCAGTTCCGACTCCGGGCACACCTGGCAATTGATTGGCCTGGCAGGGCACGCCGTGCGCGCGATTGCCGCGGCGCCTTCCGATCCGAATACGCTCGTGGCCGGGGCCATCGATGGCGTGTACCGATCTGAGGATGCCGGAAAGAATTGGACCCGCATCTCCCCTAAAAATAACGCAGACCTGCGTAATTTCGATTCCATCGCCATTGATCCGCGCGATCCCAATACGATTTATGCGGGCACGTTTCATCTGCCTTGGAAAACGGTCGACGGCGGAAAGACGTGGGCCTCGATTCACAAGGGAATGATTGACGATTCCGATGTCATGAGTATCACGACCGATCTGCATGACCCCTCGCATGTTTTTGCCAGCGCCTGTTCGGGGATTTATCACAGCTCGGATGGGGGGGCCAACTGGACCAAGTTCAAGGGTATCCCGAACAATTCGCGCCGGACCGTGCACATCCTGCAGGACCCTAAACGCCCGCTGACCGTGTACGCGGCTACTACCGAAGGCCTGTGGAAGACAGCTGACGACGGAGCGACGTGGCGCCTGATTACGCCCACCTCCTGGAGCATTCTTTCGATGTTGATCGACCCGCAGAATTCGGACCGCTTGATTCTCGGCACCGAAAGACTGGGCGTGGAGGTGAGCGAGGATGGCGGGCAGACGTATAGCGCCTCCAACCAGGGTTTTTCCCATCACCGCATTGTCGATGCCGCCATCGATCCGCAGCATCCGGAACGCGAATTGGTTGTGCTGACGAGCACTTTCGAACCCATGCTCGAAACCCGCGACTCGGGACGCACATGGTCTCCCATCGCCGCCGGGCTCAAGTCAGGGCCTCCGCGCCATGTTTTCGCATCTCCCGATGGCTGGTTCGCGGCGCCTGGTCCGGGCGGACTGATGCGCTACGACCGGTCGAAAAGTTCCTGGATCTCGGTGAATGAAGTCATTGAAAAAATTGTTCCGAGCCGCGCCCGGCGAGCCGTAACCGTGCGGAAGGTGTCCGCACGCGCCGCGGTTCCCGCGGTGACGAAGTCCATTGTCCCGTTCCATACCCGCGTGAATGACATGGCCTTCGGCGGTGACGTCTGGTATGCCGCCACGGAAGAGGGCCTGTTCGCATCGCGCGACCATGGCCTGCAATGGATGGCCGTGCCGCTGACGCCTGCGCTGCCCGCGCCGGCTGCGATGTCCGCAGCGCCATCCCCGGTGCGCGCCGTGCGCATTGGCAGCGGCAATCACTATGTTTGGGCCATGACTCCGCGAGAACTGGAAATTTCCGGAGACGGCGGAAAAACCTGGATTGCGCGGCCGTTGCCTTACCAGCCGCGCGGCTCCCTGCATTTCCAGCCCGAGGGCGAGAATTCGGTCGTGCTCGCCAGCGACCACGGTGTTTTCCTCTCGCGGGATACGGGAGAATCGTGGCATCAGGCGAATCTTTCCGAGCTTTTGATTGAGGATCTGACGCCGGTGCGTGGCGCCATGGTCGTATCCACGGCCAATGGAGCGTTGTTTCTTTCCCGCGACAGCGGCACTACGTGGCGGCACATCGAAAGTCCCGTCGCCGAGGGCAGGCTTTCCGCTCTGCGTTCGCGCGAAGCGGGGAAGCAATTGGTCGCGGTGTCGGCGACCGAAGGACTCTTCGTGCTGGATATGGGTACCGAATCGTCTGCTTCGGCCGATTCGAATGCGGATTCACCCGCACCGGGGCGGTAGCCGCGGGTGAAGGTTTGCGGGCGCATTTTGCAAGCGACGAAATGGTTCCATTCAGAAAAGGATTTGAAGAGATTGCCGGCGCACCTTCGCTGCCGCGAAGTTGAGCGCTCGCAATATGACGGTGTTCATCCCCCCGGTTGCGCCGTCATCCATCGCGGCAGAGCGTTTCTGTCCCAGCCACGACACCCTGGGACGTGAAACGCTCGCCGCGATGTTTTTTTGCTCATCCCGCTTCTCGAGACTTGGCCGTGAAACATTCGCCGGCCGGTACCCCGCGCCGCGCCGTCAGCCGGCAAATCTCGCCAGAGTGCGCCGCAGGAAGGAACTGGCAAGGTCGATGAAAGAATGGGGGCGGGTGGGCCAGTTTTTTAATTTCCGGCTGGTCTTTATTCCACCCACAAAACAAAAGCCATAAAAAACAAAACCAGACCCACACCCCACACAGGCTGAAGCCTGTGCTACTAAACACCCTCTCCAGTAGCACAGGCTTCAGCCTGTGTGCTTTTGCTTTTCGTCTTTGCTGTGCGCCTTTGCTTTTTGCTTTTGCTTCTTGCTCTTGGTCGTTTGATCCGGGCTATGACTGGGAATTTGAGGGGACCCACTTGTAGGTAACCCGGGCGCAAAGTAGGGGTACAATCATCACAAGGTTCCGACATGTCGGTCTTTAACTTTCCATTCCGGCGCTTGCTGCGCGTTTGCGCCTTGCTGCTTTTCACTTGTGCGATGGCGAACACTTGCGCCGCGCAAGCTCACAATTCGCTCTGCAACAAAGGCAATAATGAGTTTCAGGCTATTTACCGTACAGGGGTAGCAGTGACGGTGGAGTCGGCAAAGAGTGAAGGCTTATCGTTGCGGGAATGCCGGGCGACGCTGCAATGGAGGAACAATACCCTGGACGTTGCCGACAAAGCGGCGCAAATCGACCTCGACCTGTTTGGCGTCGATCTGAGCAGAAAGGACGGGCCCGTCGCCGCCTTTCAGATCAAGAAAACCGACGGCGGGTGCTGCTCCATCTACCGGATTTATTCTTTGAAGAAACGCCCGCGTCTGCTGCGGACGATTACCGGCGGGAGTTCCTATACGGCCTCGGACAAGGATTTCGACGGGCGCATTGAAATCTGGACGGATGACTCCGCTGCGGTAGATGGCCTGGATGGCCTGCACGTGCAGGACATGGATGATCCGCCGGCGGTTGTGCTCCGATTCGAGGACGGAAGATTGCTCGATGCGAATCGCGAATTCCAGAACTATTTCGACACCATTGCCGTACGCGTTCGGAAGGAAATCAAGCCGGAGGAACTTCGTGAGTTCAAGCGCAGCGACGGGAGGCTGCAGGCGGATATTTCCTCCGACGTGGCGCGAATCAACCGCCTGCGCGCCGTGAAAATCCGGATTTTAGAAATTGTTTGGGCCTACCTGTACAGCGGCCGCGAACAGCGAGCCTGGCAAACCCTCGCGGAAATGTGGCCTGCCGGGGATACGGGTCGCATACGGCGGTTGATCAGCAATGCGCGGGAGCATGGCATTCTTGCGCAAACGGACCGTGCGCCGGCGAAGAAACCTCGGCTTTGGCAAGATGCCGGCTGGATCTACAAACAAACGGAGGTAACACCGGCCCAGGCAATCTACCTGTGGCGGCCGGCGCCTCCTGGTCCGCTGGATTACAGTTCGTTGGATCGGGAAGTGGGTCTCGACCTCGTTATCGATTCTGCCGGGAAAGTGTCCTCCGTGGTGCATGTTCTAGGAGAGGGAATCGCCGACGAGGGCCTGCTGAGCGCTGCCAGGGAATGGAAGTTTATTCCCGCCATGAAGGATGGCCACTCGGTGGCCAGCCACTTGCATTTGTACACGTCCTTGAAACGATAAATCGCAAATGGAATCCTGCCGCAATGCGGCAAAAACCATTCTTCTCGATCAGAACCCAGATGCGGCGCCCATATTCCGGTAGAATTGCATGCGGATCGGGTTGGGTATATGTTTACTGCCAGCCGAAGGACAAAACGAAAATTCCTTCTTTCTGCCCTCAATGATAGGATTACGAACCATGGGCTACGAAACAAAACTGATTCAGGAGGCCAGTCATGGCGAAGTATCTGCTGGAAGTTTCCTATCTGCCCGAAGGCGCCAAAGGGATATTGAAGGAGGGCGGTACCAAGCGCCGCCAGGTGGTTGAGACGGCCATCAAGGCGCAGGGCGGGAAGCTCGAAGCATTTTATTTTGCTTTTGGAAAGAATGACGCTTATCTGATTGTCGATGCGCCCGATCCGATTAGCGTAGCGGCCACGAATCTGGCTGTGAGCGCCAGCGGCACGGCAAGGATCAGAACGACGGTTCTGCTGACCCCGGAAGAAATCGACCAGGCGTCGAAGAAGACCGTCACCTACACTCCCCCGGGCCGCTAGTTCAACACCTGCGTGAGTCGGGGGATGGGGTGCTTTTCTACCTCAACTGCGCCCCATTTCGTGATAAAAATGGGGCGTTGCAGTATCCGTTTCGTGGCGAAGCTTTGCGTCAATCGCATCGCACGCCAGTCAGCTTTCGATATAATGAAAGGTAGAACCACGCTGGGCATTTCGTTCGCGCCCGGCCCGAGGTGAAATCGGATGCCGGTTCAGGCACGCCCCAAAATGGCGAAAGTTGACCCCGGCCGCTATCATGGCCTGAGCCGGGAGGATCTTCTTCGCATTTACCGCACCATGTACCTTTCGCGGCGGATTGACGACCGCGAAATACAGCTCAAGCGGCAAAACAAAACGTTTTTCCAGATCAGCGGGGCCGGGCATGAAGGCGTGCAGGCCGCCGCGGCGCTGAGCCTGCGGCCCGGCCACGATTGGATCTATCCGTACTATCGGGATCGCGCCCTTTGCCTGGCTCTGGGTGTCACGCCGCGCGACATGTTCCTTCAGGCGGTGGGGGCGAAGGACGATCCGAACTCCGGTGGGCGGCAGATGCCCTCCCACTGGGGCATCCCGCGGCTGAATGTTCTTCCGCGGTCTTCCGCAACGGGGATGCAATACACGCAGGCGGTGGGCGTGGCTGAGGCATCGCTTTATTTTCAGCATTTTCCTCATGCCCTGGAACAAGCGCAGAGCGCGCCGCTCGGAGACCACGCGCGACACCAGCCCGACGAGATTGTCTACGTTTCCGGCGGCGATGGTTCCACCAGCGAAGGGGAATTTTTCGAAGCCTTGAACGCGGCCTGTTTGCGGAAAGTTCCCGTGCTTTTCATGATCGAGGACAACGGATGGGCCATTTCCGTTCCGGTCAAATTCCAGACCGCCGGCGGAAGCATTTCGAAGCTGGTGGCGAATTATCCGGGCCTGCATGTGGAGGAGTGCGACGGCAGCGACCCGCTGGCCAGCTACCGGGTTTTCCGGACCGCCGCAGAATACTGCCGGGCGCGAAAAGGGCCGGCTCTGGTTCATGCGCACGTCACGCGGCCATATTCGCATTCGCTTTCCGACGACGAAAAGGTATACAAGACGACCGAAGTGCGCGAGCAGGAGGCGCATCGCGATCCACTTCCCAATTTTGGACTGTTTCTGGTGCGCGAGGGCCTGCTGGATGAAAAGGAGCTGGAAGCGCTGGAAGCGGAAGTCGACCTGGAAGTTCGTGAAGCGTCGGACCACGCCCTTTTGGCGGCCCCGCCCGCCAAGGAATCCATCCGCGAAAATTTGTATTCTCCAGACATCGATCCCCGGTCCTCGCGGTTTGAAGCCGAGCCGCAATTTTCCGGCGAACCCCGGACCATGGTGGAGATGGTTTCCGCCACGCTTGCCGATGAGATGTCCCGCGACGAGCGCATCGTGATCTTCGGCGAGGATGTGGCCGATTGCAGCATCGAGGAAGACCTGAAGCATTTGAAAGGCAAGGGCGGCGTCTTCAAGGCCACGGCCGGGCTGCAGCGGCGCTTCGGTTCCGAGCGCGTGTTCAACACGCCGATTGCCGAGGCCCTGATTGTGGGGAGTTCGCTGGGCATGGCCGAGCGCGGCTTGAAGCCCGTGGCGGAGATTCAGTTCTTCGATTACATCTGGCCGGCGATGATGCAGCTTCGCAACGAACTGCCATTGATCCGCTGGCGTTCGAACGGCGCATTCAAAGCCCCCGCGGTGATCCGCGTGGCCACCGGCGGATACCTGACCGGCGGAGCCATCTATCACAGCCAGTCCGGCGAAGTCCTGTTCACGCATACGCCGGGGATGCATGTGGTCATGCCTTCGAATGCGCTGGATCTTTGCGGCCTGCTGCGCACGGCGATCCGGTGCGACGATCCCGTGCTGTTCCTGGAGCACAAGCACCTGTACCGCCAGCCCTACAATCGCTCTCCCTATCCCGGGCCGGACTATACGATCCCGTTTGGCCGGGCGCGCGTGGTGCGCGAAGGGACGCACGCCAGCATCATTACGTACGGCGCCGTGGTGCACCGCGCCGAAGTGGCTGCGGCGCAACTGGAGCGCGAGGGCGTTTCGGTGGAAATTATCGATCTCCGTTCGCTTTCGCCGTTTGACTGGGATGCGATTGCCGCAACGGTTCACAAGACGAATCGCGTGATCGTCGCCTACGAGGATATGCTTTCGTGGGGCTACGGAGCCGAAATTGCCGCGCGTATTGGCGACCAGATGTTCCATGATCTGGATGCCCCGGTGCGGCGCGTTGCGGGAATGGATACGTTCTGCGCGTATCAGCCGACGCTTGAGGATGAAATTCTGCCGCAGAGTAACCTTCTGGCCGCAGCGGTCCGCGATTTGCTCGCCTACTGACGTTCCAGGAATTTTCTCTCCGGCGCTTCCTGGTTGATCTTGCCAAGCGAATGATCGGCGGATAATTTTCTTTGGGTTTTCAGGGAGGATTGCGATTCTAATCTGCGAAAAATGCGGCACGGAAATTCAGGAGGGAGCTAGTTTCTGTGCCCACTGCGGATTCCCGGTGAGCGTCGGCCAGATCGGGCCCGTCTACGTTCCGGAAAACGCCCAGCCGCCGGAAGTTATCCCGGCAATTCCGGAGCCCGTAGAGCCTGCCAAATCTCCGGAGGCGCCGGCGCAGGAGGTGTATGCGGGGTTCTGGCTGAGGGCCGTGGCCTACGTCATCGATACCGTGATTATTTCCATCCCCTTTGGACTGGTGGCCGGACTGTATCCCTCGCTTTTCTTTCCGAACTTCGATCCGCATGCCCCGATTCGATTTCCATTGGCGCAGCCGGCGCCGCTTGCATTGGCCGTCGTCATGGTCGGATTTTGGCTGTACAGCGCGGCCTTTGAATCGTCGTCCTGGCAGGCCACGCCCGGTAAAAGAATTCTCCGGCTCTATGTGACGGACATGCACGCGCATCGCGTCACGTTTCTGCGCGCGCTGGGCCGCAATCTGGCCAAGCAGATTTCAGGTTTTGTGCTGATTGGTTATTTTCTTGCCGGATTCACGAAAAAAAAACAGGCGCTGCACGACATCATCGCCAGCTGCCTGGTCTTGCGAAGACCCTGAGCCGCGCTACCTGCCGCGGAGGCTCAATCCTTGCTTTTGGATTTCTTTGTCGTTTTGCGCCGCGATTCAAATGTGAAGGCGTCAATCGAAATCACGCCCGCCCCCGTGGTGACCAGCGCCAGGGCCATCGCCCCCAGCAGCAGGGGAAGCTCATATTGGCCGTACGCGTAGATGCCGGTCGACGGAAATTTTACCTGCCCCAGCACCACTCCCATTTCAATCGCCAGCAGCAAGGCGACGCCGCGCGTGAACAGCCCGGCCAGCAGCAGGCCGCCGCCAAAGACTTCCAGGATTCCCGAAATGTAGACGAAATAGCTGGGAAATCCATATCCCGTAAAAACTTTCATGACGTGCGCGGTATTGTTCAGTTTCGGTAGCCCGTGGTAAATGAAGCTCGCGCCGAGCACTGCGCGCAGCACCAGCAGGCCCAGGGGTTTCAGTTTATCGAGGAATTGCATTTTCACAGTCTCCCGTCGCGCGCTATTCTATCAGACCTCGAAGTTGCATTCTTGCCCGGCAATTTCCGCAACCCGCTAACCCTTGGCGGTCGCTTCCCAGAGCGGGATGGATTGTCCCCGGCCCTGCGCCACGGCCAGTTCGAACACGCGCGCGGCCGCAGCCAGATCCCACGTTGCGATTCCATTGGATTTGAACAGCGTGATTTGATTTGCGCTTGTCCGGCCGGGAATCTTTCCGGCAACGATTCCACCGAGTTCGCGCACCGCGTCCCAACGCTGTGCAGCGTCGCCAAACGCTTGTACCAGATCGCCCGCCTCCATACGTGACTGCTCGATGGAGTCCACCGCCACGACGTCGGCGCGATCCACGGCGGCGGCGTCCAATTCGCGTTTCTGCGGCCAATTCGCTCCCATGGCGTTGATATGCACTCCGGGCGTGAGCCAGGCGCCTTCGAGGACCACTTTTGTCGCCGAAGTCGCCGTGATGATGATTTCCGCGCCGCGCACAGCTTCCTCACATGAATTTGCCGGTTCGACGGCCAGGCCAATCCGCGCGCTCATCTCCGTGCAGAATTTGGCGCGGCGTTCGGGATCGCGCCCGAAGGCGCGAACGCGTTGCAGCGGGCGCACGGCGGCCACCGCTTCCAGTTGTGTTCGCGCCTGGTAGCCGGTGCCGATGATGCAGGCGGTGCGCGCGCTGGAATTCGCAAGATATTTTGTGGCTACGCCGCTGGCTGCGCCGGTTCGAATCTGGCCGAGCGCATCCGCTTCGATCAATGCCGACATCTCTCCCGTTTTTGAACTGAAAAGCGGCACGACAAATCGCGCCACGCCCTTGACTACCGTATACAGTTTCATTCCCAGGTAGCCGTGTGCCGGATCGGCTGCGGCCATGTAGTGCAGCAGCCCGTTGTCGGGAAGTTTCAGCCTGTGCCGGGGCTGGACGACCAGCTCACCCTCTCCCTGCAGGCGCAGCGACTCCTCCACGATTTCCAGGGCCAGCGGCATGGTCAGCAGGGAACGCACATCGGCTTCCTTGAGCAGTAGCGTCATTTTTGCTCCTTCGTTTCCAATGTTTCCAGATGCATTCGGAACCAATAGATACGGGACACGGACGGATCGAAAACCAGCAGTTCGGAATGTGGGGTAACGGCGATCTGGGGCTCGGCGATGGGATCGGTGCCGAAGTGCTCTCCGAGGTCAACGTCCAATTTGCTTTGGCCGTCCAGCGTCCATACGCGAATGTGCGGCGAATTGGCCGCCATCGTGAACACAAACTGGTCTCCCACGGCCAATCCGGTGATTGGATGCGATTGCCCGGCAGCGTCTTTCCCCGCGATCCACGAGGTGATCCAGGCGCCATCGGAGGAATACTTCTCGATGCGCCCCGTCTTGGAATACGACACGAATACGGAACCATCCCTGGCCGTGGCGATCCCGGTAGGCTTTTCGCCGTCCGCCGCCGCGTCTCGCGGAGCGACCCAGGATTTCAGGAGCCGCCCGTGGTTGTTGAGCTTCAAGACGCGCGAGGCTGCGGGATTCGGCACGTACAGGCTGCCCTGATCATCGACGCTGATTTCCAGCGGGCCGGAAAAATCGGGTTGCCGGGGACTGCGCAGGGATCGAAGAAATATCCCGTTAGGATAAAAGATCAGGATTCGCCCTGACTCGGCATCCGCAACGTAAATGGCGCCGCCGCTATCCACCGCAATTCCCGAGGCGTGGCGCAGGCGCGCATCCTCGAAGGAAAGCAGGGGAGTGCCCATGGATTCGAATTTATCGATCGAGCGTGCGCCCGGGTCCACAAAAAAAACACGGCCCAGCGCATCGGTGGCAAACGCCGTAGGCCGGTCGAACTTGGCGGGGCCATCGCCTTTTTCCCCCCAGGCGCCGAGGAACTCGAACGGCGCGGGGACTTTCGGCATCGGGGCCGGGTCCACGGGCTTGCCGCACGAAATCAGAAACATGGCGGCGAGCATGGGAGGCAAAAATAATTTCCATCCACGGCGGCGAGAGTTTGTTTTGGCCATGCGCATCATTTAAATTCCAGGATCACTGAAATTTGTACTTCAGGATATTACCACGCGATTCAGGCAGCGTAATTTTGCCGCCGGGTCTCAAATGAATCATGGCAGGATGCAAGAGGAGGGCCGCAGGGGCTGCAATCAGTGAAGGGCAGGCGCTTTCTCGGGATCTTCCAGATTGAGGCGGCGCAGGTCCGGCCAATGGAACAATCGATTCAACGCGTAATTGAAGCGGATCCCCAATAAGATGGCGACGAATTGACAGGCAAGCCCTACGTAGAAAAACGATACGCCGGAGCCAATATGGATCAGAGAAATGCGCGCCAGCTGACCGCTGAGTCCTCCGTAGGACACGGTGGTGACCACCAGGCCCGCCACGGACATCCATAAGTAGGAAAAATAGCCGCCCGATCTCCGAAAATGTTTGCGAGCGCCGGCCACATATGGCCACGCGCGATGCAGGGCATAATTCTGCACATTCGCCGCCATGCTGGCGATGGCCGAGGCCCTCCAGTTATGAATGCTGGTCAGCTTCAGCAAGAGTCCCATCACAACCAGGTTGAGCAGGACGCCGATGCCGCTGACAATGGCCAATTTCATGAAGCGTATGGAATAATACCGGCTCGAACTGCACAGCCGCCACACCTGCAGCAGGTATTGCAGAATAACCCTGCTGGACAGTTTGGATTTGCCTTTGCAGCGCAGCCGGAACGTGTACGGGACTTCCTTGATTTTCGATGT
>DATLTA010000022.1:0-4184 GCA_035533775.1 Candidatus Dormiibacterota bacterium | reverse complement strand
CCATCGCATCTTCATGGATACCTCTCGGAATTCGGGATTATGCTGAATCGATTTTAACGCGAGGGCGCTCGAGCCACGGAGCGGCGTCATCGCCGGTGCCTATTGTTCCAACGTACGAGAGGACAGGTGCCGTGTCTTGTCTATCTGACGAGAATAAACGGTTTCTTTCCTTTGCGAAGCTGCGGGGATATGATGCACCCTCAAAATTCACCGCGGGGGTTTTCCATGAATCGTGCTTGGCATTTTGCGAAAGCGAGACGGGTGCTCGTTGCAGGTCTTTTCGCCGTTGCCGTTGCTATTGCAAGTGACGCCTGCGGCGCGCCATCGGGGTTTACGCTCGAACAGGTGATGAGTTCACCGTTTCCTGACCAACTGGTTGCGGCGCGCACCGGCGAACGGATCGCATGGGTATTCGACATTCGCGGCGTTCGCAATATTTTCGTCGCGGACGGCCCAAATTTTCAGGCGCGCCAGGTGACGCATTATTCAGAGGACGATGGGCAGCCGATCGCCAGTTTGCGAATCACGCCCGACGGGAAAACGATCGTGTACGCGCGCGGAAGCGAGACAAATTCCGCTGGAGAAGTCGCCGATCCCACAAGCAATGTGCAGCAGCCCCAACAGCAAGTTTGGGCCGTCGACGTCGCCGGCGGCCAGCCTCGGCTGCTGGGAGATATGAACTGCGGCCGGGAAGGCTGCGAAAACGTCGAAATTTCGCCTGACGGACAGAATGCCGTGTGGCCCGCGCGAGATAAAATTTGGCTCGCTCCGATTTCCGGCACGGCGGCAGCGCATCCGCTATTGTACGTGCGCGGCACGAACGTTGACCCCCAGTGGTCTCCCGATAGCCGGGAAATCGCCTTCACGAGCGAACGCGGCGATCACAGCCTGATCGCCATCTACGATTTTGGAAAGAACTCCCTGCGATACATGCAGCCCAGCGTCGATCGCGACAGCATGCCGCGATGGTCGCCGGACGGAACCAAAATCGCGTATGTGAAAATGGACGGCCTCGAGCGTGGCCTGCCACTGATTCCCCTGCGGCCGGAGCCGTGGTCGATCTGGGTCGGTGATCCCGCAACCGGCGCCGCGCATCCCGTGTGGCGCAGCGGCGAAACGATGGACGATTCAATACCGCGCCTAACCGAGAGCGATTCGTTTCATTTTGCGGCGGGCAATCGCATTGTTTTCGCATCGGAACGGGACGGCCGAAACCATCTCTATTCCATTTTGGCGGACGGCGGTGAAGCGAAACTCCTGACTCCTGGCGATTTTGACGTCAAGGATGTGACGCTCACTCTCGATGGAAAAACGATTCTCGAATCGTCCAACCAGAATGACGTCGATCGCAGGCACATTTGGAAAGTTAGCGTTGACGGCGGCACACCGAAGGCGCTCACAAAGGGCGAAACAATCGAATGGACGCCGGTCGAAACCGGCGACGGGAAGTTTCTGCTTTGCTTGGGATCCAGCGCCACTTCACCAGCGATGCCCTATCGCATCACGAAAAGCGGCCGCGAAATGATTGCGCGGGAAGAATTGCCCGCGGATTTCCCGTCGAAGCAGCTTGTTACCCCCAAGCAGGTGATTTTCAAAAGCGAGGACGGCCTCGATATCCATGGCCAGCTTTTTGTGCCGCGCGGGAGAACGGCGGCAGGCCCCGCGTTGGTCTATATGCACGGCGGGTCCATGCGCCAGATGATGCTGGGCTTTCACATGATGCAGTACTACCACAATGCCTACGCCGAGAATCAGTATCTCGTCAGCCTGGGGTTTGTCGTGCTTTCGGTGAACTACCGCACAGGCATCATGTACGGACGCGCGTTTCGTGAACCAGCGAATGCCGGCTGGCGCGGCGCGTCGGAGTATAAAGACATCGTCGCGGCGGGAAAATATTTGCAGAATCTTTCCATTGTCGACCGGGACGAAATCGGACTATGGGGCGGTTCGTACGGCGGATTTTTGACCGCCATGGGACTCGCGCGAAATTCGGACATTTTCAAAGCGGGCGTGGACATGCATGGCGTCCATGACTGGTCCGTTTTTTTGGCGCGATGGGCGTCGTACGAAGGGCGCGAAAGTCAGGGCGCGCCAGATCTCGCGCAGGCGATGAAACTGGCGTTCAATTCGTCTCCGGACGCTTCCATTGCAACGTGGAAATCACCCGTGCTCCTGATTCAGGGCGATGATGATCGCAACGTCCCCTTCAGCCAAATGGTGGATTTGGCGCAGCGGTTGCGAGCGCAACACGTTCCGTTCGAACAGATTGTGTTCCCTGACGAAATCCATGATTTCCTGATGTGGAAAACGTGGATGCGCGCCTACGCCGCCACAGCCGATTTTTTCGAGCGCGTCCTGGTAAAGGGCGAGAAGATTCCACCGAGCTAGTGGAATCGAAGGGAATTTTCGCGGTAACGCCTCAGCGAAGGGCCGGGGCCTGGCTTACCCCGCACGCTCAGACGGTCAGGGCTGAGGTTGCTGCTCGGCGGCTTGGCGTTCAGCAACGATCTTCATCGCGTTTTGATAGAGGGCCTTGGCTTGCGGGATCAACTCTTCGGCCTTTTCTACCTGAGCGTCCGTGTCGACCGCCGCTTTATAGCCAGCAGGAATTCCGAGAGCATACGTAAACACTTCGCGTTTGATGTGCTCCTTGATCCAATCCGAATTGGCATTGATCTGGTCTTGCGTGTAGCGGATGTGCTTCCGGTCGAGGAAGCCGAGGAACTGTTTCATCACGGCGTCATCGACCGTGAAGTCTTTTGTGATCGTCGGGCGCGTCCCCATGTAATAACGCGTGAAATCGCCCACGCCGATGGGTGAGGACGACACAAAATACGGATCGTCGGGATAAAACACGCCACGTCCGTAGAGCAACTGCTGGAACGGGTCCGGTTTCGCCGCCGGATCGGCGACGTCCGGCGTGATTCCGCCGCCGCCGTAGACCTTGCGCCCACTGTCGGTGAGCTTCACTTGGGGTTGCTTGTTCGGCTGGCGATTGTATTCGTAGTCGTAGAGCGAAACATTCTTGTAATCGCGCTGAATCAGGCGTCCGCTCGGCGTGTAGTAGCGCGCAGTGGTCAAAAGCAGCATGGTGTTGTCGGTCAGGGGAAATTGCGTTTGCACCAGGCCCTTGCCGAAACTGCGTTCGCCGGCGATGAGCGCGCGATCGTGATCCTGCAGCGACCCGGCGACAATTTCCGAAGCCGACGCGCTGCCTCCATTGAGCAACACTACGATGGGAATATTGTCCCCGCCGTTGCCGCGAAGCGCGTAGTAACGCTGCTCGGATGAACTCCGTCCCTTGTGCGAAACAACAAGCTGATCCTTCGACAAGAACATGTCCGACATTCCGACGGCCTGTGTCAGCAAGCCGCCCGGATTGCCGCGAAGATCGAGGATCAGGCCGTCGAGGTGCGGGTAGTCGAGCTTCTTCAGTGCTGCGGCAAGGTCCCTGTCTGTAGTCTCTGAACTGAAAGTCCAGACGTGAACATACCCGACGCCAGGCTTGAGCACGGTAGAAAAGTCCACCGCGGGATTCGGAATTTCGTCGCGCATCACGTTAACGACGATCGGCTTGGCCCATCCTTCACGACTCAACGTGATGGTCACCACCGTGCCTTTGGGTCCCTTCAGGATGTCGGCGACTTGAGAAGTTGAAAATCCAGCGCAGCTTTTGCCATCCACTTCCAGGATAAAGTCGCCCGGCTTGATTCCGGCCTTGTCCGCGGGCGAGCCAGGGAAGGGAGAAACAACCTCAATGTGCTTGCCGTCCGGGACGATGCGCATGCCCACGCCATAATAATTGCCGCGCTGGTCTTCCAGCATCTGCGCCCATGCCTTCGGGTCGAAGAAATTCGAGTGTGGGTCAAGGACATGCAGCATCCCCGGGATAGCGCCGTCAAAGATTATTTTATTGGTATCAATGGGATCGGCGTAATTCTGCTGGACGATGGAAAGGACGCGCGCGAACGACTGGACGGATTCTTGCAGGTCGGTGGCCCCGGCGGCCGTAGCCTTCAGCGAAGGCCCGTACAGGCCTCCCATAATCGCTGCGACGATCAGAATAGCCGCCAAAAGAAAGGCCCCGCGTTTCGATGATGGCATGCGTCCCTCGATGTGTCTCACAGGCAGTATAGCATGGATTTTTCAGGCGGTTTGACACGCCTGACGGCCTCTTCTATGAT
>DATLTA010000021.1:0-12051 GCA_035533775.1 Candidatus Dormiibacterota bacterium | reverse complement strand
TGGCCGCCGCCGACCGGCATTTGTGGCTTTTCGATCGCGGCACAAACAAAATGATCAAGTACGACCTGGAAGGAAACTTCGTGTACGCCTGGGGAACCTTCGGCGCTTTTCCCGGAGGCTTCTGGGGAGTTCATGGAATGGACGTGGACCAGCAGGGCAACCTGTACGTCGCCGAAGTCGACAACGGGCGCGCGCAGAAGCTCACCCCGAGAAAAGGAGCAAACCCGGCCATGCTGATTGGCCCGGACGTCAAGCCCGACTGGCTGTAACGGCCAGCGCGTGCCTTTTTTCGTCGGAGTAAAAAACAGGTCCGTGAGAATTGAGGCCGCCGCGATTCCCCATCGCAGCGGCCTCCATTCACGAAGGCCCGCGCCCCTGCGTTGCATGATTTTGAACCGGCCGGTGTCCCTAAGCGCCTGCAAACAGCGTGCTCACCCGCCGGGTGAATGATCGTCCAACAAGTTAGAGATTGAGTGTATGCTCTCGGGTCCACTATAATAACTCGATTTGCTATGGGTGCGGGGACGCCTTGTTTTCCTGAAAATTGGAAAACACAAGTGGAGCCGTGCGGGAGGCCTTCCGAACGTGTTTGACGCTATGCATGGAAAGAAAATGGGTGTGCGGATCCTGCTGGGTATCATGGTTGGATTCCTGGGTATCGGTATGTTGCTGTATCTGGTGCCGCAGAATGCGGGCACCGAACTTACCGGCACCGATGTTGTCGCGCAGGTCGGGGATCAGAGCATCTCCATCTCCGATGTCCAGGCCGAACTGACCCGCATATCGCGCAACGGCCAGATCCCGCCAGCCATGCTCCCGCTCTACACGCAGCAGGTGCTCGATCAGCTCATCTTTGATAAGAGCCTGGCGCTGGAGGCGACCCAGCTGGGTCTGAGCGTCACCAACCAGGAGCAGGCCGATCTTCTTCGCAAACTCGTGCCCACCGCGTACGTGGGAGACAATTTCATCGGTATGGACCGCTACGCCGCCGAAGTGCAGGCGCGATTTCAGATGGGCGTCCCGGAATTCGAAACCGCGGTGAAAAACGAGCTGCTCGAACAGAAATTCCAGCAGCTTGTGACCGACGGCATCGCCGTCAGCGACGATGAAGTGCGCGCGGAATTCCGCCGCGAGAACGAAAAGGTGAAGCTCGACTATGTGTTGATCCGGCCCGAAGCCCTGCTGACCAAGATCAAGGTTTCCGACGCCGATCTGGCGGCGTATTTCCAAAAGAACAAGGCCCATTACATCGTTCCGGAACGCAGGGACGTGGATTACGCCCTGCTGAGCCTCGATCAACTCAAGCAGCGCGCTCAAGTGACCGAAGCCGAGGAAAAGGCCTACTACCAGAGCCACATCGATCAGTACAAGCTGGTAGACCGCGCGCATGTCGCGCATATTCTGTTCAAGACCGTTGGCAAGACCGATGCCGAAATCGCCGAAATCAAGAAAAAGGCCGAGGCGGTCCTCTACAAGGCCAAGCATGGCGCGAATTTTGCCGACCTTGCCAAGCAATACTCCGAAGACACGAGCAAGGACGCGGGTGGAGATCTGGGCTGGATCGTTCGAGGTCAAACGGTGCCGGCATTTGAGGCTGCGGCATTCAGCCTGCCCAAAGGTTCCATTTCGGACCTGGTTAAGACGCAGTATGGTTTCCACATCATCAAAGTGTTTGACCGCCAGATGGCTCGCACGCAAACTTTTGACGAGGTCAAAGCCTCCATCCTGTCGGAATTGCAGACGGAAAAGGCCGAGCAGTTGGGCGAAACCCTTTCCAGTCAAATTGCCGAGGAAATCCGCCGTAGTGGGCGCGTTCCCATCGCAAACCTGGCCAAGCAGTTCAACATGACGACCGGGGAGGCGAAATTGGTTCAGGTGAACCAGCCGCTGCCTGAGTTGGGCACATCGCCGGAACTGCTCGACACCATTTTCGGCCAGCGCGTGGGCGACGTGAGCGCCCCCATTCGCACCGACCGCGGCTATGTAGTTGTGAGCGTTAAAGATATCAAGCCGACACATCCGGCGACGCTGGCCGAGGTTCACGACCAGGTGGTCGACGATTTCCGCCGTGAGAAGTCCGTGGAATTGGCGAAGACGCAAGCGGAGGAGCTTGCCAAACGCGTGAAGTCGGGAGAAAACTTTGCCGCCGCGGCCAAGTCCCTCGGTTTGGAGATGAAAACAACCGATCCCATCACGCGAACCGGTTCAATCCCCGATGTGGGCAGCGCAAAACAATTCGCCGATGCGTTCAATCTGCCGGTGGGAAAAGCCGGCGATCCGGTTTCCCTGGGAAACAACTGGGCCGTTTATCGCGTCGCGCAGCATGATGCCGTCAATCCTGCCGATTTTGAAAAGCAAAAATCGAAGCTCGAAGAGCAAGTCTTGCAGCAGAAACGCCAGGCCGCCTTCGATTTGTTTCGAACCGCTCTCAGGACGCGCCTTCAGCAAGAGGGCAAGTTGCGCATCAACGCAGACAACTTGAAGCGCCTGACGTCGCCTGCGTAATCTGAGCAGGACAGGCTTCAGCCTGTCTGTTGTTGGAACTTGCAAAATAGAACAGCAGGCAGGCAGCGCTTCGTTTCACGCCCGATAAAAAGCCCGATATGCTTCTAACTCTAATAAAATAAGCTATTTACAATAGCATTGGACGGCCTTGCTTTAGCGCTTGCCGTGCGCTAGCCTATTTAGGCATGCAGGACTAGGTTCCGCGCCAAGGGGGTGCAGCATTTAGGCTGGCACCTTCCCAGGGTTCAACGTCACTTTAGACATTCGGTTTTCCGGTCTCGATTTCGGCTTTCAAAATAGAGCAATCGTCTCTACAGGCGCCATTGAACTGATCGGCGGGGTTTCCTATTTATTCTGCAGGCCTCGACCCGGGTAAAAATGCGAGGAACGCAGGGAGCGCAGGACTTAGCGAGGTGTACGATGCCAGTGAAAATGAATCATCGCAATGAATACCAATGCGCGATTGAAGTGAATCAGAACGGGAAATATTGCGTCCGTGTGCGCGCAATGTTTGCGCGAAAAGCCTGGATCCTGCCCGTCTATTTTTTGGCATCCACCTTTGACCGCGCTATGAAGAAGCTGGAAGCCACCTTGCAGTTCCTGCAGCGGAAGGAAGAGGGCCTGCGGTTCTGGGGCGTGGAATACTCCGACGATCCAATTTTTTCCGGGGAATTGATCCGTGATGCCGGATTGCGCCTGGACCGCCGCGGCGAATTTCCACGCCGGGCGTCCCGTGTTGCGCTCTTTCCGGAAAAGCCCGTTCCGGCAATTTTGCTGGCGCCGGTGCGACGGGGCTTGGCGGATTCGATCGATGGCGGGCGTGTCGGCGCCGCCAGTTGAACATCATTTCCGCCTATTTTCCCCTACTTTTCCCTGAGGATGACTTCACCGTGGCCAACCTGCTGGTCGTTCATCCACAGGCGATACCGGTAGCCGCCGGGGTTTGTGCCCGGGCGCGGCGGACCGCTTTGCAGTTGACGTCCCTGTGGGGCTTGAAAGACGTTTGACTGAAAGGGGCACCGGTTGGGATCGAACTCGATCTTGAGATTTGCAGTGTCCGAAAGCCAGACCACCTGATCGGACGGTCCGATTACGACAATTTCGGGAATTACGCCTACCAGAACCAGTTTCTCCGACATCGATTCGCCTTCCTCCAGCGCTCCGCGAAGATAACACAGCCAGCCGTATCCCTGCTTGAAGAATGCGGGCGGGATTCAAAGTAACGGCGCACCGCGGGCCCGGCGTCGGAGAGAAATATCCGCGCCGGTGAGTGACGGGTGTATGGCGATCGGTTCGACCGGGACCATATTGGCGGTTGCACGCGCGGGCGGAATCGAGGAAACTAGATCGAGCGCCGGGATTCATTGTAACCGAAGGATTCTGTTGCCTGTTCGGGCACGGTACCGGCCGGCGGCCTGATTCGCCATATTTTTACGGCCCCAAATATGAGATTGTTTGCACCAGCCAGACAATATATCGCATGAGAATTGAGGAATGAGGTCATGATGAACCCGATGGATGAATTGCGACCGCCGACACGGCTGATGCTCACGCCCGGCCCCTCCAGCATCAGCCCGCGCGTTTACCGCGCGCTGGCTTCTCCCTTGGTGGGACACGTCGATCCGTGGTTTACCGAATTTATGGGTGGCGTGCAGGATCTGATGCGCCGCGTTTTCCAGACACAGAACCACACGACCTATCCGATTTCCGCATCGGGGTCGGGTGGCATTGAAACAGCCGTCGTCAATGTGATCGAGCCGGGCGACGAGGCGATTGTGTGCGTCAACGGCATATTTTCCGCGCGCATGGCGGATGTGGCCGAGTGCGTGGGCGCCAAGGTGCATCGCGTTTCCGCGCCGTTTGGTCGGACCGTGGATCCGGAAGATGTGCGCCGCGCTGGCAAAGGGCGCAAGATCAAGTTTGTGGGGCTCGCGCATGGGGAAACCTCGACCGGCGTAGTGACCAGGATCGAGGCGTTCCGCACCGTTGCCGACGAACTCGGCGCGCTGCTGATCGTGGATAGCGTGGCCACGCTGGCCGGCGTGCCTCTGGACGTGGATCGCGAGCGCATCGACATCTGCTTCAGTGGCTCCCAGAAGGCCATCAGCGCGCCGCCGGGAATGTCTCCCATCACGGTGAATGCCTCGACGGAAAAACTGATCCGCGCTCGAAAGACGAAAGTGCAGAGCTGGTATTTCGATCTGACAACGGTAATGAATTACTGGGGCAACAGCCGGATGTACCATCATACGCCGCCGATTTCGCTGATCTATGCGATCCATGAGGCCATGCGAATCGTTCTGGAAGAAGGGCTGGAGGCAAGCTGGGCGCGCCACCGGCAAAACCAGTTGGCCTTGATCGCGGGGCTGGAAGCGATGGGCATCGGACTGTTCGTTCAGAACCCGGCGGATCGCCTGCCGACGGTAACCGCAGTCACGGTCCCCAATGGCATTGATAGCGTGAAAGTGCGCGCGCGCCTGCTCAACGATTTCAATATCGAAATCTCCGGCGGATTGGGAGATTATAAAGCCACAATGTGGCGCGTCGGCTTGATGGGCTATTCGAGCCAGCGCGCCAACGTGCTGCTGTTTCTCGATGTGCTGGAGCGGATTCTGCTCGACGAAGGCATGAAGCTTCCGGTTGGCGCCGGGATCGCCGCGGCGGCCGGAAGTTTCGCGCACGCCGAACCGGTGGCGGCAGGCCAGGGAAAATAGGGCCCGCGGCGGCAAGCCGCGGAAAGCAGTGCAAGCGGCGGCAAGCCGCGGAAAGCAGCGAATGTCCATGAGTACTTCGATTGGAATTCCAAATCTCGGCGCGATGAGCGCGTTCGTCGGCGCCTTTGACGTGACCTCGCGCTTGACAGAGCACGCCTACCACTGCCAGTTTTCGCACATGTGGAACGGCATTGCCACGCGCCACAGCGACACCGTGGACACGAAATTCCTGGTGGACGGCAAGCGATCGATTGTGGGCCTGGCGCACACGGCGTTCATCAGCTTCAAGGATAAACACGGCCGCGACCTGAGCGATCGGGAAGCAAGCTATATTGCCGCAGAGTATCTGCGCGAACAGCTCGAACAGGAAGATGAGCGCCCGCTGTACGATGTTTCCGCGGCGGATGTGACGCGCATTATCGGCCTGCTCGGCCTGGAGTGATTGGAAATTGTGATGGCTGTGCCTTTGCCTGGCGGGCTGGGTCCCTGCAAGGTTTGCCGGTCGATTTCGCTTTTATCCCCTCCGTAACCTGAACGCGGGAACGCGCCGCGTGGCGCAGGCTTCGGCCTGCGCTGCGGGATCGATTCCTTCGACTGGGTTGACGTAAAACGTTGACGCAAATCGTTCACGCGACAGGTTCACGCAAAACGATCATCATGGAATTATCGCAGGATTTCTTGTTTTTACCGGCAGTGAGGGCTAGGCGTCGGAAAGTGATTCGTCAAAGCCGGCGGTTTTTTCCTGGCGTTCTGCGGCCTCGATAATGGCACCGCAATCCAGGCATTCGACGTATTCCGCATCGGAATCCCTGGCGATCAGTTGCGTGCGGCAATGGGGGCAGTGCTCTGGGTCATTCACGGATTTTCGTCCTCGTTCCGGCGGGTTTCCCTTCGAGAGACATAAGAAACTAGTGGGCCCCGGTCGAAGTCCAGCGGTTCGAATCATAACACGGGTGCAACAACCGGTGTTTGCAGTTGCTTTTCGAACGAAAAGCGGCAAATGGCCGTGACCTGAGTTATAAGGAGAGGTCGCTCGAATCGGCTCGGCAAGGCGGAAGGAGGCCGCAACGCCCGTGGCGCAGGATACACAAAATCCGAAAGACCGTTTCGGCAACGTCCTGTTTTACGGCGTGGTGCTTTGTCTTGCCTACTTCGTTTTCCGGGTGTTTCAACCGTTTCTAGTGCCGCTGGGGTGGGCGGCCGTCTTCGCGGTCATTTTTTACTCCCTGAACAAACGATTCGAGCGGAGATGGGGGCGCACGGTCGCGGCTTCGGTGAGCACTGCCGGAGTGATGTTAATTCTGATCGTGCCCGTACTTTTGCTCTCCATGTTGTTTGTCCGTGAGGGGATTCAAGCGACACGCAGCGTGCAGGCCTGGGTGGTTGCGGGGGATTACGGCTGGTTCGGGCGTGCGTGGGAATGGATCGCCGCGCATCTTGCGGCGCAAGGCGCCGGGATTGACCTGCCGGGCCTGATCCGCCAGAGCGTCAGCCGTTTCGGGCAATTCCTGGCCTCAGAACTGGGCGCGGTGGTGCGCAACGTTGTCGTCTTTATATTCGGAATCTTCGTGATGCTGTTTGCGTTATTTTATTTTCTCCGCGATGGCGACGCCATTTTGAGCCGCTTCCGGCTTTTCCTGCCGTTCGAGGAATCCATGCGCGAAAGAATGCTGCATGGTGCGCGCGACTTGATTTTCGCCAGCGTCACTACGAGCCTGGTGATCGCGGCGATTCAGGGGCTGGTTTGCGGCACGGCATTCGCGATTGTGGGAGTGGGTTCGCCCGTATTCTGGGGCGTGCTGATGGCCTTCTTGTCTCTGCTTCCCGTTGTCGGTGCGTGGCCGGTATGGGTTCCCGCGACGATCTGGCTATTTTCTACCGGCCATGCCGGGCGCGCAGTGATCCTGGTTGTGATTTGCGGGGGAATCGGCTCGACCATCGACAATATCCTGCGCCCGGTGCTGCTCGGTGACCGCGCTTCGCTGAACGGGTTGCTGATTTTCATCGGCGTGCTTGGAGGGATCGCGGTGTTCGGCGTGCTCGGCATCGTACTCGGGCCGATCGTTGTCGCCACGGCTGTGGGCGTCCTGGATGTGTATTCAGGCAAGGAAGCGGCACAGGGGACCTCAGCCCTGGCGGGGCGGTAAAGTCCCATCGCCTCGCGAAGCGCATCGAAGCCTCGCGGGCAGGTTTCACAAAGAAACGGTGGAACCGAAGGCGTGCAGGCCGTGGAAATTGTTCGCGCGCGGCCCCTGCACCGGCTGTCACGCCTGTGCTAGAGTAGCGCGCCGGAGGCTGCGAAGGTTTCAAAATGGCTGTGAATCACATGAGCTTGTTTACCGGATTGCCGCCCGAAAAACTGCGCTGGAGCTGTGATCCCGCGAGCATTCCGTTTGAAACCACGGCCGAAGCCGAACTGGTGACGGATCTGGTCGGCCAGGAACGCGCCTTCCGCGCCTTGAAACTGGGTGTGGAACTGAGCGCCCCGGGATACAATATTTTTGTCTGCGGCCTTGCGGGAACCAGCCGGGCCGGCACGATCACGCACGTGATCAATCAGATTCATCCCCCCGCAAAGGTGTCGCTGGACCGCTGCTACGTCAACAATTTCAAAAGTCCGGACCGCCCGCGCCTGCTGGCGCTGCCGCGCGGGCAGGCCAACAACTTCAAGAAAGATGTGCAAAGCGGCATTGAGTTCTTGCGCCGCAGAATTCCACAGGTGTTCGAGGGCGAACCCTTCCAGCGCCAAAAAGGCCGCATCGTGGATCGTTTCACGGTGCGCGAAAAAGAACTGATGGACGATTTCACGCGGCGCATTGCGCGCGAACAGTTTGCGCTGGGCCACATGCAGGTTGGCGCGGTTGCGCTGCCGGAGATTTTTCCGGTCCTCGAAGGGCAGATGGTGCCGATCGAGGACGTGCCCAAGATGGTGCATGAGGGCAAACTGGAGACGGTGGTCGCCGAAGACCTGGAACGCAAGTACGAGCAGTTCCGGCAGGAATTCACCGTCGTCTACCGGAAAACGCTGACGCTTTCCCGCGAACTGGCCAGCGAACTGAGCTACCTCGAACAGGAAGCCGCCTCCGTCCTGGTCGACGGATTCATCGAGGAACTCAAGGAAAAATATTCGGGCGATCTGGTGGCCGAATATTTGGAAGAAGTGCGCCACAACATTCTCGACAACCTCGAACCGTTCAAGGAGCGCGAGGGAGAAGAGGATCCGGCAGGGCCGCCGCCGGACAATAGTTCGCGTTCGGGTCCCGTGGAGCGCGACCCGTTCCGCGTATACGGGGTCAACGTGCTGCTCGCGCACAATAACGAGGATGGTTCGCCCGTCATTTTTGAAACCACGCCGACCTATACCAACCTGTTCGGCACCATCCAGCGCAGCTACGATGCGCGCGGGGGATGGAATTCGGATTTCATGGATTTGCGTCCCGGGTCGACGCTTCGCGCCGATGGCGGGTTCCTGGTGATGTACGCGATGGACGCCATTACCGAAGCCGGCGTCTGGCGGACGCTCAAGCGCATGTTGAACCACGGAAAACTTGAAATTCAGCCGCTGGAAATGTTTTTTCCGTTCGGAACTTCGGCCCTCAAGCCCGAGCCCGTCGATATCGACGTGAAGATCATTCTGATCGGCGACCGCCACATGTACGAAATGTTGTACGAGTACGAGGAAGACTTCCGTAAAATTTTCAAGGTGCGCGTCGAATTCGACGAGGAAATGGTGATGAGCGACGCGGTCGTGCGGCAGTATGGAGGCCGCCTGCGCCAGCTTTCCGAGCAGGAATCCATCGGTCCATTCGACCGCACGGCCGTTGCCAGCATGCTGGAATACGGCGTGCGCCAGGCCGGGCGCCGCAACAAGGTGACCGCCCGATTCCCGGAATTGGCCGACTTGGCGCGCGAGGCCGCCTACATCGCCCGCCAGGAAAGCGCGCCCATCGTGGGCGCATCTCATGTTCGCCGCGCGCGCGAAGCGCGTATCGAGCGGCACAACCTTACCGAAACCAAGATCCGGGAAATGATCGAAGAGGGGACGCTGTTGATCGAAACTGATGGCGTGTGCGTCGGGCAGATCAACGGCCTGAGCGTTCTGGAAATCGGCGGCTACATGTTCGGCAAGCCGGTGCGCATCACCGCTTCCGCGGCTCTGGGCAAGGCGGGACTGATCAACGTCGAGCGGGAAGCCAACCTGAGCGGCCGCTTCCATGACAAGGGCATGCAGATCATTGCCGGATACTTGCGAACCAGGTTCGCGCAGGATAAGCCGCTCTCGCTGGCGGCGAGCATTTGCTTCGAACAGTCTTACAGCGGCGTCGACGGCGATAGCGCGAGTTCCACGGAAATTTACGCCCTGCTTTCCGCGCTCTCCGGGCTGCCCATACGCCAGGACATTGCCGTAACCGGTTCGGTGAGCCAGCAGGGAGACATCCAGCCGATTGGCGGCGTCAATCAGAAGATCGAAGGATTTTTCGACGTTTGCCGCGTGAAATCGGGGTTAACGGGGCGCCAGGGCGTGATGATACCCGCCGAGAATATCGAGGATCTGATGCTGCGTGACGACGTGATCGAAGCTGTCCGCGCAGGGAAGTTTCATGTTTTGCCGATCTCCACCGTGGAGCAGGGCATTGAAATCCTCACCGGCGTGAGAGCCGGGCGCCGCGATTCCAACGGGGCGTTCGAACCTGACACGGTCTATGCCAAGGTGGACCGGCGCCTGTACGAAATGGCTACGATTCTCAAAAGCTTCGAGTCGTAAAGCCTCACTCCGCTATGTGTTCCAACCGCGTCCAGACGCATCTCCTCCGGACGCATCCTCCCATACGGGTTCATAATTCTCGCGACAGTTTTACTTCAGCAGGGCCTGCAGGAGGGATGTTTGTGGCGCAGGCGGATACCTGCGCCACGGAAAGATTATTTCGCGCGCGGCAGGCCGGCGTCCTTTGGAGTGGACAGGTAGCCGTTGATTTTATTTTTTGTCACGTCAAAGATGACGATTTCGTAAGGCCGGGGAACACCACGCACGTAAAACTGTACGGGTTCGTCCGCCGTTCTGTTTTTTTTCTCAATCGTCTTGTCGTCAGCGACCACGATCATCGTGTACATGTACTTCTTGGCATTGGTTTTCGTCAGCCGGAGCATAATGGGGCCGACGCGCGTGGGCCTTTTGGATTTGGTGAGGTGCACTTCATAGATGTTGCGTTCGCCCTGGCGCTTCAGTTGCTCGAGTTCTTCCTGGTTGCGCGCAATCAGGCCGCTTTGCACGCCCATATCGCCGACGGTGCTGGTGAGTTTGGCCTTGGTGGCTTCCAGATCCTGCTTGGTTGCGTTGATGTCGGTCTTTGCACCGCTCAAATCCGTGCTCACGGCGCCGATCTTCGTGTCCGCGTCCTGCTTCACCATGCCGATTTGCGCGGTGAGCTTTTCATCGGATTCTTTCTGCGATTGGCGTATGTGCTGCGCGAGGGCGCGCGCCTGCGCCAATTCCGCCTGAGTGAATCCAAGCTTCTGCGTGGTCACTTCCAGCTGGCCCTTGAGGTCGGCGACGGTCGAATTCGTCTGATCGATCTCTGCGGACATGACCGCGTCCTTGGAATTCGCCTTGCTGAGATCGGTCTCCAGCTTGGTCCGCGCGGCATTGCCGGCGTAGAGCACGTAGCCGATCAAGGCAAAAGCTACGATAAATACGACCATGATCCAGCGCGGCGTGCTCGCCGTGTCGTACACATAGGTTTCTTTGGATTCCTTCGGTTCAGGAACATTCGGGGAAATACTCATCGTTTCTCCTTGGCGGCCAGTTCCAAACTGGCTGCACCCTTTCCATCTTGCCCGCCGGATGGACCCCGCTGCCGGGGCGCGCGGCGTGGGGGGCAGCAGAGCCAGGGCCAGCCGCGCTCAGCCTGCGATTATCACCAAGCCGCCGCAGGTTGTCTATCCCTTGTGGCCGCGAACGTTCCTCGGCCAGCGCGCTTCCACCATGGTGGTCAGTCCGCCTCTGGGAGTGAACTCTCCGCGCACCACGCACCACGCCGGGTGAATGGCGGAACGGATGTCCCGCAGCATGCGGTTGACCGCGTTTTCATAAAAAATTCCGAGATCGCGATACGCCAGCAAATACATTTTCAGGGATTTCAGTTCGACGCAGGATTTTTTTGGTTCGTACTCGATGGTGATGGTGCCGTAATCGGGCAACCCGGTTTTCGGGCATACCGAAGTGTATTCGGGAAAGCGCGTCACGATGCGGCACCCGGGAAACTGGTTTGGCCAGGTTTCCAGTTCCGGAAGTTTCGTCTTGATACCCGCGCGCGCATGCTCCGCTGTATAGTCCGCCATCCTGCACCTCGTCGCCTATTCTACACGGCAGGGTACTGCGCGGCGGGGGAAATAGATGGAACTTGCCTGCCGGCCAAGCCTCGCATATTCTCTGAAGAGAATTTCCAGGGGGCAGGGAGTGATTTGTCCGGTTTGTCATAGCGATAGCCCTCGGCGCTCACGCAGAAGCGGCGTGAAGGACCAGCTGATGGGGCTCGCCCTCCTGCGGCCCTGGCGATGCGAAGACTGCAATTTTCGGTTCTATGCCTGGGCCGCTCCCATTCGCTATGTTGGATTCGTGCACTGTGGAAAGTGCGGCAATATGGATCTGCAGCGCATTTCCAGCGAGTACGGGATGGGAGCATTTGCCTGGCTGTTCCGCCTGCTTCATATTCCCACCTACCGCTGCGCTCCCTGCCGGAACCGTTTTTTTTCGATCCGGGTCTATCGGCGCATTGTGCCGGCCAAGCACCAGGTCTATCCAAGGCCGGACACGCATTCAGTACCTCATGCA
>DATLTA010000020.1:0-9240 GCA_035533775.1 Candidatus Dormiibacterota bacterium | reverse complement strand
CATGCCTTCGAAATGACTGTTTCCGCAATGGATTCGGTGCGTCCACGGCCTGTATGCGGTTCCCCGGGCCGCCGCCAATCCGCGCGCCGTGCATTTTGCCGGGCAGAGTACGGGCAGGTTCGCTTTCACCTGTGCAAGCCGGGTTTCCATCGCACATCCTGCCGGCCTCTGTCATTCAAGAATCGCGCAAGAACAAAGAGAAGGTCCGAGAGGCGATTGACAAAATGGATCACCGCCGGATTCACCGCTTCCTCCGAAGCCAGCCGCACGATGTCCCGTTCGGCGCGCCGCGTCACCGTTCTGGCGAGATGCAGATAGGCGGAGGCTGCGCTGCCGCCCGGGAGCACGAAACTATCGAGCGGCGCCAATTCGGCGTTGAACTTGTCAATCGCGCTTTCCAGCCAGGCGACCTGCTCATCGGTCACGCGAAGCGATGGGGCATGCGGCCCGGGGCGTTCCGGGCGGCACAAATCGGCGCCCACGTCGAACAGGTCATTCTGAATGTGGATCAGGACATTGAGAACGTCGGGTTCGCCGATGTGCAGGTTCGCGATTCCGATGGCGGAGTTGGCTTCGTCGACGCTGCCGTAAGCGGCCACGCGCGGGTGAAATTTCAGCAATCGAGAGCCGTCGCCGAGGGATGTTTTGCCGTCGTCTCCGGTGCGCGTGTAGATCTTGTCGAGTTTCATCGTGAGTTCCGGGTTGCCCATGAATCGTATCCTGTATCGCCACCGGCTGAAAGACAATTTGGAATCGTGGCGCTTGACTAAAATGTTTCTTCGCAATATGGTTTGAAGATATGAGCGCGATTACCCTGAAAGTCAACGGCAAGACGCACAGTTTGGATGTCGATCCCACAACTCCGCTCCTGTACATTCTGAGCGACGACCTGGCACTGCGCGGCCCGAAATTCGGCTGCGGCCTGGGCCAGTGCGGCGCCTGCACGGTCATGGTGAAGGGGCGGGCGATTCGTTCCTGCATCACGCCGGTGGAAACGGTGCAGGGAGAGGAAATCACCACGCTGGAGGGTCTGGGCAGCATCGACAAACCACACCCCATTCAGAAAGCGTTCATGGAAGAAGAGGCCGCGCAGTGCGGGTATTGCCTGAGCGGCGTGATCCTGACCGCCAAAGCCTTCCTCGACGCGCATCCGCATGCCACTGAAAAAGAGATTCAAGAAGGGATGTCGCGCGTCTTGTGCCGCTGCTTTACGCACACGCGCATGCTTCGCGCCATCGAGCGGGCGCGGCAGGAGATGGCGTGATGAAAAAACCATCTCAATTCGAAAACGAATTTTCCAAATCCTCCGGCGCCGGCGAAACCCTGGAACGCTCGGGCTTTTCCCGCAGGTCGTTCATCAAGGGTGGCGGCGCGCTGGTCATCGGCTTCAGCATGGGCGGCGTCTTTTCCGCAACCGATGCTCTCGCGCAAAGGAGACCGGCTCCGGGTTCTCCCCCCGCCAATGAACTCGATTCCTGGATCGCTGTCGGCGCGGATGGCCGGGTGACCGCTTACACCGGGAAGGAAGAGCTTGGCCAGGGCATGTCCACCGCCCAAACGCAACTGATTGCCGAAGAGCTTTGTGTCCGGTTTGATCGCGTCACTTTAATCATGGCCGATACTTCCATGACGCCGGACCAGGGCGTCACCTCCGGAAGCCAGTCGCACCCCACCAATTTCAATCACCGCAATCTGGCGCAGGCGGGAGCCACGGCTCGCGAAGCCCTGCTGCAGATGGGATCGAAACACCTGGAGATCCCGGTGGCGCAACTCGTGGCGGTCGATGGGGAAATTCGTTCGAAGGCGGACGCATCGAAAAAAGTGAGCTATGGCGAGCTGGTTGTCGGAAAGAAATTCAATCTGAAAGTGGATCCCGCCGCCAAGCGGAAGCCGGAGAGCGAATGGACCATTCTCGGTCAGTCGCTGCCGCGCCCGGACATGCCCGAAATGGTTACGGGCCGGTACGAATACGTGCAAAATGTGCGCCTTCCCGGAATGCTGCATGGCATGGTGGTCCGGCCGGGGGCTGTGGGCGCAACGCTGAAGAACGTGGACGAAAGTTCCGTGGCGGGACTTCCGGGCCTGGTGAAAGTGGTGGTGAGAAAGAATTTCGTCGGCGTGGTCGCCGAGAAGCAGTGGCAGGCCATACAAATCGCCAACCAGCTGAAAGTGGAGTGGTCCGCCGGATCGGGACTCCCCAGCCAGGCGACGTTCTACGATTATTTGCGAAATAAAAAGCCCACGCATGACACCCTGGTTGTGAATTCCAACGATGTGGACGAAAAACTGAGTGGGGCGCCCACCGTATTGAAAGCCACGTACTATTACCCGTATCAGATGCATGGATCGATCGGAAGCTCCTGCGCCGTCGCCGATGTGCAGGGCGACAAGGCCACGGTCTGGTCGCCCACGCAGGGTGTCTGGCCGCTGCGCGGCACGCTGTCGATACTGCTGGGACTGAAGCCGGAGAACGTGCGCGTGATTTTTCGCCGGGGCGCGGGCTGCTACGGTCTCAATGGCGCCGACACGGTGAGCTTCGATGCCGCGCTGCTGTCGCAGGCGGTCGGCAAACCGGTGCGCATACAGCTGACCCGAAAGCAGGAGATGGCGTGGGAGAATTACGGCTTCGCATTCGTTCTGGATGAACGAGCGGGCCTGGACGCCCATGGAAACATCGTCGCGTGGGAGCAGGAAGCCTGGGCTCCGGTGCTGGGCAACCGCCCCGGCTACAGGACTCCGGGAAACGTCATCACGGGCTTGCTGGCGGGTTTTGAGCCTGAGGCGTTCGAGCCTCGTTCCCCGGCGGCTGAGCCGACCGAGTACAGAAATAACGGCAACGCGGCGTCATCCTACATGGCGGGGCGTGTGGGAGGCGTCGCCCAGGGCACCGGTACGATCCAGTCGGAACGCTCCTTGCTTCACAACGTCGTATCTCCATTCTGGACCGCGCCGCTGCGTTCGCCGCAGCGCCTGCAGAACACATTCGCGCAGGAAAGTTTCATGGATGAGCTTGCGGCAAAAGCGCAAATCGATCCCCTGGAATTCCGGCTGCGGCATTTGAGCGAGCCCCGGCTGATCGACGTGGTTCGGGCCGCGGCAAAAGGGGCCAACTGGGAGGCGCGTCTTTCGCCGAATCCAAACCGTAAGAAGACGGGGATTGCCAGCGGCCGCGGCATGTCCTGCGTGGCGTATGAAGGGAGCAACGGATACGCCGCCATGGTTGCCGAGGTCGATGTGGATCAGGAAACCGGAAAAATCACCGTGAAGCGCATCGTGATCGCCAACGATGCGGGGCCCATTTCCAATCCCGACGGCTTGCGAAATCAGATGGAGGGCGGCGCCCTGCAGGGTTTGAGCCGCGCGCTGCTGGAAGAAGTGACCTGGGACGACCAGAATGTGACTTCGGTGGACTGGCTAACCTATCACTCGCTGTATCTGGGTTTCGACGTTCCGAAGGTCGACACGATTCTGCTCAACCGGCCCGATCGCAACGCCACCGGAGCGGGTGAAACTGCCATCACCATCGTTTCCGCAGCCCTTGGCAATGCCATCTTCGATGCCACCGGCGCGCGTATCCGGCAGGTACCGATTACCGCTGAACGCGTGAAAGCCGCGCTGGCCGCCAGAACCTGAAAAAATGCGTTGTGTGTTTTCCGCTCCCCGGCCAGCAAGGCCGTAAAGACCGGTCAGGCCGGGAAGCGGCGTTAGAGTTCCGCGTTAGAACTTGTTCCAATACATTGCTGCGTCAAATCTCTTCCCGGCAGCTGCTCCTCTTACTTTGTTCCCATGGCCATGTTTGCACTGTTTTTCACGGTTACGAGCGCAACGATATTTTTGCCGCTTTCGGTAAGCGCGAGCTTGCCGTCGGCGAAATGCATCATGTTGCGCACCACGCCGCCGCCGGCAGGAATGATCCAGGTTTGAAATTTCTCGGTCCTGGGATCGAAGCGCACGAGAGTATTGGGTTTCACGCCGGATTCGCTGTACCACACGATATCGTTCACTATGGTAATTCCGTAGGGCCGTGATTTCGGGCCGCCGGGAGAGAGCCATTCCTTGGTCATTTTATTGGTCTTGGTATCGAAGCGGCCCAGATAGCCGCGCCGATAATCCGTGTAGTAGAGAACGTCGTCGGAGGTGATGGCCACGCGCCGCGGGCGCGCCTCTTCGTTTGGCAATGGGTATTCATGGATTGCCATGGTGACCGGATCGATGCTGGCGATTTTCGGCGCGCCGAATTCCATAAAATACGGAACGCCCTTGGAGGTCACAACCATGCCGTAGGGATTTGATTTTGGCGTGGGCACGGTTTCCGTTTTCGCCATCCCGGTCTTGGGATCGAATCTCCCCACCATGTTGGCGCCCTGCACGGTGAACCAGATGATGCCCTTCTGATCAAAAACCGGCGTATGAGGGTCTCGAGCTGCCGGATCGAGATGATACTCGGTAAATTTCCCGGTATTCGGCACAAACTTGCCGATATAGGCCTTGAAATTCGCCGTAAACCAGATGTTGCCCTGCTTGTCCATGATCAATCCGTGCGGGCCGGAGTCCGGCGTAGGCAGATGATATTCGGTAATGTGTCCCGTCTTGGGGTCGACGTGCCCCAGGACGTTGGCCATCTGGCCGCTGTACCAGATCGTGCCGTCGGGAGCAGCCAGCGGATCATGGGGACGCGTGCCGGGCGTGGGCAATTTCCATTCCTGAAAAGTGACTTTCACGTTTCCGGGAATAATCTCCGCATGCGGCGCGGGCTTCTCCGGAAAATTCTTGATCAGGTAGTTGGTCACCATGTCGACCTTGTCCTTCGGCACCGCCGCGCCCACGTTGAGCATCATGGCCATGGTGGTTCGCCACTCGGCTGGCGTATGGCCGGAGTTGACGACGTTGTTCAGGCTGTGGCAGACGGCGCACGCGATTTGGACAATTTCCTTGCCCTGGCCATCCGGCAATTGGACCGGGCCGCGCGCCTGCGTCTGTGCCTGGCCCTGCACGGGTAATCCGAACGCCAAGACGGTTGCGACGATTAGCATCCATGTTGATTTGGACGGCATTGCTCCTCCATCGAATTTTCCGATTTATGATCGCACTGCTTAGAAGGCGCATCCATTGTTTCGGTTACAAAAAATGTTTGCGCCGCCTGCCGTGGCGCAGGTCTTCCTTGCAACTCCCACCGAATTGTAATACTAACTCTATAGCCGGATTGTGTGACAATTCAATCTTGTCTGGTCTTGTCTGGAGAGCATTCTGGCATTGAAAAGGGAGGAACTTTCGAATGAGAATCACGGTAGTGCAATTCTTCAAGGCCCTGGCGCTTCTTTTGGCGGCCGGCTTGCTTCCGGTAGCCGCCCAGCAGGCGGCACCGTCCGCAGCCCATCCAGCGCCGCAATTCATGATGTCGATTCCCGCATTCCGGGACACCGGCAATATCCCGGTGAAGTACACCTGTTCGGCAAAGCCCAAATTCGTTTCCCCGGCGCTGGCATGGCGCAATACCCCGAAGGATGCCGCCAGTTTCACGCTGATTCTTCATGACCCGGATGCACATCCCCGGAAAGGCATAATGGATGTCACGCACTGGATCATGTGGAACATTCCCGCAACCGCAACCCACCTCCCCGAAAACGTGCCCGACATGGCGCAAATGGCCGATGGCGCGATCCAGGGCAAGAATATTCGTGGGGTGAATGGATACCAGGGTCCTTGCCCGCCGCCAGGCAAACCGCACCACTACACGTTTGAACTCTACGTGCTGGATACGAAACTTCCTGCCGGACCCGACGCCACGCGCGCTGACGTGCTGAAGGACATGGACGGCCATATCATCGGCAAAGCCGTCTATATTGGAATGTTCCACCGATAAAACGATAACGGCGAGAAGATCCGGCGGATCGATTCAGGAACCGGATTGAGTTGCAGGAAACGCCGGGCTTGGAAATGTCCGTTTTGAGAGAAGACAGAGGCGGGTGGGTTAGTTTACCTTAAATTTTAAGGTACTTCCGCCTCTGTCTCTTAACTTGCGAGTTATATCAGATACGCGATGGAGAGTGCAAGCAAATATAGTACAAGCCTAGATACGTCCATTTCATAATAATAAGCAAGATGCGGGGGAACTCTTCTGGACGGCCCCTGCCGCGCAGTGTTAGCCGCCGGGACCGGATTTGCGCGATTGTCAGTTAAGTCCCATTAAATCAGCTTGTTGCGTCGCTCGGCGCAATCCCGCCCAGTTGCTCCTAGTGTGCTGTTCCGGAAATTAAGTCGCAATTCCGGATTGTGGGTCAGGGCTTCAGCCCTGACAAAATAGGCTGAAAACAAAGGGGCTTTAGCCCCTGAAGACATGTTCCACTTCGTGAAGGATTTTCCGGGACAGCACACTAGTTGATCGCGAAGCAATAGAACAGGCCCGCGCCGCCCGTGCTCACCAGATTTTCCTGGCTGCAGCCGCGGCTGGGATGCGCCGAGTTCCACGAAGTATTCCCGGCGCCGTTGCGGTCGGAATGGCCTAGTTGCGCCGTGCCGGTCGTGTCGCTGGTCCAATTGCTGCAGGTGTGGTCGGCGCTGTCGGTGAAGGCCGTGCCGTCGGTCTGCGAGCCGGTCAGCATGTCGTGCCGGTTGGGCTTGTCACCGCGGCCGTTCACGATCTCTCCCTTCTCATTCAGCGCGGACAGCTTGACCAGGTTATTGCCGCGACGCGCCAGTTCCGCCGTGTCTCCATGCAGATCGGCTAGGCCATTGGCGATTTTTTCGCCCTTGGCGTTATACCAGGGGCCCGTGCCGATGCGGTCCCGCGCATTGATAGCGGGCTGTCCGGCAGTGGCCTGCGTGCTCAGGTACGCGTGCCACGTCTTTGTGCTGCCCACAGAGGCGGCCAGCGTCTGGCAGATGTGGTCGGCTCCTGCCAGGCCTCCCAGATTTGCGCCGTCTCCCGAGCCGGCGCTGGTGATGAAAAAGCTCATTGGTTGTGGGGGAGCCTGTGCCGCGGGCTGTTGGGCAAAGGCCAGGAACGATCCGAGAGCCGACAAGGCAATTGCTGCAAGTACAGCTTGCATCTTCTTCATGGATGTCTCCTCAGAGTTTGCTGCACATAAAGCCTTGCCGGAAAAATGAAGGAATGGCCGGAGTGTAGCGAATCGCGTCGAACGCCGCAACCTATTTGAAAATCTCCCGGATTTTTCGGCCGGTTCGATGTTTTCGCGGCATTTTTGGCCGTGATAGCCGTCACAGCCCGCGCTGCTTGACACGGATTAAAATTCAGGCGTACGAGGGGAAACAGTACTTCTCGGATGGGACTGCTGATAAAGGGGCAAAATCATGAGCACAAAAAAAAGAGATAATAGTTTGCGTTACAACCAAATGGAGGCCGGGACGCAGCGCGCCAGGCCCCTGCTGCACCAGCACGCCAGCGAAAGTCAGCCCTACGGAAAAATTGCCAAGTTGCCGATCGCTCTGGATGAAACCGCCTGCGAATCGAGCATCACGAACTTGAATCAGCTTCTTGCCGACACGATGAGCTTGCGCGACATGTACAAGAAACATCACTGGCAGGTGGCCGGTTCCGCGTTCTACCAGTTGCATCTGCTCTACGACAAGCATTACGGGGAACAGAACGAACTGGTGGACACGATTGCCGAGCGCATTCAACTGCTGGGCGGCATCAGCATTGCCATGGCCGCCGACGTTGCGGAGACCACCATCATTCCGCGGCCTCCACGTGGCAGGGAAGAGGCGCCCGTGCAGATTTCCCGGCTCCTCGAAGCGCACGAATTCATCTTGAAGGAAGCGCGCACGATGGCGCGGGAAGCTTCCAAAGCCGGCGACGACGGCACAAACGATCTGCTGGTGAGCGATGTGATCCGTTCCAATGAATTGCAAGTGTGGTTTCTCGCCGAACATCTGGTGGCCGCGCCGCTGCAGCAAACCGAGCAAGCCAAAGCTGCACTGACGGGGCGGTAGTTCATCGGGCGCCGGCTTTTTTGCCGGACGGACAAAAATTCACAGTGCTGGACCGGTGTTCCGGTCCGCGTGACGAGTGTCGCTCGGGCCCGCTGTGCTAGGTATTGCTTCGGTTGCATATCAACGTGCGAATCAACGATTGTTCGCAGCGGATTTTTCCCCGATCATCCCGGTCAGTTCACGCGTAACCGGCGCGTCCAATCCGTGTTCGCGGGCCCCGCGCAGGATCGGTCCGGAGATGGCGTCCAGTTCGGGCGGGTTTCCGGTCCCCACGTCTTTCTGCATGGAACTGCGCCCGCCCGGCGGCATTTTATCGAAGAAGGAAATGAACGTAGCGGCATCGAGCGGCGCACCGCTGGCTGTGCTCACCGCGCAGGCCTCGCGGACGGACGCTTCCAGCCTGGCGCGCCACACGGGATCGGCGCTCACTTCGCCGATGGTCATGGACGCCGCAGTGGTTGTGAGCGCGTAGGGCGCGAGGAAGGCGAGTTTATTCCACAGGATTTGCGTTTCGTCGGGGCTGAACCGGCAATTGAATCCAAATTGGCGCAACTTTTCAATTGCCGGCGCCAGCCTGCTTTCACCGATGGAAGACACGGCCAGGCGCGCCACCTTGCCCCGGTGCACGATCTTGCCGGGCGCAATGCGCTCAGACTCCACGCCAATCGTTGCCGGTACAACGCGGTCGTGGCCGAAGCGCGCCCGGAGCATCGCGATGTGATCGATCCCATTGAGCAGAGGCACGACGGCGCCAAGTTGTTCCGGGTTCACGAGGATACTTTTTAGGGCGGAATCGAGCTGCGTGGCTTTCACCGCAACCCACAACACATCGAACGGCTCCGTGACAGCCGCGGCGCGCCCCACCGGAACGCTGAACGACCCGAAAACGCTTTCCAGAGACAGCTCCGCCGGATAGTTTTTCACCGCTTCTGGCCGAAGCACCAGCGTGACTGCCTCACCCGATTTGGCCAGCGCCGCCCCGATCAGGCCGCCGACCCCGCCCGCTCCCAGAATTGCATGACGCATGTTCGCCTCCGTGTTCCCGATGGCACGTTCCCGCGTTGCCACGATCCTGCGTACCTGCATGATCATCCTGCATTACCATTACGATGATCCGCAGTGAACCCACTCTACATTGTACGACGACTTCGGTGGCGCGCATCTCCGCAAGGACCCAGGAAAAACGGCAGGGCGACAGGATAGCAAGTCAATGGATAACCATTTTCAAGCTGCCTGCGCCCAGAAGAAATTAATGCATTTTAGGATACCTGTACGCAGATCGAATGC
>DATLTA010000019.1:0-6677 GCA_035533775.1 Candidatus Dormiibacterota bacterium | reverse complement strand
CGCGGAGACCGGTTCATCCGCCACGACCAGCCGCGGACGCAGTACCAGCGCGCGGGCAATGCCGATGCGCTGGCGCTGGCCGCCGGAAAATTCGTGCGGGTAGCGCGCCAGGGCCTCTTCCCCGAGACCTACGGTTTGCAGAATTTCCACGATGCGTGCGCGACGCGCCGCCCGGCGAAGTCGCGGCTCGTGAATTTCCAGCGGCTCTCCGACAATCGCCGCCACGCGCATTCTGGGATCGAGCGAAGCGAACGGATCCTGGAACACCATTTGCATCTCGCGGCGCAGGCCGCGCAGTTCCGCGCCGCGCGACGTGAGGAAGTCGCGGCCTTCGATCCGCAATTCTCCCGAGTCCGGCTCGATCAGGCGCAGCAGCATGCGCGCCAGCGTCGTCTTGCCGCTGCCGGATTCGCCGACCACAGCGAGGGTTTCGCCCGCCGCCAGTTCCAGGCTCACGCCGTCGACCGCCGCAACCCCCGAAAACGTCTTTCGCAGGTTGCGCGCTTCCAGAAGCGGGCCAAGCATCAGTGTTCGCCGCCTTCCGGCGCGACTAAATGATTCATTCCGGCTTCTCCGCGACGAGCACCAGCATCGTGTGTACGAATTTTAGGCCACCGGATGATTTTTCCGAGCGGGCCACGCGGAGACCGCAGCGGTCGTCCCCTATGCGCTTCTCCAGCAAGCTGCGAGTCCGCACGTAGGCCGGATCGCCGGGAGCGCTGCCCGCATTTCTCATCCAGGCGTCAAAATCAAACCAGTACTCGTGAAGCTCTTCGGAGCGCACCACAAGCCCCAGACTGCGCAACTGCTCGCGGAATTGCGCCACGCTTTGCGTGACCGCGTGGGAAGCGTCGCGCGCGCGTTCGATTTCATCCTGCAGCTCGGCGTCGCAGCCTTCCGGCACGATAATGTCTGTGAAGGCCATGCGGCCGCCGGGCTGCAGAACGCGGGCCATTTCCGCCAGCGCGCGAGCCGGCTCGGTCATGTGGTGAAACGCGTAGCCGCAGGTCACGATTCCTGCCGAGCTGTCGGCAAAAGGCAGCGCGTAGATATCGGCGCATACGAATTCAATGTTGGTGATGCCATCCCGCACGGCTTCGGCGCGCGCTTTCTCCACCATCGCCGGAGTCAGGTCTGCGCCGATAGCGTGGCGTGCGCGCCTGGCCAGCGGGCGAGTGAACGTGCCGGGACCGCAGGCCAGATCGATGGCCAGCAACTGCTTCACATTGGAAAGCCCGGCGGTGGCGCGTTCGGCGAGCCGCTCGGCCTCCTCCACGCGCATGACGCGCACGGTTTGGGCAAATACTTCCGCCGTGGCGGTGAAGCGCTCACGTATTTTGTCGAGATGGTTCGGTTCCGTCGTCATTGTGTTTTTGCTCGCTCCCTTTTGAGTAGGTCACGCTTTCGCCTGCCGGTTTTGTTTCCTGCCAACTCATGACAGGCGGAACAGGTTGCGGAAAAATCGATTTGCACGTCTTCAGGGGTTAAAACCCGCGAAAAAATGCAGGTGTTATGTCGTGCCTGAAGGCACGACCCACAAATATTTCCACTTTTTCCGCAGCCTGTGAAGCCTGCCCTACCTCTACCACGATCGCGATCGAAAAAGGACAGCAATCAGGAAAAATTTATTCCACGTTTTTCTCGTTCGTGCCGCCAACCAGGATGCAGCGCGCGTGATGCCCGGGACCTGCGGCGCGCAACTCCGGCATTGCGGCTGTACATTCGGGAATGCGCAGCGGGCAGCGCGGCGCAAACGCGCAGCCCATCGGCAGCGCGGTGAGCGCCGGCACCGTGCCCGGTATCGGTTCGAGTTTCTGACGCTCCAGTTGCGGCGACGCGCGCAGCAGCCCCGCGGTATACGGATGACGCGGATGTCTGAGGACTTCTCGCGCGGGGCCGAGCTCGACGATGCGCCCGGCGTAGGTAACCGCAATGCGGTCCGCCACCTGTGCGACCACGCCCAGATCGTGCGTGATAAATAAAAGCGCGAGGCCCAGATCGCGCCGCAACTGCGCAAGCAGATCCAGAATTTGTTTTTGCACCGTGACGTCGAGCGCCGTCGTGGGCTCATCGGCGATGAGCAGGCGTGGTTGCCCCGACGCGCCCGCCACGCGCGGTTCGCCGGTCGCACTCGATTCCGGCGAAGAATTATGCGCCGCCAGGGCCATGGCGATCATGACGCGCTGGCGCAACCCTCCGGAAAGCTGGTGCGGATACTGCCGCGAGCGCAGTTCGGGATTGGGCACGGCGGCGCGTTCCAGCGCGGCCAGCACGCGGCGATGCACTTCCCCGCGCGGCAGCCCGGCCTGGTGCGCGCATACCGCCTCGGCAATTTGCGCGCCCACGCGCATCACGGGATTGAGCGCGGTCATGGGTTCCTGAAAAATCATGGCGATGTCGCGGCCGCGCACTCCGATCCGTTCGCGCTCGGACATCGCCAGCAGGTTGGCACGCGAACCAGCAGTTCCGTTCGCGCCTGCCAGCCACACTTCCCCGCGCACTTGCGCGCCCGGCGGCAGCAAACCCATCAGCGCCAGCGCCAGCATGGACTTCCCGCTGCCTGATTCGCCAACCAGGCCCAGCGATTCGCCCGTTTCCAGTGTGAACGACACATCGTCCACCGGGCAAATCCATCCCGCCGGTGTGGGAATTTCCACGGTGAGCCCGCGCAGTTCGATCAACGAAGCCATCGCTACATCATAAGGCGGATTTCGCGCCATGGGGCAGAAAGCAGTTGTGTGACGACGGCGGCAACCTCGGTAAAATGACTGCTGGCGTCCCGGGGCAACTGCACGCGGACCAGAAAAATCATTAATTCCGTTCCACTGTCGTGGCAAGAGAACGCAAAATGTGATTGTGGAACTTCTCGCCGGAAACTGCGGCCGCAGGTCGTTGACGCGTGCCTGGAGGAACAATGCGGCAAATGGAAAAGGGCTCCGCCGAAACGTTACCAGAATGCCCGCAATGCCACATGCCCACGGCAAGCGCCATGGGCAAAACGTATTGCCCGCTTTGCGGGTGGAATCGCGAAGAAGCGGATCGGCAGACGCGTTTATTCCTGCGCATGCTGCCGGTGCTGGTGATTTTGTTCGATGCGCCGCTGATTCTCTGGGTTTTCGTCGGCCACGCGGAACTGATCGTTCTGGCCGTGCTCGGAGTCCTCTCCACCGTGCCGGCAATTCTGGTCGTGCTGGTGATGAAGGGCAAAATACGGTTCCCGCCGTTTGCAAACAGGAAACCTTGAAAACAACACCTTTTTCCCCGATCCGAAGGTATCCATCGAGGCGCTGTCGAATCTGGCCCGAGATGGTACACAGCGCGCATCCATTGGGCATTGAACCTGCAACGTCAATGCCGTTACACTGATTGGCGTAGGTCGGCACAAATGGCTCGCTGCTGAAATGTCCTCGGACCCTCAACCTGCCCTGAATTGGAAGGCGCTGTTCCGCGTTCCCGGATTCCCATTTTTCTTTCTGGCGATGTTCGTTTCGCTGTTTGGCACAGGGATGAATTTTGCGGGTGTCACCTGGTACGTGTTGGGTGCGACTCATTCGACGGTGAAAGTGAGCCTGATTGTCATCCTAGTGACACTGCCGGGGCTGGTGGTGCCGCCGTTCGGCGGCGTGTTGATCGATCGGGTGGACCGGCGGTATTTGGGGATCACGATCGACGCGGCGCGCGCGGCAATCGTGCTGGGAACGGCTGCGCTGGCGTTTGCGGGCCATCTGGCATTGTGGGAACTGTATTCCATGGTTCTGCTGTTGGGCGTGGGATTCGCAATTTACTGGTCCACGACCAACGCGCTGATCCAGGAACTTGTACCGCGAGAACAGCTGATAACCGCCAACGCCACCATACTGATCGCCGTGCAGGGCGGCATGGCGATGGCGGGCGCACTGGTGGGATTCATCTACGTGCACTCCGGCCTAGGGGGAATCCTCGGAATTGACGGCACAACGTACCTGATTTCGGCGATCTTCCTGTTCCTGATGCGGCGCGGATATTACCCGCCACACCGCGTTCAAAACATTCGTCTTTTGTCGGCTGCCCCCATGATTGAGGGGTCTCCGGAAATGTCCGAACTGCCCGTAGCGCGAAACGAGGAAGACGTTTCCCGGGCAGCCAGTATATTCGCGGACATCGCCGAAGGGCTGAATTATCTGCGAAAACAGCCGCGCGTGCTGGCCCTGGGAATCACCTACGCCTGCATGATGGCCGGAGTGATCAGCGCGAATGTGCTGGTAGTGGCTCTGGCGAAGGACCTGCTTTCGGCGGGAGCGCGCGGCTACGGGTACATCGAAACGGGTTGGGCGGTGGGCGCAATTGCTGGAGGACTGCTTGCGGCGAAGGCGGCGCAAAAGCGGCCTTACCAGATACTGATCCTGGCGCTGGCCACGCTGGCGGTGGGCCATACGCTGTTTCCCTACGCGCGCGTGCTGGCCGTGGCAGTGGCCATGAATGCACTGTTCGGCGTATGCCGCGCGCTCGGGGGCGTGCTGACGCAATCCTCCATCATGAGCATCGTGCCGCGGCACTTGATGGGGCGAACGCAATCGGCGTTTTCGGTGATCAGCACGGTTCTGCAGGTCACCATGAGCTTTGCACTGGGATGGTTCGCCCAGCACGTCACGCTTTCCGCGGCATTCCTGCTTCTCGGTGCGGTGTATGGCGGCGCTGTGCTGGCCGCGCTGCGGGCGAAGACCCTATCTTCCTCTCCGGATGTTTCTCCCACCGAAGCCGCAGGGTAGACGTTTGCGGGATTTTTCCGGTGAATGTGTTGCCCTCGCGAGGGTGCTATGCGTTGCCGGCGCCACAAGCGGGGCCGCCGCACATGGAACTTCCCGCTGAACAAAAATTAAATCAGGGAAAATTAAATCAGAGGTAATCGCGCGAAGCCCCTTCCAGGAAGGCGCGCAGCTTGCGCGAACGCGACGGGTGCCGCAGCTTGCGCAGCGCCTTGGCTTCGATCTGGCGAATGCGTTCGCGCGTGACGGCAAACGACTGGCCGACTTCCTCGAGCGTGTGCTCGGAGCCATCGTCCAGGCCGAAGCGCATCTTGATGACTTTTTCCTCGCGCGGCGTCAGGGATTTCAGCACGGAGGAAGTCTGTTCCTTCAAATTCAGATTGATGACAGCGTCGGAGGGCGAAACAACGGCCTTGTCTTCGATGAAATCGCCGAGGTGCGAATCTTCCTCTTCGCCGATCGGCGTTTCCAGGGAAATCGGCTCCTGCGCGATTTTCAGGATCTTGCGCACCTTCGACACGGGAATTTCCATGCGCTTGGCGATTTCTTCCGAGGTCGGCTCGCGGCCCAGCTCCTGCACCAGCTGGCGGCTGGTGCGGATGAGCTTGTTGATCGTTTCGATCATGTGCACCGGGATACGGATGGTGCGCGCCTGATCGGCAATGGCGCGGGTGATAGCCTGGCGAATCCACCACGTCGCATAGGTCGAAAACTTGTAGCCGCGCCGCCACTCGAATTTGTCCACGGCCTTCATCAGGCCGATGTTGCCTTCCTGAATCAGGTCGAGAAACTGCAGGCCGAGGTTGGTGTATTTTTTCGCGATGGAGACGACCAAGCGGAGGTTCGCTTCGATCAATTCTTTTTTGGCCTGTTCGGCTTCGGCTTCTCCCCGCAGGATCACCTGCAGCATGCGCTTCAGGTCGGTGAGGCCGGTTTCGCTGGAAACCTCGATTTCGCGCAACTCGGAGCGGCGCGAGCGCAGTTCCTTGCGCGCCTCTGCGGCGTTGTCTCCTTTGGAGGCGTCGGCGCGGCGCTCGAGCTTTCCGGCTTCGCGCTCCAGGGACTGCAGCCGCTCGACGGTGTTGCGGATTTTTTCGATCAGGCGCTTTTTCTCGAACAGGTGATATTCCAGCGAGCGCGCCAGCTGCGACATTTCGATGCGCAAGCGCCCCACGCGATACTTCGCGCGCAGGTACGGGCGCTTTTTCGACTTCGTCATGCGCTCGAGCTTCGCGGCTTCCTTCAGGCATTCCAGGTACAGCTCGGCGATCTTGTCGAGAACCTTGAGCGTTTTCCGGGTCTTGTTTTCGATCTTCTCTTCGGTAAGTTCCTCGTCGTCGAACTGGACAATTTCCTTGATCGAGCGGGTGCCGCTGCGCAGATCCTCGCCGATGGTCAGCAATTCCTTGAGGATGATCGGAGAGCGCGTGATCGTCTTAAGAACCAGCAACTGCCCGCGCTCGATGCGTTTGGCGATGGCGACTTCGCCTTCGCGCGTCAGCAGCGGCACGGTGCCCATTTCGCGCAGGTACATGCGAACCGGGTCGTTCGTCTTTTCCAGCATTCCCGGCGTGAGGTCGAGTTCACTGCTATCGGCTACCGGAAGTTCGTCCTTGGATTCAACTTCAGGGGCTTCGGCGGCAACCGGGTCGGCCGTGGCGCGGGCCGCCTTTGCCGCGGCCAGGTCTTCGTAAATATCAATCCCGTAACGCTCAAACGTGGAAAGCAGATCGTCAATTTCTTCCGAGGAATGCACTTCGGCGGGCAGGATGTCGTTCACTTCGTCATACAGGAGGTAGCCGCGCTCCTTGCCCATGGCAATGAGCTGCCGTACCTGATCGTATTTCTCTTCGATAGCCAGCGCCAAGGGAGCCTCCCCAAGTTAAACGCAAACCGCCAAGCGCACAGCCGTGGGACCCTGCCACGCGCACT
>DATLTA010000018.1:0-4815 GCA_035533775.1 Candidatus Dormiibacterota bacterium | reverse complement strand
TATGTGTTTCATGATGTAGGCATCGGCGCCCGTGGGGACCGAAGCAAACATATCGCCGGGCGTCAGGGTGCAGCGATCCATCACGGGTTTCAGCGGTCCATTGGCGGCTCCTGATACAACGTGTTCCATGTCATAGAGCGTGCCCTTCAAATGGGGATTCTTTTTGAGGATGGTCGCCAGCAGAAGTCCATGTCCGCCGCCAACATCGACCAGGGAACCTATACCGGAAAAATCGTAAGCGCCGGCGACGGCGGGGCTGTCAATCATGGAGATGCCGGTCATGGCATCGTTGAAGATCTTCGCTTCCTCCGGGTGCTGTTTGAAAAACTCGAAGGTGCGCGTCCCGTAAATCTGATCCAGCGCCTGTTTGCCGGTGCGCACGCAATATTCCAGATGCGACCAGCCGCGACTGTGCCATTCCCGGCCACCCATGATGGCTAGGGCCCGCAGGCTGGGATTTGCATTGCTTCGCAGAACCGCCGACATCGGCGTTTGCGAAAATTTTCCGTCAGGCCCCTCCGTGAGCACTCCCACACTGGCAGTGGCGCGCATGAGGCGGTAGAGCGCCTCAGGATCGGCGCCGATCTGGCTCGCTAATTCCCCGGCTGATTTGGGTCCGGCTTCGACCAGGTCTGGAATTCCAATCTGGGCGAGGCAGGACACAGCGCCCGCCACGTGCGCGCCGTTCAGGATATTCATCATGCCGATATGAGCTGGGGGAGTGTGTGTCTGGGCCGTCATTCGTTGTCCTCCGGAAGTTGCATTTGTTTTTTTCGAACTCAGGCAGTATACACTCGAAATATAATTCCGGAATCGGCAACGTTTTGTTGGCCTGGCGGACGATCCATCCATGCGGGAATCATGCAGCGGGAAGAAAAACCGAACCCTGGGTGCGCTTCGATTCGGGGGATTTGCGGGATGGGTCAGCCGACAATTACCCGGTCTCTACCTTCCGCCTTGGCGCGGTACAGAGCCTGATCCGCTGCCTGCAGCAGGTCTTCGGAAGTGGCGTGGCCGGGGTAGGACGAAACGCCGATGGATAACGTCACGCTTCCGAGCACCTGGCCGGCGTGTTGCACTGTCAGATGTTTGAGGTCTTCGCGTAACAGTTCGGCCCGCTTCACCGCGGCATCAGCGGATGCGCCCGATAGAATCAGGGCAAACTCCTCTCCGCCATAGCGGCAGGCAGCGTCCTGGCCGCGGGTGCGTTGCAGCAGGAAATCGCCCAGCGTACGCATGAGCGTATCACCGGCCTGATGGCCAAACGTGTCGTTGAACCGTTTGAAGTGATCGATATCGAGCATGAGAAGCGAAACGGACAGGTTGTTGCGGACCGCGCGCCGAAACTCCCGTTCCAGGGACTCTTCCATGTAACGGCGGTTATAAAGCCCGGTCAACGGATCGCGCAGGGATTGTCCCCGCAGCACTTCTCGAAGCCTCAAATTCGCCAGCGCCAGGGAGATGCGTTCGCCAACGGCGGATGCTTGCCGGTCCAAAGCTTCCAGTGTATGTGAGGCTGGAGCGGGAGCCGCAGCGGCCTCCGGATATTCCAGGTATAGAACGCCGAGTGTTTCACCCTGTGCAGCCAAGGGAACGCAGAGATAACCGTTTGCCGGGGACCTGGATACGTGCGTGCACCGTAAAGAGGAGTTGGAATCCCTGACGTGATGAACCTTACCGCGTCGCAGCGCCCAGCAATCATCCGGACGAAAGGTCTTCTCGGTGGCCGGCGCGTCACCCCACAGGGCCACTGTTTCCACCATGTTTCGTGATGCGCTGGTGATGCACAGCGCCCCGGCCGCAGCGGACATTGCCGCAGGCAGCGTGCCTTCCATAATCTTGTAAGCTTCCTCAGCCGTCTGGCAGGACTGCAGAATGTCGAGCAGTTCGGTGAGCCTGGTTGTCTCCTGGGACCGTTGTCCGGCCTCCGCCAAGGCGGCATTCAGTTTTCGGTAAGCCTCATCGAGCTTTTTTTCTTCCTCCTTGCGAACGGTGACATCTTCCGCAATACCGACGAGCCGGATAAGCTTGCCTTCTGGGTCGTACACGGGGAAATTGCGCGCGTTGATCCATCGAATCGAGCCATCCGGCCGCACCACGCGGTATCCCATCTCCACCTGCGCGCCCTGTATGACCTGTGCATAAAAAGAACCGAGACTTTCGCGGTCCTCGGGATGGACAGATTCCATCCATGCCTCGGGCCGCTCATAACATTCCTTTCGTGGCCTACCCCAGATTTCTTCATAGGCAGGGCTGACGTAAGTCACCCGCCTAGGATCGAGCGTAATGATGTAAAAAACCTCGCGAATGTTATCGGCCAATTGCCGGAACTGCTCTTGGCTCTGCCGCAGGTTTTCCTCAACCTGTTCTTGGATTGCTTCCATATGCGGGGGATTCATCCCGGATGTTTTTACCATCTCTCCCTGGTCACTTGCGCCGGGATGCGTGGGTGCTTGTTTTTTCATTTTTGCCGCCTAAACGGGGCGTCGGCTTTAGCGTAAGGCAGTGCCTTGGAGAAGGGTAAAATTCCAATCCGCTATTGCTGCATCCATCCTGACCGATCACGTTCGATATTACAAACAAATAAAGAAATAGAGTTCTAAAGGGTCATGCGTTGTGACAGATCTGGGGGGGATGGATTGCTGCGGGATGGCCTGCCCGTGGCAGAGGATGTTCGTTGACGCTAGTATAAGAGATGCCGGCAACAAGAAAGGGCGTCCCGGCTGTGCCGGGACGCCCTCTGGAAGTGCGTTTTTTCCTTCGATCTAGTACATGCCGCCCATGCCGCCGCCTGGAGGGCCGCCGTGGCCGCCGGCTGCTGCGGCCTGCTTGTTGTCTTCCCGGATGTCGGCCACCAGGGCTTCGGTGGTGAGCATCAGGCCGGCAATGGAAGCGGCGTTCTGGAGGGCGAGGCGCGTGACTTTGGCCGGGTCGATAACGCCCGCCTTGACCATGTCGCCGTACTCTCCGGTATCCGCGTTGTAGCCGAAGTTATCGTCCTTGCTTTCGCGGACGCGGCCCACGATGACGGCGCCTTCTTCGCCCGCGTTCAGGGCGATCTGCCGCATGGGTTCCTCAAGCGCGCGCTTGACGATGTTCACGCCAATGGCTTCTTCGTCATTGAGCTTGAGTTTGTCCAGCACCGCGATGCAGCGAATCAGAGCCACGCCACCGCCGGGAACGATGCCTTCCTCGACCGCCGCGCGCGTGGCGTGCATGGCGTCCTCGACGCGAGCCTTCTTTTCCTTCAGCTCGGTTTCGGTTGCCGCGCCCACCTTGATCACCGCCACGCCGCCAACCAGCTTGGCCAGACGTTCCTGCAGCTTCTCGCGGTCGTAGTCCGAGGTGGTGTCCTCGACCTGCGCGCGAATCTGCCGGACGCGTCCTTCGATTTCGCTGGACTTGCCGCCGCCTTCGATGATCGTGCAGTTGTCCTTGTCAATCGTGATTTTCTTGGCCTTGCCGAGGTCTTCCATCTTCACGTTCTCCAGCTTGATGCCGAGATCCTCGGTGATGGCTTTGCCGCCGGTCAGGGTCGCGATGTCTTCGAGCATGGCCTTGCGGCGGTCTCCGAAGCCGGGTGCCTTGACGGCAGCGCACTGCAACGTGCCGCGCAGCTTGTTCACCACCAGGGTGGCCAGGGCTTCGCCCTCGACGTCCTCGGCAATGATCAGCAGGGGCTTGCCCAGCTTGGCAATCTGTTCGAGAAGGGGAAGCAAATCCTTCATCGAGCTGATTTTCTTTTCGTGGATCAGGATGCGCACGTCTTCCAGGGCGCACTCCATGCGTTCCGGATCGGTGACGAAGTAGGGGGAGAGGTAGCCGCGGTCGAACTGCATCCCTTCGACCACTTCCAGCGTGGTCTCCATGGTCCACGATTCCTCGACGGTGATGACGCCGTCCTTGCCCACCTTCTTCATGGCTTCGGCGATGATGCTGCCGATCTGCTTGTCGTTATTGGCGCTGATCGTGCCGACCTGAGCGATCATGTCGCCCTTGACGTCGCGGTGCAGCTTGCGGATTTCCCCCACAGCGGCTTCCACGGCGCGTTCGATGCCGCGCTTGAGCGCCGTCGGGCTGGCGCCGGCCGCCACCGTCTTCACGCCTTCGCGGAAGATGGCCTGGGCCAGCACGGTCGCCGTCGTGGTGCCGTCACCGGCAACGTCGGAGGTCTTGGAAGCGACTTCGCGCACCATCTGTGCGCCCATGTTTTCGAGCGGGTCCTGCAGCTCGATTTCCTTCGCTACCGTCACGCCGTCCTTGGTGATGATCGGCGCGCCGAACTTCTTTTCGATCACCGCGTTGCGGCCCTTGGGACCGAGCGTGATCTTTACGGCGTCGGCTAGAGCGTTGACGCCGCGTAGAATCGACTGGCGGGAATCCTCACCAGTCACGATTTGCTTTGCCATGTGTCTTTCTCCTCTTGTTCTTCAATAATTTCTATTTCTGAGATTTCAACAATTGCGGCCCTGCGCCATCGGCGGCCCACCCGGTCAGGATTGCCGTAAATGGCGAAGCAGGGAAAAGTTACTTCTTGCCGCCCGCAGCCTTGGCCGCGCCGGCTAGCTTTGCCAGGATTTCATCTTCCCGAAGGATCAGATAATCCTCGTCGTCCACCTTGATCTCGGTGCCGCTGTACTTGCCGAACAGCACGCGGTCGCCCACTTTGACGTCGAGGGGAATGCGCTCGCCCTTCTCGATTTTGCCCGCGCCGGCTGCGACAACTTGGCCCTCTTGCGGCTTTTCTTTCGCCGAGTCGGGGATGATGATGCCGCCCTTGATGGATTCTTTTTCTTCAATCCGCTTGATCAGAAC
>DATLTA010000017.1:0-15278 GCA_035533775.1 Candidatus Dormiibacterota bacterium | reverse complement strand
CCTGCCCGCCGATATTCCCACGGAATTCCGCGTGGATATTTCCGGATTGATGCTGGGCATGCAGATTCGCGCTTCCGACGTTCAGGTGGACCCGGAAAAAATCAAGATGCTGACGGATCCGATGCGCGTGCTGGCGCACGTGGTGGCCCTGCGCGTGGAAGAAGAGAAGCCCGCCGAGGCCGTAGCCGCCGAAGCGGCAACGCCGGCCGAGCCCGAACTGATCAAGAAGGGCAAGAAGGAAGCCGAAGAGGGCGAGGAAGGCGAAGAGGCTCCCGCCGCCGAGAAGAAGAAGTAGCACGCGCTTGCGCCCTGAACTTTCGCGGCGGTTTTGTGCGATTCCATGGGCAGGACGCAACAGGCAGCGCAGTAAGGGACGCGGATGCGCCTGATCGTGGGTCTCGGCAATCCCGGCATGGAATATGTCTGGACGCCGCACAACCTGGGTTTCCTGGCCGTGGATCTGCTGGCCGAGCAGGCCGATATACGCGTTACGCGGCCTGAGGCGAAGTCGCTGGTGGGTGTCGGCCGGATTGCCGGGCAGGACGTTGTGCTTGCCAAGCCGCAGACGATGATGAATCTGAGCGGCCTGGCGGTGAGCGAACTGGTGAAGCGCACCGGGTGCGAGACTTCGGATGTGATCGTCGTTTGCGACGACATGGCGCTGCCCTGGGGCATGCTGCGTGTCCGGGAGCGTGGTTCGGCGGGCGGCCATAACGGATTGAAATCCGTAATCGGAGCGCTCGGTACGATGGAGTTTCCGCGCGTGCGGCTCGGCGTGCAACCCGAGAATTTTCGCGGGGACTTGAAACAGTACGTGCTTCGGCAGATTCGCCGCGACGAGGAGGATGTGGTCGCCGAGGAAATCGAGCAGGGCGCCGAGGCCGTGAAATTAATTCTGGCGGAAGGAACGCAAAGCGCGATGAACCGCTTTAACCGCCGCGTCCCCTCGCCGGGCGAACAAGAAGCCGGAAAGTAAAACGAATTGTGAGACCTTGAAAGTTTGAGAAATATTTGAGAAACGGAGTCATCCAAACTATGGAAGAACGCACATACGACCTGATCTTCATCTGCCGGCCGGCGACGCCGGAGGAAGACGTCAACAAGATTATTGCGACCCTGGAACATTCTACCGCCGAACATGGCGGAAAAATCGAGAAAACCGAACGGTGGGGAACGCGGCGCCTGGCCTATCGCGTGGCCAAGCATCGCGAAGGTTTTTTCGTCTACATGGTGATCCAGAGCACCCAGGGCGACATCATTAAGGAACTGGAGCGTCGTTTGAAAGTTTCCGACGCCGTCATCAAGTATCAGACGGTCCGTCTTGATGAGGAATTGAAGCGCCAGAAGAAGCTGGTCCACCATCGGGAACGCCGCGCCAGCCGCCGTCCGCGCAAGCAAACGGCGGCTCCGTCTGCGCCACCGCAACAGGTTCCGCCGCCCGTCGAACAACCGCCGGCGGCCAGCTAATGTGGATGGGCTCCTCGTCGAGCCTGCCGGAATGCATCAAACGCGGGCTGTCCTCTTGCGCCAGGGATTTTTCATGAACCTTGGAGCCCGCTGGAAAGCATGACAATTTAAGAAATGAGGAAACACGATGTCCGATCAGCCGGTACCAGAAACACCGAGCACTACACCTACCGCGACGCCTAGCGCCGCGCCTGGAGCCACACCTGCGCCCAGCGCTCCGCGCCACGAAGGACATACTGGAGGGGGAGGCCAGCGCCGCGAGGGCGGCCCTCCACGCCAAGGTTACTCCGGTGGAGGGGGAGGCCAGCGCCGCGAAGGCGGCAGTCATGGCGGGCCGGGAGGTCTGCGCCGTGGCGGCAAGCGGCAGTATTTCCGCAAGAAGAAGGTATGCCGTTTCTGCGTCGAGCGCATCGATTTCATCGACTATAAAAAGGTCGAAATGCTTCAGCCCTTCGTGCAGGAACGCGGCAAGATCCTGCCGCGCCGCATGACCGGCACGTGCTCGCGCCATCAGCGCTGGCTGGGCGAAGCCATCAAGCGGGCGCGCAACATCGCCCTGCTGCCCTTTGCCACGGAACTCTAACGCGCGTCGGTTGTAGTGCCCGCCCGCCGAGGCGGGCGGGGACTTTTACCCGATATTGAGACTAGAAAAAGAGGAAGCCATGCAGATCATTTTGCAAGAAGACGTCGAAAAGCTCGGCACGCGCGGCGAAGTCGTGGAAGTCGCCGCCGGTTATGCGCGCAACTACCTGTTGCCGCACAACCTCGCGCTGGAGGCCACGGCCAACAACATCAAACGCCTGGAAAAGATTCGCATCACGCTCTCCAAGCGCACCGCCACCGAGAAGGACGCCGCGCACCAGCAGGCCGCGCTTCTCAATCAGGTGGTCCTGAAATTCGCGCGGAAGGCCGGAGAGAGCGACCACCTGTTCGGCTCGGTGACCTCAGGAGACCTTGCCGACGCCCTTTTGGCGCAGGGTTTTGAGGTGGACAAGCGCCGCATCGTCCTCGAGGAGCCCATTAAAGTGATTGGCGAATCGATGGTGACCGTGAAGCTGGTCCACGGCGTTACCGCGGAGTTAAAAGTCATCGTCGAAAAAGAGTCCTGAACGGTATGACGGCGCCGGCCAGACGTCGGCGCCGCCGAAACTTCTGCCTTCCGGCTGTCATCCCTTCCTGCGCGTTTTACACAGGTTTATCTCGCTTTTTCCACAGGCGCAGCCGCCGCAACGCTTCGAAAAGTTATTCACAGGCCCGCACGAATTCCACAGAGCGAAGTTTTCTTACTTGGGGCGAACTTTTTTCCCCCGGTCTAGACTTTAGTCTGGTCGGGGACATCCGGTCCCGGTTCCGCCCCACGATGCGCTGCGCGAGGCGACCACCAACTCAGACAGGGAAAACCTCAGTCCTGTGGAGGATGACATGACGAATGATTTAAACAGTCCGGTGGCGATACTCGATAAGGAAATTGGGAAGTACCCGCTGTATATGATCGAAACTTTTGAACTCTGCGATTGTTGTGGCGCAAGATTTGGAATCGGCTACCATCAGTCCTGCAAGCCTGCTGCGCATACCGCGCAGGGGATAGACAGCTTGCCCAGCAAACTCCGGGAGATGCTGGCGGAGGATCACGGGCACGATCGCAAGCACAAGCATTTCACGGAAATCTGGATCATCCCGAATTGGGATGCATCGACAGATTAACAAATTCTTGCAAGTAGAAGCTATTTAGGCGAAACTGAAGCGAATAAACGATGGCTACTCCTGCGACCTCACTCGAACGGCCGATGCCCCAGAATATGGAGGCGGAGCGCAGCATTCTGGGCGCGATTTTGCTCGATAATAACGCCCTGAACGCGGCGATTGAGAAGCTCAAGCCCGAGGATTTTTTTCACGATCATCACCGGCGCATCTACCAGCAGATGATCGCGCTCGGGGAGACGCAGCAGGCGATTGACCTGGTGACGCTTACCGACCAGCTGCATCGCGCCGGAGAACTGGAATCCTCCGGCGGCCCGGCCTATATCGCGCAGCTGATGGACGGCGTGCCGCACGTCACCAACGTCGAGCACTACGCCCGCATTGTGAAGGAAAAAGCGCTGTTACGCGGCCTGATCCATGCGACGCACGCCATCCAGCAGCAGGCGCTGGAAGGCGAGGAAGATGCCGACGCTATTCTCGACCGCGCGGAGTCCTCCATCTTCCAGTTGGCCGAGGATCGCGCGCGCACGGGCCTGGTGGGCATGCATGACGTGGTCACCGAAAGCCGCGAGCGCATTTCACATATCTACGAGGGAGGCCACCGCATCACGGGCCTGTCCACCGGTTACGATCTGCTCGATAACCTGACCTCCGGATTCCAGTCTTCCGAACTGTTGATTCTGGCGGCGCGCCCCTCGATGGGGAAAACGGCTTTCGCGCTCAATCTGGCGGAAAACGTGGCTGTGCGGGCAAACAAGCCGGTAGCGATCTTCAGCCTGGAAATGTCAAAGGAATCGCTGCTGCTCCGCCTGCTATCCGCCGACGCCAGGATCGACTCGCACAAATTCCGGACCGGCCACTTGAATCAGGACGACAAGGCAAGAATTCCAAAATCGCTCAGCCGCCTGTCCGAAGCGCCGCTGTGGATTGACGACGCAGGATCGGCGACGGTCGTGGAAATGGGCGCAAAGCTGCGGCGGTTGAAGCGCGACAAGGGGCTGGACCTGGTGATTGTGGATTACCTGCAGCTGGTTTCGGCGCGCGGACGCTTTGGAAACCGCAACGAAGAAGTTTCCAGCATCACGCGCGGCCTCAAGGCCCTAGCCAAGGAACTCAAGGTGCCGATGCTCGTGCTCTCGCAGCTCACGCGCGCTCCGGAACGCGAAGACCGCGAGCCGCGCCTTGCGGATCTGCGCGAATCGGGCGCGATCGAGCAGGACGCCGACGTGGTGATGTTCATTCACCGGCCGAATTTCTACAAGAAATCGGATGAGGTCAGCATGGAAGAGCGCGGCGAAACCGATCTGATCATCGCCAAGCAGAGAAACGGCCCGACCGACAATGTCCGCTTCGTGTTCCAGGGCTCCTTCACGCGGTTCGAACTGCGCGCCCCCGACGCCTGGACCGAATCGCAGTAAGCGTCCTCACCCGCCCTATGTTCGCTACAGTAGAACAGGCTTCAGCCTGTTTTCTTTTGACTTCTGCCAGCGCAGCAACAATCAAAGGCAAACAGGCTGAAGCCTGTTCTACTGGGCGGGCTAGTTACTAAGCGGCGCGCCTTCGCCAGGGAGTAATTTTTCTTATTCCCCAAGATCGGTTACTCTTTGAAGATTCCAATGACGCGAACCGTAAAATTCGAAGGTCGTCCCATCTGGGCGGAAGTCAGTCTGGGATCGCTGACGCACAACCTGCGGGCGATCCGCCGCCACGTTAATCCCGCCGGCGGGCGTGGCGCGCGCCGCCCTCGCAGAAAGATTCTTGCCGTCATCAAGAGCAATGCCTACGGGCACGGCATCGTTCCCGTCGCGCAGGCGCTGTCGCGTGCGCGGGCCGATTGGTTCGGCGTAACGTGTTCGGCGGAAGGCGCCGAGTTGCGCGAAAGCGGCATCCGCGAACCGGTCCTGATCCTCACGGGCTTCTGGGCCGGCGAGGAACAGCGCATTCTCGAAAATCATCTCACCCCGGCGATCATGCGGCCCGAGCAGTTGCGGCTGCTGGAAAAAGCGGCGGCTCGTTCTCAGAAGGTACGCGGGGGGCGCAAGGCGCGGCGCGGCCCGGTGGAGTTTCACCTCAAGATCGATTCCGGGATGAACCGCCTGGGCATTCACCCATCGGAAATTCCGGCGTTTGCGCGCGTGCTGGCGGAGTGCCCGCACCTGCGCCTCGCAGGCACATTCACGCACATCGCTTCGTCGGAAGTGTTCACCACCGAGCAAACCGCCGAGCAGGAAGTAGCATTTGACGCCGCGCTGGCCTGCATGCGTTCCCTGGGACTCGATCCCGGCATCGTGCACATGGCCAATAGCGCCGCGATTGTCAGCCGCCCATCCACCTGGTGCGATATGGTGCGGCCTGGCGCGATCCTGTACGGCTATCACCAGTTTTTCGAGCCGCCCGAACTCAATCCGAAAATGGAAGCGAAACTTTCCGTCCGTCCCGTGCTTTCGTTTCGCGCGCGCATTATTTCAATCAAGCAGGTTGCTCCCGGCGCGCGCGTCGGCTACAACGGCCGCTGGACCGCGGCAAGCCCTTCGCGCGTCGCGGTGCTGGCGGCAGGCTATGCGGATGGACTGGTCCGCGTGCTGTCGAACAAAGGCCGCGTGATCGTTCGTGGACAGCTCGCGCCGATCATCGGAACGGTTTCCATGGACCTTACCGCCGCCGACATCACGGGAATCGCTTCGGCGCGCGTTGGTGATATCGCCACAATCTATGGCACCGACGGTGGTACCACGCAATCCGTCCCCGACGTTGCCCGCATCGCCAACACCGCCAGCGCCGAGCTGCTTTGCGCCCTCGGTAAGCGCGTGCCCAGATTTTATCTGCCCTGACCGAAGCGAAGAGTTTCCCAAGCCGCTTGGCCAATCTACATGAGACGGCTCGCCGTGAAGAAGAAAGAAGACGCCGCGAGGAATGCACGGATCCTACGAGCCTTTACGGCAGGCGCGGCGCGGCTGGTGGAAGAAATTGCCGGAAGTTCGGAACGATTCGCCTGCTTTATAGCGCGCTTGGCAATGCGAATGATCGTGCCGAGTAAGACCGGAATTTTTACAACTTCTTTATAAAGCCTTGACTCCTGCAGAGGAAATGCGATATCTGGAAGTAGCGAATCGGGCTGAATTCCTGCCAAGTGTCCCAGGGCAGCCCCAAATGATCAAGAATCAATCAGAATGAGTAGTTGAAACGTTTTTCTGTACCCTCATATATATTAGAATTTATAGAACTGAGGTTTTATGACCCGTCCTAATACCAGGCCTGGAAATTCTGTCCCCCCAGCCACTTCTGCGCCGATCTCCATGCGTTCTGCATCACCGTCGCACACCCGCCCTGAATTCGGAAGCTGGTGGGATCACCTGCTGGTGCGCCTGATTTTTTCCTTTGCCTGCATTTCCGCAGGTTACCATTTTCACCCGTTTGGGCTGTCGAACCTGGTGGCTGCCGGGGTGGGACTGGGATTTTCCATATCGGTTTTTTTGTTTGAGATTCGGCTGCAGCGAGCCAGCATGCGCCGGTTGATCGGCGCCGCGACGGGCTCGATCCTTGGCATTCTGGGCTCGTATTTGATGGGTCTGGTGCTGGCGCGCACGTCGATCCCGGAAGGATCGCGGTCGTTTCTGGACGTTGCCTTGCTCCTTGTGATGACCTACATCGGGCTGGTGGTCGGGGCGAATAAGGGAGACATGCTGAACCTGCAGGCGCTCGGCGGGCTGTTCGGCAGCGAACGCAGCACACGGCGCATGCCCAAGGTGCTCGATACGAGCGTGATCATCGATGGCCGGATCGCCGACATCTGCGAGGCCCATTTCCTCGACGGCGTTCTGCTCATTCCCCAATTCGTCCTGCGTGAATTGCAGCTGGTCGCCGATTCGGCCGATTCCACCAAGCGCCAGCGAGGCCGCCGCGGCCTGGAAGTATTGCAGCGCATCCAGAAAATGGGGCATCTTGAGGTTGAAATTGCCGAGGATGATTTCCCGAGCATCCCGGACGTGGACCTGAAACTGATCGAGATGGCGAAACGCTACGACGGGAAAATTATCACCAACGATTACAATCTGAATAAAGTGGCCACCCTGCAGGGCATTGAAATCCTGAACGTCAACCAGTTGGCCAATGCGCTGAAGCCCGTCGTGCTGCCCGGGGAAATCATGCGGGTATTTATCCTGCGCGAGGGCAAGGAATACAATCAGGGTGTGGCCTACCTGGACGATGGAACCATGGTTGTGGTCGATGGCGCGCGCCGCATGATCAATAAAACCGTGGATATTACGGTGACCTCCGTGCATCAGACCACGGCCGGCAAAATGATTTTTGGGCGGATTGACGAGCGCACGGAATCGCAACCGACTCGCCCTTCCCACGCGCATGCCATCAACGAGGGGCCGCGCAATGCCGAGCATGGCGGCCGCCAGGGTGAAGCCGCCGCCGGCGAGCGTATGCCGCGTTCGGTGGTTCCGGACAGCGCGGACGAACCGGAATGAAATCAGGTCTTCCACGACAGTGGGCGGCAGGTTTTGTAACAGCTTTTCACGGAGAATGTTCTCGGTGAGCCGTCCGCCATTTGGGCGGCAGAAGGCCGGTCCACCCCCAGCCGAACGGATTGACCCGCGTCCTCCGACGCCTGTTTATATGTGTCCCCAATTGGTGTAAGCTTTTTTGCCCTTCCATAGAGGCCATAATGAACCGTGTAACCGCAATTCTGCCCGCGGCTGGACTTGGCACCCGAATGGGTGCCGAGATGCCGAAACAATTTCTTTCGCTGGATGGCGTGCCCCTGCTGCTGTTCACGCTGCGGCGGCTGGCCGTCTGCCCTGCCATCACTGAATTCATTATCGCGACGCGCGGCGAGGAAGTGGAATCGGTGGCTGCCAGCGTGGCATCGGCAAATCTGAGCCGCCCCGTACACGTGGTTCGCGGCGGCGACACGCGGCAGGATTCGGTCGGAAACGCCCTGGCGAAAATCCAGCCCGACACCGATTTGATTCTGGTGCACGATGCGGTCCGCCCATTGGTGACGCGCGATCAAATTGAGCGCGTGATCGCGGAGGCGGCGGCGTGCGACGCGGCGATCCTGGGGATTCCGGCGATGGACACGGTGAAGGAAGTGAAGCGCGCGAGCCTGCCCGGGGACGTGGCCTTGATTACGGCCACGATTCCGCGCGAACGCGTGGTTCTGGCGCAAACACCGCAGGTGTTCCGCGCTTCGCTGTTGCTGGAGGCGTTTGGCCGCGCGCGCGCGGATGGCGTGACGGCTTCGGACGAAGCTGGACTGATTGAGCGGATCGGGCACGACGTTCATGTGGTGGCCGGATCCGATCGCAACCTGAAAATTACGCGCCCCGGCGACATGGAGCTGGCCGAATTTTTTCTCCGCCAGGAGCGCGCGGCCCAATGACACGAGTAGGAATCGGCTACGACCTGCACCGCCTCGCCGAAGGGCGAAAATTGATTCTCGGCGGCATCGAACTCCCCTTTCACAAAGGGCCGGTCGGCCACTCCGACGGCGACGCGCTGGCGCACGCCTTATGCGACGCGCTGCTGGGCGCTGCGGGCTTGGGCGATATCGGAACGCATTTCCCGGACAGCGATCCGCAGTGGAAGGACGTATCGAGCCTGCGATTTCTGGAGCGCGTTCGCGACTTGCTGGCCGCGCGCCAACTCCGCATCGCGCACATCGACGCGATCGTCATCACCGAGAAGCCGAAACTTGGCCCGCACTTTCCCGCGATGCGTGAGGCGCTGGCGAAATCGTTGGGAATTCCCGCTTCCACAATCAATCTGAAGGCCAAGACGAACGAAGCAGTGGATGCGATCGGGCGCGGGGAAGCGATTGCCGCGCAGGCGATCGTCACCCTGGAGCAGTGAGCCTGCGGTACCCCGCCGTAGATTTCGTGCAGGTCACGGCTTTAGAGTATGTGTAGGAACTCGAAATTGAGGGCTTTGTAGCGCCACCCTTCAGGGTAGCAATTTAGAGTCAGGCAGAGGCCCGTCCGCCGCGGCGCACGCGGTCTACGTAGGCCACGTCCGAGTTTCCAAGCAGACTCTTCCGCCGCTGCCGGGTGAAATGGCAAAATTTCACGCATATTCTTTAATTCCTGAAGTGCCGCCGACCAATCATTCTGGTCGGCAGGAAATAGACGGGAAAGTTTGAGGGCTCCGCAGTTTATGAATCGACTTACCGGCATTCACGCCGTACGCGAAGCGCTCGAAGCCAACCGGCCGCTCGATACGCTGATCGTGGCGAAAGGCAGCCACGGCAACCGCATTGAAGAACTGGTCCGTCTGGCGCGGAAGCTGGATATTCCCGTGCGCTTCGAGGAACGCATGCAGCTGGACCGCACGGCAGGCACGCGCGAGCACCAGGGCGTTGTGGCTTTTGTGGCCGCGTCCCCGATGGCAAGTTTTGAGGATTTGCTGAAGCCGCGCGACGCCCACGGCGCTCCCGGCCTGGTGGTGCTTCTCGATGGCGTGGAAGATCCGCAAAATCTTGGCGCCATCGTTCGAACGGCGCTCACCGCCGGCGCGCGCGGTGTTGTGATTCCCGAACGACGCGCCGCGGGGCTCACCGAAACGGTGGCGCGCGCATCGGCCGGAGCGCTGGCGCATCTGCCTGTGGCGCGCGTCAAAAATCTCGCTCGCGCGATGGAAGAAATGAAAGAGGCGGGCTACTGGCTGGTGGGGCTGGACGAACGCGCTGAACAGTGCTACACGGGAGTGGACTTAAAGGTTCCCGTGGGCATCGTTCTGGGCGGCGAGGGCAAAGGATTGCACGCCCTGACTCGCGAACGGTGCGATTTCCTGGTTTCGATTCCGACCACCGGGCCGGTGCGCGCCCTCAACGTTTCCGTCGCCGCCGGGGTCATGCTCTTTGAAGTGGTTCGCCAGCGCGGGGCGTCTTCCCAACCAGCGAACACAGGTGCCGGCCAGGCCTGAAAACCCGTCCCTTCACGTGGAGGGCCCCGCAAATCTTCCCGGCCTAACTGTCGTATTGAATCATCGAGAAAACGTCGACGCCCGGCAATTTCTTGCGGCCATTCAGGAAGGTAAGCTCGACAGCAAACGATGCGCCGACCACTTCGCCGCCCAGCTTGCGCACCAGCGCAACGGTGGCCGCGGCGGTGCCGCCGGTGGCGAGCAAATCATCGCTGATCAGAACGCGAGAGCCGGGCTTGATGGCGTCTTCGTGAATTTCCAGGGTGTCCGTGCCGTACTCCAGCTGGTAGGTAACCGATGTGGTTTTCCAGGGCAGCTTCTTCGGCTTGCGCACGGGGACGAACCCCGCGTCGAGACGATAGGCCAGGGCTGGCGCAAGAATGAATCCTCGCGCCTCGATTCCCACGACGGCGTCCACCTGTTTTCCCTCATAGTGCGCGCAGAGCGCATCGACCAGGCTGTGAAATCCGGCGGCATCCTGCAACAGCGTGGTCAGATCGTAGAACAGGATGCCCGGCTTCGGATAATCCGGGACTTCTCGAATCAGCTTCTTCAGATGGTTCATTCGGTTCGCTCCGCTTTTCAGAATTTAAAATTCCCGCTCGATGGTGAATCCATGCGCATATTCCTGCAAAATCTCCGCGTCGGATTCCTCGATGCGATCGACGTTGGCCATGCGCGGGCCGCGCCTTAATTCGCTTTTGAGCGCGTCGAGTTGCGCCTGCGCGGCAATGGCGTAGATTTCCACGCGCCCGTCAAACACGTTTTTCACGTACCCGGAAACGCCCAGCCGCGCCGCCGCACGCTCCGCAAAAAAACGAAACCCCACGCCCTGCACGGTTCCCGACACATAAAATCGCTTTGCGAGAAATTCCACGGTCTTGCGCCATGCCCTGAATTGTTTCCTGCAGACGCGCGATTGTAGCAGAGGTCGCGCGCCTGGCGGTGCGGAAAACGTTCCGGGGTTTCGACTCGGTCCGGGGCGCATGCGGGCATCGAAAAGTCGCGGCGGGTCAGGTAACATTCAGGCGGGATGATTCCATGCGCGATGATTCCGGTGAAAGCAAGCCCGGCGGGGCGTGATTTCCGCAGACTCCGGCTCCGTCTCGTGGCCGCAACGGCGCTCGTGTTCCTTTGCGGCCCTGCCTTTGCGCAAAGGACGCCGCCGGAACCCGCCGCCCGGCCCCTTGGCGTGCAGATCGTTTCCAGCGGCGGCGAGCCCGAGTTGCGCGTCGACGGCGTGCCTTTTTTCGTGCATGCCGCGCAATTTGATTATTTTCGGATTCCGCCGGGCTTATGGTTCCGGTCGCTGGCCCGCTATCACGAACTTGGCATCAACACGATCGATCTCCGCATTCCCTGGAACTGGCATGAATTGAGCGACGCGCAATTCGATTTTAACGGCCACACGGACCTGCGGCGTGATTTGCGCGGCCTCGTGCAGCAGATTGCGCAGATGGGCTTCAAGCTGATCGTCCGGCCCGGCCCGCTGACTGGCGACCACTGGCGCAATGACGGGATTCCTGCGTGGCTGCTCGCGTACTCGGATTATAAAATGAGCGCCGCGAACATCCAGCAAGGCATTGCGCCGCCGCTGGCGCGGCTTGCCGCGCGGGATGCCAACGCGGCCGCGCGCGGATGGCTGGCAAATCCGACTCACATGACCTATGCGCGGCGCTGGATGACCGCCGTGGCGCGCGTCCTGGCGCCGTACAGCGCAAAAAACCTGATCTCCGTCATTGAGCCTGTCGGCCGTGATGGCGAAACTCAGGAAAAGAAGATTCCCGGCCCGCTCCTGTTTGTGGCGCTGGATGATGCCGAGGGAATCCAGCCCGGCGCGGACACTTCGGAATTAAAGCGCTACCTTGCCGAGTTGCGCGGTGCGCTGGCCGCGGGAGGGCTCGACGGTCCCATTTTCCTGAGTGTGCCGAACGCCGGAATTCAGGGCCTGTCGCCAATTTTCGGAAACGCTTCGGCGGATGGTGCGTCGCAGATTTCGCTTGCGGGGCAGTGGTATTTCAATCCGCCCAAACAGGCCATGTCGGCTCGGCCGGTATCCGCCAGTGCCGCGCCATCTTCGCAAATGACGCTGCTGAAGACGGCGGACGCGTTTTCTCTTTCCTTTCTAGCGCGCACACTCGGCACGCAGCCAAATTTTCCGCCGTTTCTTTCCGGCTTCGCGGAGACAACGTTTACTCCCGCTGGAGACATTCGCGCGGCGCAACCCCCTCCGGAGGACCTGTTCCTCGCATCGCGCCTGCTGATCGGGAGCGGCATCCGAGGCCTGGTTTATTCGCCGCTGCAGGATACGCTCACACCCGCGGGCTGGGGAACGCAATCGGTCGCGCCGTATTTCCGCTGGGATGCCCCGCTGGATATTGCCGGGAACAAAGGGCCTCGTGCCAGGGGCGTAACGCGAAACGGCCAATTCATTTCCGAATGGGGCGCCATGCTTGCCGGTTCCCACGCCCATGCCGATTTCGGGATCATGGACCTGCGCGTGTCCGCGGAGAAGACGGACGCGGCTGCAAATTCGCGATATGCGGGAGAAATGGAGCAGATGTTCCGCGCGGCGAGCCTGGCGGGCTACGTGCCGGAACTGGTCAATCCCGCTGCGCAATCAGCCGCGCGGCTGCTGCGCGATCACGTGATTGTCCTTCCCGTGCCCCCGGGAAGGGGAAGCGATTTCCGGTTGTCGGAGAAGGCGCAGGCGGCTCTGGTGGAGTTCGTCAGGCAAGGCGGGGCGCTGGTGTATTTTCCGGTGCGGCCGCAGGGGGCTTTGCTCGAACCGTTGTGGCATGGCGCGGCGTCCAGCGCGGTTCCCGGTCAAAATGTTAACGGTTGGGCATTCGAACGAGGCCGCGTCATCGCCGCTTCAAGCGATTTCTTTTCGTGGAGTCCGCCCGGCGAAAACCTTAACAACACCCTGGCGCAGCCGAAAAGCAAAGCCGCCGAATCTTTTGCCGCCCTGTTGGAACGGTCGGGAGCGCGGCGGGGTTTGCGGCGCATGGGAACCGGAGAGTCCGATCCGAGCTTGATTGCGGGGGAAATTGTTTCGAACTCTGCTCCCGGTTCGCCGGGCCGTGCGCAAAAATGCGCCGAGGGCCAGCTATGCGCCGCTGCCTTGATCAGCGTCACTAACTTGAATCCCGATCAACCCGTGCACGAGTCGTTCGAATGGTCCGACCCCCGCACGGCAGCTTCTGTCCGGCCCGAGCCAAAGATCGCATTCGATGTTTCCGTTCCGGCGCGTGAATCTCTTTTGCTTCCTGTGCATGCCCCGCTCTGCTCCGCGGCGAAGCCGGGAGAGCGGTGTTCGGACGAAGTTGTCGTGGCCGGAGCGGAACTGCTGAGCGCACAGCGCAACAAAAAGACTCTGGAATTGACGTTTTACACGCCATCGCGCGCGGTGGTGCGCCTGCATCTGGAAAGGGCGCCGTCGAAGGTCATGCTGGATGAAAATATTCGGCTGGATAGTGACTGGAATCAGGAAACCGGCGACCTGGAGGTCCATATAATGCGCGGCGCGGTACCGGATTTTCTGCGGGTTCTGCGCGTGTATTTGCGTTATACGCCGCACGTTTCGGAAACGCCGGATCGAGAAAACTATCGCCTCGGTGGTTCGGAATATGAAGTGTTTAATGGAATCCGGTTCCCTCTGGGTGCGGGAGTGACGATTCCCACCAGCCCTCCCCTGATTGCCGCCGACGCGGATTCAGGGGGCTATCTGGTTATGTCTTCCCAGAATTATTCCCATACTCTGCGGTTTTCAAATTTCACGCTCGATGGCGCATTCCATGGTTCTGGCAGCGCAAGAATGTACGGCGTGGATACGGAGTTCACGCGCATTCGATTCCAGCCGGTTCATAACCCGGCCCCCACGCCCGGCGCGGAAACTCATGCCGCGCCGCCGGACGGTTTGCTTCGCGGCAACCTTACGATCCGATCCGGCCGCCGGCAGGCAACCGGCGACGTGCTGTTTCTGGCGCCCAACAAGGACGGCAATGCGCATTACCAGTACGATTTTGACCAGGATGGGGCGAACGAATGGGTGCTGGAAAACAGCCGCTTGCGACTGATCGTTTCACCCGCCAGCAGCGGCCAGGCCCTTGCCCTGGTGGATAAATCTACGAACGAAGATCTGATCACGCTGGGTGGCGCGCTGCACGATTTTCTGGTTCCTGCGGGGACTGCGCCGCGGGATGTGTGGAGGTTGGGGGATTTTTCGTTCAACCGCGCCTATCGCGCGAAGTGGATCGAAGAGAAGCCGGACGCGGGTCTGCAGCTTACGTACAGCGAACACGATAGATCTGCCGCGGGGGTTCATGTGGAAAAAACTGTGCGTCTTGCGGAGCAGGGAACCGTCGAGGCGGACTATCGGTTTTCGGTTGCCGCGCCGCGCGCGGCGAAGCCGGCGAAAAGCGGCCGGACGGGAATGTCGTTTATCTCCATGCTTTCGGTTCCCGTGTCCGACCCGGAGGAAGGGAACACGCGGTTTTGCTGGAGCACGGGTTCCTCCACAATCGCTACCGGGGAGCCATCGGCGGCTAGGGCCGCTTCCAAACCACACTGTGAAAATTTTGTTTCGTCGGGCGCGCCGATTACCCTTCCCGAAGGCGTCGCTCGTTTGGAGATCCTTTACCCCGGGCGCAGCCCCCTGGCGGTCGAATGGACTGCAGGGCGGACGGTGATTGTCCCCAGGGCGTTTTCCGCGCAGGTGTATTTTACGGTTCCCGTTCCGGCACTGCCGGAAGCGTCCGGCGGATTCACTCTGCGGTACACCGTCGGGAAGGGGCCGTAGCGCCAGCAATTTTCAAAAACGCGTGCTACATAATGCGCGTGGATTGCATCCAAAACGTTTGAAGCGGACCCTATGAATACTCGTTCGATCCAATCGGCGGCAACCTGTGTTCTCGCGATGGTCTTGGCCGCGGGGGCGTATTCGGCGCGCGCGCAGGATGCCGGCCCGATGACGCCGCCCGCATCCGAGAGGTTTCCGACGCCTCCGCCGGCGGCCAAGCCTGCGCCGCCTGCCATCCCTCCCGAAGAAATCATCCGGCGATTCGCGGCGAAAGAAGACGAGATGTTTCACGCGATCTTGGGCTATACCTTTCAGAAAAGCGTGCGCATCGAAGAAATCGGTCCCGACAATAAACCCTCCGGGCATCTTGAAATCATCA
>DATLTA010000016.1:0-24318 GCA_035533775.1 Candidatus Dormiibacterota bacterium | reverse complement strand
AGTCTTTACCCGGTCATTTTCCGGTGACTCGCGTCACAGACAAATCTCAAATGCTTGTTCTTTTATATATGCATGAAGGAATAGATGCATGAGGGCGCACCGTTGGATTGTTTTAGCGGCTACCGGCCATTTGGAAGAAGTAATGATATATCGCGGTCCAATAAAGGCGGTTCTTGAACCAGTGGAGCCCAGTGGAATAGGGATGCGCTGCCGGGCAATGGAGCGCGAACTGGTTCATTGTTCAGCGCGCTGCGTGGGCGTGGCATGATCGTGGCGTATTCGTTGCATGTTCAAGGAGAGAGGCATGTTTGTCCGGGCCAAAGGGGTCACTTTCGCATGGCTCGCATTTTTCCTGATCGTGTTGACGAAGAGATGCAAACGTATTCCGAAAACCTGCGCCCTAGCCGGTGTTTTGCTTTGCGGCGCAATCGCCGGAATGGGGCTTGGAACTCCTGCTGCAGCTGGGCAGGAGCCAGATCAGGGTTCTATTTTGCGTGTACCGGAACTCGATGCGGGCTTTCACCTTCTCTACGAACTGAAGCCTGAGGAAGCTCGCAGCCATTTTGAGGCCTGGCAGAAGTTACATCCTCTGGATCCTCTGGGGAGCGCCTCGATGGCGGCGAGCTACCTGTTTGAGGAGTGCTATCGGCAGGGCATTTTGACCTCCAACTTTTTCCTGGACGACGAGCGTTTTCTTGGCAAGATTCCTCTGAAACCGGATCCAAAGCTGCGCGCGGCATTTTTTGCCGCCGACGAGCGGGCCCAGACCCTGGGGCTGTTGAAATTGAAGACCAACCCGGACGATACCAACGCCCTGTTCGCCATGGCCCTCAGCCTGGGTATGCAGGCCGACTACGCCAGCCTGATCGATAAGCAACAGCTCGACAGCCTGAAAAAGATCGGTGAGGCCGATACCTACGCCAGGAAGCTCCTGGTAATCGAGCCGGACGCCGCTGACGCCTATCTGGGCCTGGGCACGGCGAATTACGTCATCGGAAGTCTGTCCGGACTCAAAAGATTTTTTCTCAGCTTTGCTGGAATCCACGGGGACAAGAAAAAGGGGATCCGGCAGCTGGGGATCGCTGCCGAAAATGGCCACTACCTGCGGCCATTTGCGAAAATATTGCTGGCGATGACGGCCCTGCGCGAGAAGAAACCGGAAATAGCTCGCACGCAGCTGAACGAGCTCGTTGTGGAGTTTCCCGGAAATTCGCTGTTTGCCAGCGAGTTGGCCAAGCTCAAGACCTCCGGTGACGCGGCTGCTTCTCCTCGATAAAGTCTGGCGAAAGGGAGTTTTCGCCGGGGTTGAGGGTATTTCCGCTGTTTCCCCATTTCGTGTTGCCACCTCGAACGTTATGCAACATCGCGATGTGATTTCTGCGTGTTTCTGCGCGGTTCGATCCATCACGTAGATCCGCCGGGTTCGATGCTGGCAACCACACCGAAAACATTCCAACTGTCTCTTTTTGAACAGTCCGGCACAAGGCAGACCACTTAAGCTTGTGATGGTAATCACTGACGATGACAGCATTCAGATTTAGACAGGTACTAGAGTATGAGGGTGGCCGAGCGGACGAGCCACATTTTCCCGGGTATCTGAACTGATTGCCAGACGGCTGGAAGGAGAACGACGATGAAACGGGTTATGTTGCTGACAATTGTGATGGCTTTGGCTGGTCTCCCCGCGTTTGCCCAGAAAGATGAAAACAATCGCATTAAAAATGCGGGACAGGTGATGACCGAGATTCTCAATGTTCCCGACGACATTCCGGCCGATCTTCTGGATAAGGCGGACTGCGTCATCGTTTTGCCTTCGGTGATTAAATTTGCGTTCGGGATCGGGGGCAGTTACGGTCGCGGCGTAATGACTTGTCGAAGTGGCAGGGATTTCAAAGGTCATTGGAGCGCGCCTTCCATGATGGCGCTGGAGGGTGGGAGCTTCGGCTTCCAGTTGGGAGGCCAGGCGACCGACTTTGTCCTGCTGGTGATGAATCCGCGCGGGGCGAGTTCTATTCTCAGCAGCAAGGTCAAGCTCGGAGCGGACATTGCCGCCGCCGCCGGACCGAAGGGCCGCAACGCTTCCGCCGCGACCGATGTCACACTGCGGGCGGAAATTCTGTCCTATTCGCGTTCGCGCGGATTGTTCGCCGGAATCTCTCTGGCAGGCTCGACCCTGCGCCCCGACAACGATGGCAACGAGAGGCTTTACGGAAAGGGAGTCACCGCCGAGGACATCGTGATCAATAGTAAGATTCGCGCGCCTGCTTCGGCAAGATTACTCCTTGCGACTTTGAACAAGAAGTCTCCGAAAAATATGTCCGATAAGTAGGGCCGGGCGGCGCACCCCCCCCTGGGGCAGGCCCGCCGGGCCTGCCCGAGAAGAAGTCAAAGTCCGGGGGGCGTGCAGGCCGTTTGGAAGGAGCCGACCCACGCAGAAATGCACGAAGAACCAGGCAAGTTGTGACGGAGGTGCTTCGATGAAGCGATTGAGATTTGTCAGCGCGGGTGTCTTGCTCTTGCTTCTCGGGCTCACTGCCCCTATCCACGCAGGTCTGCAGCGAGACGGAAATCGGCAGCAACAAGGCCAGGACAAGCAGCAGCAAGCGAATGATAAGCAGCAACAAACCAAAGACAAGCAGCAGCAAGCCAAAGACAAACAGCAACAGAAGGCCCAGCAACAAAACCAGAAGAAACAGCAGCAACAGCAACAGAAGGTTCAGCAGCAGAACCGGCAGCAACAACAGCAGAAGGCTCAGCAGGCGGAAAGGAACCAGCAGCAACAGCAGCAGAAGGCCCAGCAGGCGGACAGGAACCGGCAGCAGCAACAGCGGGCCGAGCAGCAGAGGCAACAACAGAACCGGCAGCAGGCCTTGACCAGGCAGGAGCGGCAGCGTGCCCAGCAACAGCAGTCCACCTGGCAGCAACGCCGAGCAACGAACTGGCAGGCCGAGCACCGCACCTGGCAGCAGCGTGGCGGCTATACCGCCGACCGTATTCCTGAGGACCGTTATCGCAGCAACTTCGGTCCCAATCACGCGTTTCGCATTTACAGGAACCCCGTGGTGGTGGCAGGAGGATATCCCGGGTTCCTGTACGGCGGATTTTATTTCAGCATCGTTGACCCGTGGCCGCAATACTGGCCGAGCAACTGGTACGAAGACGATGACGTGTATGTCGACTACTCCGGGGATGGCTATTACCTGTACAACCGCAGGTATCCTCAGGATCGGCTCTCACTTGGCGTCTACATAAATTTCGTGCCGCAAAATGACCGGAGAGGCGTGTGGCTTAAGTATCGCTCACGCAACTGGCAGAGAGATCACCGCGACTGGCGGCAACGCGGAGGCTACAACGGCTACCGGATTCCCAGCGACCGTTATGGTCGCTACTTTGGCCGCAACCACAGGTTCCGTATCAACAATCTTCCGTTAGTTATTTCAGGCGGGTATCCCCGTTTCCAGTACGGCGGCTTCTGGTTCAGTGTGGTTGACCCGTGGCCACAATACTGGTCCAGCAACTGGTACGACAACGATAACGTATATATCGACTACTCCGGGGATGGCTATTACCTGTATAACAGCAGGTATCCGCAGGACCGGATCGCCGTTTCCGTCTCCCTGCACTAGGGGATTGCAAAGGGTATCCCGCACCCGGTGGCATACAAATCGCACCGGCAGCGGCTGAAGCAAGGGTCCGGCTCCGCGGAGCCGGACCCTTTATTTTTATCCCAGTGGCGGCAGGATATCGAACCAACGTCTTTTCTTTACAGGTCCTCTGGACCTTGGGCAGCGCTTCGGTAGAACCATCGATGCAGACCGGGTTCGCTGCCGTCGCTAGTTTGTATGAGTTTCCTCAGGCATGAAAAAGCAGAGGGAAATACTCGCCCCGAGCCAAGCGTCCAGGATTTCCAACTGTTCGGGTGCCGTCTGTTGGAACGCCACACCCATGCCCGTGCCATCCTGCGCGTAGATGATCTTTCCGTCTGTGCTGAAGGTCTCTGTGTCCCTGGGAATCACGATTTTGACAGGCGTATCCACCGGAAGCGTGTCCGAAATCTTGATATAGCAGCCTTTGCGGCTGATTTCCGAGACTCGGCCGGACGTCTGTGTGCCGGTACCCAGTTCTGTGACCTCCACATTCGCGCTAAGCGCATAGCGGGGCACTTCACGCTTTATTTGAAACGATTGATGTAGTTCTTCGATTTTCTTTGGCAATCCATCCATTCAGTCCTCCTGTCCTACGCGCAGGAATACTAACTTCGTGATCGGGATTCCCATTTTGGACCTCAAAGCTACCTAACGTTTTGCTTTCCGAGGAGACGGCGAATTTGCCGATGTACCAAGCTGCACCGCATTGCTTTGAGCTTACTTGTGATCGCAATCGGTACATAGGATTTTCTGCAAACTGGTGTTGTCGGGTTCACCTGAGGGCGTGCCGATTGTCGAATGTGTTGTCCTAAAACGCGTCGGCGTCTTGTAGAATCCCTCCGGAGGCAGCAATGAATCACTGGCAGGGGAAGTGGGCGGGCAAATGGGCGTTGATCACCGGGGCAAGCGCGGGGATTGGAACGGCGATGGCCCGGGAATTGGCTGCGGGCGGCACGAATCTGGTGCTTACGGCGCGGCGACGCGACCGCCTCGCGGGACTTGCCGGGGAACTCAGCGCCAAGCATGACATTCGAACGCTGGTCTGCGTCGCGGACCTGGCGCAGCCTCTGGGGCCTCAGGAAATATTTTCGTTCACCGAGGACAAGGGCATTGCCGTGGACCTGCTGGTGAACAACGCGGGCTTCGGGGCGTACGGCGAATTCCATAAGGTGCGCCTCGACCGGCTCATCGAAATGACGCAAGTGAATGTCACCGCCGTCGTGCACCTGACGCATCTCTATCTCCCTGGAATGATTGCCCGGGGCAGCGGAGACATTTTGATCGTTGCCTCGACGGCTGCGTTCCTGCCCGTGCCGTACATCACGACGTATGCAGCGACGAAAACGTTTGATTTGCATTTTGCCGAAGGCCTCGCGGAAGAGGTGCGGCAATACGGGGTCCGCGTGTGCGCTTTATGTCCCGGGTCCACGGAAACAGAGTTTTTCCAGGTTGCCGGGCAGCGCAACCACACGCGCCGCGCTCCGGAAACCGCGAAGAAGGTCGCGCACGTGGGGCTTGCGGGGCTGGCAGCGGGGAAAACGACCGTTATTTCGGGTTTCACGAACTGGATGACTGCGGAAACGGTGCGGGTCGTGCCGCGCCGCGCGGTCACGCGCATCGCGGGCGGAATCTTCCGTCCGAAGAACAAGTGAAACTCTATTTCCGGCTCATGGAAAGGGAAGCATGCCCGCGGACTTGAAATCGCTGGAAGCCCTGCTCCACGGCGAATGATTTCTGCATACCTATGTCTGGCAGGACGGGCCAAACGCGTATTATCCCGACCACACGCATGCCGCGGAGACGGCCCACATCATTCTCGAAGGAGAGATGACGTTGACGCAGGCCGGCACAACGATCACCTGCTCCGCCGGAGAGCGCTGTGACGTTCCGGCGGGCGCGGTGCACTCCGCGAAGATGGGGCCGCGCGGATGCCGCTACCTGATCGGCGAGAAATGAGTCCTGAAAGCGAAGAAGTTTTTCCGCAAGCTGTTCGCCCCGCCGCTTTTTTCGCGCGCGCACGAAAACCGCAAATTGTCCTTCGCTATGTTCGGGATAAGAAGACTGCGCCACAATCCCCGGTTGTCCCATTGGAAAATGGTCCTGTTAAAAATGCGGGCTAGGCTTGCCTGGTCAGCGCGCGGTCCAGCAATTCGATGACGTGCACGACTTCCTGTCCGGTGGAATGAATTTTCGTTCCCGCGCGCATCTGCAGCAGGCAGCCGGGATTTGCGGTGACGATTACGGGAGCATTTGTGGCGCGTGCGTGCTTCATTTTTTCCGCAAGAATTGCCAGCGAAGTCTGCGTCTCGGTGACGTTATAGGAGCCCGCCGAACCGCAACAGTAATCGGCCATGGCCATTTCGACCAGTTCCAGGCCGGGAATGGCGCGCAGCAGGTTGCGCGGGGCCTCGCGAATTTTCTGGCCGTGCAGCAGGTGGCAGGAATCCTGGTAGGTGACGCGAAGTGGCAGAGGCGCGAGGGGTGCGGTCATTCCCAGTTCGTCGAGAAATTCGGTAACGTCCCGCATCCTGCCTCGAAATGTGGTTGCCTGGGCGTGCTCTGCGGAATTGGCCGAGAACAGATGTTCGTACTCCTTGAGCGTCGACCCGCAGCCCGCGGCGTTGGTGATGACGGCGTCAAAATCCTCGCGCAGAAAGACGTCCATGTTCACGCGAGCCAGAGACCTCGCGGCATCGCGAACCCCGGCATGCGCCGCCAGGGCGCCGCAGCAGGTTTGTCCGCCGGGAACAACGACTTCGCAGCCGTTGGCCGTGAGCACGCGAATAGTGGCTTCGTGCAACGCGGAAAAGCTGACTTGCGCGATGCAGCCGGCAAACAGGGCCACGCGAGCGCGGCGGTGTCCCAGGGCGGGATACGTGCGCCCAAGCTTCGAGAAAAAAAAATCGCGATCGATGGGCGGAAGAAGCCGCTCGCGGTCCGCCAGGCGAAGCAAATGAAGAATGCCGGTCGCACGCGCCAGCGCTTGCAGTCCCGACCGCTGGTACACATAAAGCAGGCGCGCCACGAAGGCAATGCGGCCGGGGTAGGGCAGCAATCCTCGAAAAGCAAAATTGCGCGCCAGCCGCGAGAAAAACGGCCTGCGGTAATTTTGCTCGATCTGGGAACGCGCGGCTTCGACGAGTTTTCCGTATTCGACGCCTGAGGGGCACGCCGTCTCGCACGCCCGGCAATCCAGGCACTGATCGATATGTTTCACGAACGAATCGCCGAGCGGGAGCCGACCCTGATCCACCAGCACAATCTGGCGGATCCGTCCGCGCGGAGAGTCGGCCTCCAGTCCCCAGAGCTTGTAGGTGGGGCAATGATTCAGGCACAGGCCGCAGTGCACGCAGTGCGCGTAATCGTCGTACGAAGGAATATCCGCGCCGGAAAATCCGCTTGTCCGCCCGGCCTCGGGCGCTTGCTCCGTGTTTGAGATCGGCTCTGCCATAAAATCAGATTCCTCCCGCAAAGCGTCCCGGACTGAGCACGCCTTTGGGGTCGAACGCATTCTTCACGCGCCGCATCAGCGCAAAATCGGCGCGCGCCGGGCCCCAGACGCCTCCTGCGGCCGTCTTCACTTCCGCCGGACACCATTCCAGCATTGCCGAAGCGTTGATTTCGGGCGCGCCGCATGCGCGGAATATTTCCGGTATCGCTCCGGCCAGGGCGGGAGCAACGGGCGCGCCATCTGCTTTCGGAATGAGCGCGGCATACACGATGCCCGATGCACGCGTGAGTGTTGCGAGGCCTATGCCGCACCGTTCGGCAATCTCAGCGATGTTTTCCAGCAGGGCCGGCATCACCGTGGGCTGCGCGCCGGCGCGAAAAATCGCCGCTGACGGCGCCGCTTCCAGGATGAGCCTGGGAAACTCGCTCATGCGGGAGGTCACGGCATGGCCTTCCGCATCGCTCAGCGGCGCAAATTGTTCTGCACCAGCGGCCGCCGCCATGTGGCCGAGTTCACGCGCGTAGCGCGCCACCACTTCCGTCTGGCCGGCGGCGGAAATCATCACTTCCCATGCCTTCGGTTCAATGCGCGCCGCGGGATCGGTGGAAAACAGCATGTGCGCCGCGCCGGGATCCGCAACCTCCATCACTTGCGGCGTCAGGACCGATTGGGCGATGGCGCGGCAAAATCCGAAGGCCGCTTCGGCGCTCAAAAATGACGCGGCAAACATTTTCTGCGATGGGAGCATAGGAAATGTCCGGAAATTCAACCGCGTGATTACGGCAAGCGTGCCCAGCGATCCGATCAGGAGCTTGTGCAGGTCGTAGCCGGTAACATTTTTCACCACGCGCCCGCCGCTTTTCGCCACTGTTCCTTCTCCGGTCACGAATTCCATGCCCAGGCAAAAATCCCGCACACCGCCGTAGGCGTGGCGCAGGGGTGAACTGGAATTTGCGGCGGCGATGCCGCCGATCGTGGCACTTTGGGCGAAAGGCACCGCGAGCGGCAGGAATTGTTTTTGCTCCGCAAGGACGCGCGTGAGTTCCTCGATGCGCACGCCCGGCTCGACTCCGAGCGTGAGGTCTTGCGGGTCGTAGGCCAGCACGCGGTTCATGCGCGATAGATCAAGCGCGACATCGTACCGCGCTGGTGGCGCGCCGATGCCCAGCTTCGTGCGCCCGCCGCAGGGGATCACGGCCAGTTGCTGGCTTGCGGCAAGGCGTATGATCGCGGCAATTTGCGCCGCATCCGCGGGCCGCACCACGGCGGCCGGGAGCAAACCATCCACCGTATAGGCGGCAAGGCTGGCCGGGTCGGCAAGGACGTGCGCGGCCCCGGCGATTTCTTCCAGACGCGTCAGGCAGGCTTGCGCAATGTGGCTCATGCGGGAGAGGTCACGGGGGCCGATATCGGGTGAATGCGAATTTCGCCGCAGGCCTTGCCGAGCGGTAGAACTTTGCCCGGGTTTAACCGGCCGTCGGGGTTGAACGCCGCGCGGACCTGCCCCATCAGCGCAAGATCGTCCGGAGTGAAAATCAGCGGCATCAGTTCGTTCTTTTCCATGCCGATACCGTGCTCGCCGGTCAGGGCGCCGCCAACCGCGATGCAGTGCTGCATGATTTCTCCGCCCGCCGCGACCACGCGATCGAATTGCTCCCGATTGCGTTCGTCAAACAGGATGAGCGGGTGCAGGTTGCCGTCTCCTGCGTGAAAAATGTTGCCGATCTGCAGATCGTATTTTATGGCAATTTCCTCGATGCGCCGCAAGGTTTCCGGAAGGCGCGTCCGCGGAATCACGCCGTCCTGCACGTAGTACATGGGGGAGAGGCGCCCGAGAGCGCCGAAGGCGTCCTTCCTGCCCCTCCACAGGAGCGCACGCTCGCGATCATCGCGCGCCACGCGCACTTCCCGCGCACGATGTTCGCGGCAGACTTCGGTGATCTGGCGGGCTTGCGCTTCCACGGCTTCGGTGAGGCCCTCCACTTCGATCAAAAGCACTGCCGCGCAATCCCTAGGAAAACCGGCATGAACGAAATCCTCGACCGCGCGGAGCGTGAATCCGTCAAGCATCTCGCAGGCCGCGGGCGTAATTGCCTTCACGGTAATGTCCACGACGGATTCGGTCGTGTCGTCCAGGGTGTCATAAACCGCAAGCAGCGTTTTCACCGCTTCCGGCTTGCGCAGCAGGCGCACCGTAATTTCCGTGACCAGCGCCAGAGTCCCTTCCGAACCGACCAGCAATCCGTCGAGGTCGTACCCGGAAGTTTCTATATTCCTGCTGCCCGTGCGCACAATTTCGCCGTCCGGCAGGACCAGTTCGAGTCCCGTCACGTGATTGGCCGTCACGCCATACGCCAGTGTGTGCGGCCCGCCGGAATTTTCGGCGACGTTTCCGCCAATCGTGCATGACCGCTGGCTGGAAGGGTCAGGCGCGTAATACAGGCCCAGATGTGCAACGGCGCGCGAGAGTTCGAGATTCACTACGCCGGGCTGGACAACGGCGCGTTGATTTACCGCATCAATTTCCAAGATGGAATTCATGCGTGAAAATTCGACCACGATGCCGCCATCGCGGGCAATGGCCCCTCCCGAAAGACCCGTCCCGGCCCCGCGCCCCACAAGAGGCGTCTTATACCGATTTGCGAGGCGGACAATCTCCGAAACGTCCCGTGCGGAACCTGGGAAAACGATGCACTTGGGAGATCCGAGTTCCACCGATCCGTCGTATTCGTACAGCATCAGATCTTCCGCCTGGTACAGGACGCCCTTCGGTCCCAGCAGGGCGATCAATTCGCGGATTAATTGTGGTTGCATCAATATCTTTCGCCGGCTCTTTTCTCACTATAGTCCGCGGCTTCGGGTGGAGTCAACGCGCGCCGCGCTGGCCTGTGCGGGACGCTTTCGAAAAGATAAGGGCATCGGAAGCCATTCCGTTTACAATTTACTGGAAGCCGTGGTGTGCGGCGAGTTGCTGACGCGATTCGCGGGGGTAGGGGAATGATCGACTCTGCATGCGTGACGTTGCAGCACGGCGACCTGGAATAGGGGGAAATGGGCCTGCTATCCAAATTATTAGGTGCGACAAATAAGAAGGTTACGCCCGACCACGAGGTGGAAGTCCACTTTGCGTACGGTTCCACGAACTATCAGCACCTGTTCGCGCTGGAGGATTTGATTCGCACCGCGATTGTGGATGCCGCCGTGGGGCAATACGATGGACATATCATCGCCGTTGACGGCAGCGATGCGAAATATTGCATGTACGGCCCGGATGCGGAGGCGCTGTTTCGCGTGATTCAGCCGCTGCTGGAGCAGTCCAGCTTCATGCGCGGCGCCAAGGTGACGCTGTGGTACGGCCCGCACCGCTGGAGAACCGCGAAGCGCGTCATTCATCTTCCATCCTGACCCTTCCTGCTGAACCTTGCGGGAAGCGAAAATTGTTTTTCGGCGGATTTTATTGCCCTTTTGCGGCTGTTCCTTCCGCCGCTGATGAGATGTTCGCCCCGATTCCTGCCCCAACGCTGCGCCCGGATTTTCCCGCAGCTGTGCTACTCTTCGATATCATTTCCGGAAGCTTTGAAGCGAGGCGGCGCTGTGGGCAGGCTAAAATTATTTTCGACACATGTCTTGTTTGAGGAGCCGCGTCGGCGTCTGGAGGAACATTTTGACGTCGAATACTGGCGGGGAAACGAGCGGCCGCCGCGTCCCGAAGTGCTGAAACGCGTCGCGGGGATGGACGCCCTGGTTTGCCTGCTCACCGAGAAAGTGGACAGGGAACTGCTCGATGCGGCGGGGCCGAAACTGCGCATCGTCGCCAACGTGGCGGTCGGTTTCGACAATATCGATGTGCCGGCGTGTACCGAGCGGGGCATCGCCGTCACGAACACTCCCGGCGTGCTCGACGAAACCACCGCTGATTTTACCTGGACGCTGCTGCTGGGTGTCGCGCGCCGCCTGGTCGAAGGCGACCGGCTGGCACGCTCGGGTGAATGGCTGCAGTGGAATTTCGATCTGCTGTGCGGCACCGACGTCTGGGGCAAAACGCTGGGCATTATCGGACTGGGGCGCATTGGCCGCGCCGTGGCCCGGCGCGCGCAGGGATTTCGCATGCCCGTGATTTATCACAGCAGGACGCGCGCCTCCGCGGAGATCGAAAAGGAACTGAACGCGGAATACCGGACGCAGGATGAGGTGCTCCAGCAGGCGGATTTCCTGTCCCTGCATGTTCCGTTGAACGAGAAAACGCGCGGGCTGATCGGCCGCGCGGAACTTGCCCGGATGAAGCGCACGGCATTTCTGATCAACACCACGCGCGGACCCGTGGTGCAGGAGGCGGCTCTGGTTGAGGCGCTGGACCAGGGCGTGATCGCGGGGGCGGCGCTCGACGTGTTTGAACGCGAACCGCTGATCAGCGACGGCCTGCGCCGTGACAACGTGGTGCTTGCGCCGCATCTCGGGTCGGCCTCGGTGGAAACGCGCACGCGCATGGCCATGATTGCCGTCGAGAATGCCATCGCATTTTTCGCCGGCCAGCGTCCTCCGACAATTTTGAATCCGGAAGTGCTGCGGCGAAAATGAATGCGGCCTGAATTCCAATTCTCCAGGGAGGCATCGAATGGCGCACGTAACGCGTAACAATTCAAAACTCACGCTGGAAGGCGCGGAAGCGGCATTGTCCGCGGCAAAAGCTCATGCCATAAGCATCGGCGTGCCCATGAATATCGCCGTTGTGGACGATGGCGGTCATTTGCTAGCTTTCGCGAGAATGGATGGCGCGAAGCTTTCCTCGATCGATATCGCCATCAACAAGGCGCACGCCGCAGCCATCCGCCGCCAGCCCACGGGTCCCGCGCGCGGCGGCGATGAGGTGAGCGTTCTTTTATCTCTGGGCCTGGCCATCGCAAGCCATGCGAATCAAACGCCGATTCGCGGCGGGCTACCACTGGAAGCCAATGACCAGTGCGTAGGCGGGATCGGCGTCAGTGCCGGTACTGAGGACCAGGATGTGGAAGTGGCGCGCGCGGGTGTGGCGGCGTTCCGCAAGTCATAAAGTTCCGTACCGCCTCGGCGCGTTCTGCTGCCGCGCCGCAATCTCAATCCAATCGTGATCCGGTGGCCGACCTCAAACAAATCGCGCTCCAGATTTTTCAAGAAACATTCGCGGCGATCGACATTCCCGCCACGATGCGGCGCAAGCTGGCCCGCGCCGGCTCGCGCATTCACGTCAACGGAGCGGCGGTGAACCTGGCTTCGTTCGACCGCATCTGCGCCATCGCCATTGGCAAGGCCTCTCTGGCGATGGCTCGCGGGCTGGTGGAAATTCTCTCGCCGGACTTTCATGCCGAAGGCATCATCGCGGGCCCTGGGCCTGCCGGAAATGCGCCGCCGGGATTTCGCGCCATCGTTGCCGGGCATCCGCTGCCGGATGAGGGAAGTTTCATGGCCGGCCGAGCAATTCTGGAAATGCTGGAAACAACGAATGACCGGACCCTGGCGATTTTTCTGCTGTCCGGGGGAGGCTCGGCGATGGTGGAGCAGCCCCTCGATCCGGACATCACGCTCGCGGACATTCGGCAGTTGAACCAGATTCTGATCAACTGTGGGGCGTCCATCGATGAGGTCAACGCGGTGCGGAAACATTTGTCGGCGGTGAAGGGCGGACGTTTGGCGGCAGCTGCTCCCGGGGCAATGAAAATCTCTTTGGCCATCACGGATGTTCCGGATGGACAGGAGTCGGCGCTGGCTTCCGGTCCGACGCTGCCCGATCCGACAACCGTGAGCGATGCCTGCGCTGTGATCGGCCGTTACGGCCTGCTTTCGAAACTGCCCCCGCGCATTCGAACGCGGGTCGAACATCCCGAAACGATTCCCGAAACTCCGAAACCTAGGGACGCCGTTTTTAAGCGCGCCACATTTCAGATTCTGCTCGGGCGTCACGACCTGTTTCACCCCGCGCACAGCTTTGCGGAGGCCGCAGGATTCGCCTCGGTATGCGACAATACCACCGACAACTGGCCCGTCACGCGGGCCGCGGATTTTTTGCTGGAGCAGCTTGCGGCGCTGCAGCGCGCCAGGCCCGGTCGGCCCGTGGCCGTGATCGCGGATGGGGAAGTCAGTTCACCGGTGACGGGCGACGGCGTTGGCGGGCGAAACTCGGCGTTCGTGCTGGACTGCGTGAAAAAAATTGCCGGCCGGCGGATTGCCGTGCTCAGCGTAGGCACAGACGGCATTGACGGCTCAAGTCCCGCGGCGGGAGCCGTTGCCGATGGCGGCAGCCTGGAGCGCGCGCAGGCGCAAGGGCTCAACCCCGACGATTATTTCAGGCGCAGCGATTCGCACGCCTTTTTCCGCAAGCTGAACGACGCCATTATCACCGGCCCCACCGGAAATAACCTGCGCGACCTGCGCATCCTTGTAGCCGAACCTGCGACGGAATAAATTCAAAATGCAGGATTGGAAACGCTGTGCGGGAACTGCGGCGAACTGGAAATTTTGCGAATCACAAGCCACAAACTGTCATTCCTTTTCCGCTAATCGCTTTTGCTTCCGGGTAGGGAAGCTTCAATTCTGCGCAAGGTGTCGTTCATCTCCGAAATCTGATGTTCGAGATGGTCCAGGCGATCCAGGACGGCTTGATTGTTGCTTGCGGCGCCTGCCGCCGCATCGCCGCTTTTCTCATCGGCCGTTGGAGTTTCTTTCCGGGGCTCGTTCCGGGCCTTCAATTCAGCGATCAGCCCTTCGAGCGAATGCGGAACGCTGATGGAAAGCTCCCCGTTTTTCAGCAGGGCCTCAAGCGGCTCAATCGCCGTGGGATCGCCGCGGCGGCCCAGGGCGAAGATGCAGGAGAAGCGGGTGTCGAACGAATTTTCCCCGAGATACGAGATGAGGCGCGCGGTGATGTCATGATTTTTCAAGTCCACGCGCCCTAAAGACCCAATGGCGGCGTCGCGCAGACGCGACGGATTTCCCGGCGCGGACCATTTCAGAAGCGTGGGAACAACGGCGTCGCCCCCGAGCACGCCCATGGCGCGAAGCGAAGCGCGGCGGAGAACGTCATCGGGAGACGCCGTGGCAAGCGCCTTTTCGAGCAGGTCCGCGGTGCCCGGCGCTTTATCCATCGCCAACGCCTGCAACGCCGCGCCGCGAACGTAATAAGCAGTGTCATCCTTATAGATGTTCTTGAGGCGCTTGGCGATATTTCCGTCATTCGGGAAGCGGCCCATTTGCTCGACGGCAACCTGGCGCACCCAGGGTTGTTCGTTCGAAAGAGCGGCCAGCACTTGTTTTCTGGCGGCGGACGAATGGATGCGGCCCAGTGAACGCAGCGCCTCTTCCCGCATGCCCCAGAATTTGTCTTGCCGCGCAGCTTTCCCCAAAGCGTTTGTTACGGCGTCGTTGTTGCGAATGAAGCCGAGGGCATAGGCGGCGTCGGCGCGATCGGGAACGTCGGAGGCGGTTTGCAGCTGCCGGATCCACTCTTCCGGCGTCTTCTGGAAATCGAGGGACTTCAGAATTTTGTCGCCCTTGTCGAAAAGCACCATGAGGGGCGGCCCGTCAACTGGGAACGAAAATGTTTCATCGGCTTTGGAGACTTCGATGGGAAAAAGTTTTTCGCCGCTTGCCGTCGTCACGGCGACCTGGACCGGCACGCGGAACAGCCCGACGCGGCCCTCCACCTTTTGGGTCTGCCGGACATCCAGGCTGATTCTTTTCTCCGCCGCGTCGTAGGTGGATCTGACCACGAACCGTGGCGCGCCCGCTCCGTAGATCCACTGGTCGAAAAACCGGTCGACGTTTGTGCCCGTGGATTGCTCGATGGCCTTGACCAGGTCGGAGGTGACCACGTTCTGCAGGCGGTTGGCCTGCAGGTAATGCTTCATGGCGCCGAAGAACGCGGCATCTCCCATCTGCTCCCGGAGCATGTGCAACACCCAGCCCGCTTTATCGTACACATTGCCGACGTATTCCACCGAGTCGTCAATGTTGCGCGTGAGGATGGGAATGGTGAACAGTTCCCGAGAAGTCATCCAGTGATTCTGCGTGCGCCAGTAGTGATAATCGGCCGCATCCGCGCCGTAGTAATGCTCCTCCCACAGGCTGGCGCCAAACGTGGCGAAGCCCTCGTTGAGCCACGTGTTCGTCCAGTCCTTGCAGGTGACCAGGTCGCCGAACCATTGGTGCGTCATTTCGTGGGAAATCAGGCCGTCGGCCCCTTCGGGCGTTTCCCCCGCAAGCGCGGCGTGCACCATGTCGCGCGTGGCGAGCGTCGTCGCGCTTACATTTTCCATGCCGGAGGCGACGAAGTCATTAACCGCTGTCTGCGCGTATTGCGCCCACGGGTAGGGCACGCCAAATCGATTCGAGAAAAAATCGAGCATCTGCTTGGTGTGGCCGAACGTGGCGTCAATGGTGTCTTCCATGCCGCGGGGCACGTTGTACGTCAGAGGGATGTTGTGCCAGGTGTCCTTCTTTTCATCGTATTGCCCGGCCACGAAGGAAATCAGGTAGGTGGAAACCGGCAAAGACTGCCGCCAGGTCCACGTTTTCTGGCCGTTTGGCGCGTCCTGTACGCTCAGCAGTTTCCCGTTGGAAACCGTAAGCCAATCGTCCGGCACGGTCAGAATCATTTCCGAGGTCGTGCGGTCATTCGGGTAGTCGTAAATGGGGATGTAATGGTGCGTGTCTTCGGCCTCGCCTTGCGTCCAGATTTCCTCGGCGCTGCCCGGATTGTCCTTGTCCGGCAGGATGAAATAGAGGCCGGAGGAGGGTTTCCCCTCGTAACGCAGGTTGACTTCGTAGGCTTCGCCGGATTTTGAGGGCTGGGCCAGATGCACGTACAGTTCGTTATTGCGCAGATCGAAGGTTGCCGGCTTGCCGTTTACGCTGGCGCTCAAAATCGTAAGGTCCGCGGAATCGAAATCGAGTTGCGTAAGCCCGTCTCGCAAGGCCGCGAGCGTGTGCGTCACATCGCCGAACACTTCGCGCTGCTGGAGGTCGAAATGCAGAGATACGCGAACATTCTGCAGGTCGTAATCGCGGCTGGGCGCATACGGACGGTCCGCGCGCACGATCCCCGCGAACATCGTGGCCAGAATCAGGAAGATCCCCGCGAGCGTCGCGGTCATTCTCACGGATCGATAGGGCTTTTTCCAGGAAAGGTTCATTCCGGCCTCATCAATGAAATCGCGGAAATCGCCAACCATAAAACGGCAAGGCCATTATACCTGTATCCGCATGCGGAGTGATGGATGGCTCCTGGTGATCGTTAGACGCGCATCCGGCCGATGGGTTTCCCCATGGAACGGAAAACCAGGGCCCTGCGGACGCGTTTTATCCGCGCAGGTACGAATCTTCTTTGCGGATCCAGTCTTCCCGGCGGGGAGCGAAGAAATCGACGTCCACGGTATCTTCCATGGCCACCGCCGAGTGCGGCGCATGCGGCGGGATCAGCAACACTTCGCCCGCCCCGACCAGGATTTCGCGGTCATCAAACACGAATTTCAGCGCGCCGGAAATGATCCACGAGTATTGCTCGTTCTCGTGGGAATGCCGGGGCACCACGGCGCCGCGTTTCAGCAGGAGTTGCGAAAGCGTCGCGTTTTCTCCCGAAATCATCTGGCGCGAGATCAGATCATTCAGTTTTTCCACTTCCAGTGCTTTCCATGAAGTCTTTTCAAGTGTGCTCACCGGTGCCTCCTGAGCGTATTGGATGTGCGCCAGCATCCTCCACGGAAACGCGGGTGGCGTCAATCCCGTCTTAATGCCTACGGGGAAAGATCGTAAATCAGAAGACCGTGAATCATCTGATAAGATGAGACTCGTGATGGGCCGGCCACGTCTTCCTGCCGGGCTCCTGAAAGGGAGCATGTTTTCCCTGAGCTTTAAAAAGGCGCCCTAAGGGTACCGAAATCAGGATCAAGTGAGGTCAGCGGATGCCGGCGGAACCGAATGTTTCGGGAATGGCGCGATTGCTGTACGTCGTGGGGGGCGCGGCGTTCGCGAGTTGGGGGCTCTGGGGCGCGAATCAGGGCTGGACGCAATGGACCTGGCTTGTCCTGGGCGGAGCGCTGCTCGTTCTGGGCCTGATCGGATATTCTCCGTTGCACGCGTGGTTTTCGAAAAGTAGCGCGAAAGCGAACTGAATGCGTATTCTCCATGCCGTTGCCGGCTTTGTCCTCTTTTTTGAACTGCCCATCCCCATCTATTGGTTGATCGTTCATCCGTTCCATTCGTTCTGGAGAACTCGCGTGCGCGCCGCTTTTTGGTTTGCGGGGCTCACGGCATGGATCTCGGGCGGGGTGCTGCTGTGGATGTTCCGCCACTCGCTGATGGCAGCGGCGCGGCCGTCCTGGCCGGCGATCGTTGCAGGTTTTGCCCTGATCGGCGTCGAGGGTTACCTGTTTGCGCGGGTCGAGCGCGAACTCGGCAGCCGCAGGCTCGTGGGCCACGCGGAAATTACCGGGACCGGCGAGATGTTTTCCGGCGGCCTTTACGCGCATGTGCGCCACCCGCGCTACTCCGGGATGTTTTGCGCGGTTTTAGGGGCGGCCCTGATGGCCGGAACTCCGCGATTGTGGGCCGTGCTGGCGGTGTGGTTGGTGTTCGCCCTCCTGGTGATCGGGCAGGAGGAAAGGGAACTGGCCGCGCGTTTTGGCAAAGCGTATACAGATTACCGCCGTCGCACCCCTGCGTTCTTGCCAATCCGGCGCATGGGAGCCGGAAAATGAAAAAGTATCCCGTATGCATGTGGGACAATGCATGAACTTCTCGTTATGAGTTGTCCGGCATGATTTTGCCGGCGTTGCCCCGGTGACGTGCGTCCGCTAGAATAGCTGCACGACTGCGGAGAGGTGTCTGAGCGGTTGAAAGAGCTCGCCTCGAAAGCGAGTGTCGGGGAAACCCGACCGTGGGTTCAAATCCCACCCTCTCCGCCATTCCCCTATTTCAGATAGGTTTTCAAGCTGGTAGCGTCTGGGTGTCTATGAAACACCAAAAATAGACACCAAATACCGGTCCGTGGAACAGCACGCAACGGAAAGCCTCAAGGTGCCGCCTCCCGATTGCCCAAGCCTCTCCAGGACCGAAAGGAAGCGCGCTGCTACCCTAATATGACTAAAACCTGATGCGTGGCGCCGTCATCCATCAGTGGAATATTTGTGTGATCGGCTAATTCCTTGCCGTCCACGCTGACGGAAGCAACGCCGCGGGAAACGCCGGACGGATTGTTTATCCGGATCTGATAGGTCGCCGAGTGATGCCGGAAATTGATGGAGTAGGTTGGCCAGTTCCGGGGAATGCAAGGATCAATGGAAAGCGCTGCGCCACGAACTCGGAACCCGAGAATCCATTCCAAGCCGGCGCGATATAGCCAGCCTGCGGAACCTGAATACCACGTCCAACCGCCTCTGCCCACATGGGGAGGCTCAGTATAGACATCGCCCGCGAGAACGTATGGCTCAACTTTATAGCGCTGCACGGTGGCACGCGAAGAGGCATGGGGGATTGGATTCAGCATCCGGAATAGTTCGTAGGCCTTATCGCCGTCGCCTAGCTCCGCAAAGGCAATCACCGACCATGTAGCAGCATGAGTGTATTGGCCGCCATTTTCACGAATGCCCGGCACATACCCTTTGATGTAGCCGGGGTCATGCGGTGTGCGGTCAAAGGGAGGCGTGAAGAGCAGAATCAGTCCTTCGGGGCGTCGTATCAACTGTCGATCCAGAGCAGCCATGGCTCGCGCCACGCGGCCCGGATCGGCAGCGCCGCTCATAACTCCCCAGGACTGCGCGATCGAGTCGATCCTGCATTCCGAGTTTTCAGCCGAGCCCAGCGGCGTGCCGTCATCGAAATAGGCGCGGCGATACCATTCGCCGTCCCAACCAGAGCGCTCCAGAGCGGCTTTGAGGGCACTGACGTGAAGGCGCCAGGTCTCCGCGCGCATGTGTTCTCCGCGCGAATCGGCAACTTTGGCAAACTCCCAAAGTATCGTGTGCAGAAACCAGCCAAGCCAGACGCTTTCTCCCTGGCCTCGCTCGCCGACGCGATTCATGCCGTCGTTCCAGTCGCCCGTGCCCATCAGCGGAAGGCCGTGGCTGCCGACTGCGAGACTCCGGTCCAAAGCGCGCGCGCAATGCTCAAACAGCGTCGCATGAATTTCCGATTCGCTCGGCTGGAAATAGGATTCTTTTTGGCCCTCGGCCAGATTGTCTCCGTTCAGGAAAGGCACGACTTCGTCAAGCACGGCGAGTTCACCGGTGATTTCCACAAAGTGGATGACGGCATACGGCAGCCACAGCAGGTCGTCGGAAATTCGCGTTCGCACACCGCGGCCTGACGGCGGATGCCACCAGTGTTGCACGTCTCCTTCGATGAACTGCCGAGAGGCTGCTCGCAGCAAATGTGTGCGCGTAATCTCGGGTTTGGCGACGCTCAAAGCCATACCATCCTGGAGTTGGTCGCGGAAGCCGTATGCGCCGCTCAACTGATAAAAAGCCGCGCGCGCCCAGATCCGGCAGGCCAGCGTCTGATAGAGGAGCCATCGGTTCATGAGAATATCCATGGCCGGTTCGGGCGTGGTGATCTGCACGGTGGTGAGCAGGCTGTCCCACTGGCGCGTCACCTCGGAGAGGGTCGCGTCCAAATCAGCGGCACGATATCGACGGAGCAGTTCGCGCGCCTGCTCCCTATTTTCGGTTTGGCCCAGGGAAAATACGATCTCCGTGGTTGAGCCGGGCATCAGTTCAATGGAAGTTTGCAACGCCGCACAGGGGTCGAGCCCCGCTCCCATGTTTCCGGAAAGCGGGTTTCCTTTTTCCAGCGCGGCCGGACTCCCCGGCGTTCCGTTGCGGCCAAGAAATTCTGTCCGGTCGCCGGTGACCGAAGTCTGCCTGCCGCCAAGATCCGCAAACGCAACGCGCCCGCCGAATTCTCCGCCCCACATGCTCCTCACGAAGACCGCGCCTGTATTCGAATCGCGTTCCGTAACAAGGTAGGGTGCGGAAACGCTTCGTGAACTGCCGAGCACCCATTCGGCATACCCGGTTACGGAAAGACGGCGCGCGCGGCCGGATTCATTGCGCAGGGTGAGCCGGGAAATCTTGATGGGATCTTTGGACGGCACGAATTGCAGCAATTCAGCCCGGATCCCGTGAGCGCCATGTTGGAATCGGCTATAACCATGGCCATGGCGGGCAATGTAAGGTGCAACTTCGTCGCGAATCGGCAGCGCGGTGGGACTCCACACCTCACCGGTGCTTTCGTCACGAATATAGAGGGCTTCTCCCGGGGGATCGGTGACGGGATCGTTGGACCATGGCGTGAGCTGATTCTCATGACTGTTGAGCGACCAGGTATGGCCCGAGCCGGATTCCGAAACCAGGAAGCCAAACGAAGGATTCGTAATCACGTTGATCCACGGCGCGGGGGTCCGCAAACCGTCCCCTAAAACCGTCACATATTCGCGGCCTTCGTCCGCAAATCCACCTAGGCCGTTGAAGAAATCCAGTGGAGGCACCGGAAGCGCCACGTCCTGGCGTTTGGCCGGGCGCGGTTGCTTTGGGATAGCAGGCACCGCAACTTCCACCCTTTGCGATCGAGTGATTTGCTCGGACAAAGTGCCGCGCCGGCTAAGCAGCACGCATCGCGCAACCGTCTGAAGCAACGCGCGTTCCTGCGGAGAGATCAGATCCGCCCGCAGCAGGAAAATGCTGCCACGCATGTTGTGTGTGTCCGGCGAGAGCCGTAACCTGCTGCCGCGCACCAATTCTTCGAGCGAGATCTGCAGCTCCTGTGCGTACGAAGCAGACCTTTCATTGATCACGACCAGATCGGTGGAAAGTTGCTTCGTGCGCCAGTATTCGTGCGCCCGCAATAGTTGACGCACGATTGCGAGATCTTCTGATTCGTTGATGCGCACCAGCACAATTGGCAAGTCGCCGGAGATTCCGTGGGCCCACAAGGCGGAACGATCCAGTGTGCTGCGGCCGAGGACATCGGAAGTGGGGCGCAGCGAAGCGTCGGAGTAAAGAACGGAATTGGCGAGCCTCTGGAACAAATGGGCTTCCTCGAGATCTATACCCAAGTGGTGTAGTTGTACCTGGGCCTGTGTCCAGGCAAGCGCCAGTGTGCGCTCGACGGTTGTGGGGCCGCGATATTTGTCCGCGAGTTCCAGCGCCTGATCCCGGGTTGTGGAGACAATGGTAGAAAAAACGATTCGCGCGGTGGTCCCTGGAGGGATACGCACCGTGCGCCTCAGGCTGAACACCGGGTCAAGAACGGAACCGACCGTATTCGACAGTGGCCGTCCATCGATAATCGATGCAGGGTTTCGCTCATTGTGGCTACGCCCGAGGAAGCGCGAACGGTCGGTGTCAAATTGCAATTCACCCGATGTGTCACCATCCACTGCGACCACGTGCGCGGCCCATACAGGGGTCTCTTTGTCGGATTGCAGGCGACGCGTGGCAAGCAGCGCGCCGACCTCAGGTACAAATTCGGTCTGAACGAACAAATTGGAAAACGCCGGATGCGCAACATCGGCGGCCTGCGCTACCAGACAAACCTCGGCATAGGAAGTGACCTGAATTTCGCGCGCGCGGATGCCTGAGTTCGTGATGGAAACCCGCCGGATTTCCGCGTCATCTTCAGGGGACACGACCACCTCCATCGTGGTGATCAGCGAACGGTCGCGCCTTATGAATTCGGCGCGGTCCTCGTAAAATGTCACTTCGTAGGTGTCGGGTTCAATGCCGCTGGGCTGGTATCCCGCCGACCAGACGTCGCCGGTCTGAACGTCGCGAAGGTAGACATAACTGCCGTACGAATCGAGTGTGGCGTCCTCGCGCCACCGGGTGACGGCAATATCCCGCCAACGGCTATAGCCGGAACCCGCCACGGTCAGCATCACGGAGTACTTTCCATTGGAAAGCAGATGCGTTCGCGGGACTCTGGTATGGGGAGTGGTAAACCGGCGAAGAACCGGGGGAATGAGATCGCGAACTTGTCCAGCGGCGGAGACTTCTTCCGCACGGGGCCGCGCGACTTGCACGTCGCGCGGAGTGCGCTCCTGCAAGAGAAGTTCCGTGGCCTGCACCATGGGTTCGGCATGAAAACGGCTGCGCATCGCGCCACCGCTCATCAGGTTGGCGATGGAGACCAGCAGCATTCCTTGATGGTGGGCAAAAAAGGTGCGCACGACAGCGACGTTCTCTCCTTCCGGAATACGTGTGCTGGTGTAATCGAGCGCTTCGTAAAATCCATACGTACCGCTTCCTCCAGCTTCTTCCAGGCGCCGAAAGTTTTGCAAAGCCGCGGATGGATCAATCATGGCCGCCAGTGCGGTCGCATACGGGGCAATGACAATATCCTCGCTGAGGCCGCGCTTGAGCCCGAGTCCCGGCACACCAAAACTGGAGTATTGATAGTTGAGGTTGAAGTCGCGCACATTGTATGCGGATTCGGATACTCCCCAGGGTGTGCCGCGTTCCGCGCCATATTCAATTTGACGGCGCACAATCAGTTCATGTGTCTGAGTCAACAAGCTGCCTGCCGGAGAACGCATCACCAGCGCCGGCATGAGATATTCGAACATGGAGCCGGACCAGGAAATGAGCGCCGATCCCCGATCCACGGGCGTGAGCGCACGACCCAGGTGAAACCAGTGTGATGCCGGGACTTCGCCCTTGGCGATGGCGATAAAACTGGTCAAGCGCGCCTCCGAGGCAAGCAAGTCATAGCAATTCGAATCCAGGGTTCCGTCCGCCACCCGATAACCGATCGAGAAGAGCTTGCGCTCATCTTCAAACAGAAAGGTGAAGTCCATCGCTTGAAACAGGCGCGCCGTCGTTTGAACGATGGAGGAAAGGCGGCGTGTCAGCGCTGCGGCATCCGCCGCGGCAAGCGTAATCGCTTCGGATAAGCCGTCGATTCGCGCGATGGTGTCCCGATCCTGCGTGGCGGCTTTCCTCAAGCGTTCGCCAAGCAAGGAAAGTTCAAGAAGAACGGATTCGAATCGATCCGGCGCATCGCTTAGCTTGGGGACGCCGCGCAAGGACTGTTCGATCGCCATCCAATCCGGCGCGTTGTCTCGAAGAGGCTGGACAAATTCCAGAATGTGTTTCGAGTCCAGGCGCATCCACGGAATCAGGATTTCCGCGTCACGAAAATGGCTTTCGACGCCGGCCCGGAATGCGTCGGCCCAGATGCGTAATGCGGGTTCGGGATCTTCTCGGTGCTCCTGCGCCAAAGCTTCGGCAATGTCAGCCATGGTCCGGGCGTGAGCCCTCCATTCCTTGAAGCGGATCGCCCACTGCATAGAATCCACAGGCGAGGAATCAAGCGACGCCAACATCGCGTCGACTTCGTTGCTCAGTTGCTTCCGCGCGACGTTGTCTGTGCGCGGCGAGGCCGTGGTTTTGGCAAGCGCAGCGCGCAGCAGCCATACGGCATCATGCAATCCGGAGAGAATGTGCGGTCCGACGAATGATTGGTCCATCAGTTCCCGGCAACTGTTGCCAAGCGTCAACAAATGTCCGGCTAGGTTCCCGCTATCCACGGAAGAAACGTACTTGGGTTCCAGCGGATGAAGATCACGCGTGTCATACCAGTTGTAGAGATGTCCCCGGTACATTTCCATCCGGCTCATGGTCTCCAGCGTGGCTTCCAGTCGGTCGACAGTTTCCAGAGTGCCAATCCATCCGAAATCTCGCGCAGAAACCGTGGAAAGCAGATAAAGCCCTATATTTGTCGGCGAAGTTCGGTGAGCGACGACGGGGCTGGGCGTTTCCTGAAAGTTGTCCGGAGGGAGTGCGTGATTTTCCTGTGAAACAAAAGTCTCGAAGTAGCGCCATGTCCGGCGGGAAATCAGGCGGAGGACCTTCGCATCGGCCGCTGGCAATGGGCCAGCTCTGTGGGACTTTGGCGAGCGGCTGATCCAGAGTGCCACGCCAGGAGCCGCGACCCAGAGGATGAGGAAGGGAGCCGCCGCGACCCAGGCCTGATGGTTACCGAGGAGCAAAACTAAAATCGCGATATCGGCGACGACAACACCACCGGCCATGCGCCTGTAAATCGCGGGCAGTGTAGAGTCCGCCAGAAACCGGGACTGCGCTGCCGTCACCCATTCCAGCATGTTCTTATGCGTGATAAACAATCGGCCGAGGGTGCGCAGAATCGCATCCATCATCAGCCACGTCTGGTATGCCAAAAAAGTAAACACCAGCC
>DATLTA010000015.1:0-9034 GCA_035533775.1 Candidatus Dormiibacterota bacterium | reverse complement strand
GGAATCGCAACTTCCACGCTGCTTCCTGATCCTTTCGCTTCGCCTTCTTGAGCCGGGGTTTCGATCGGCTATACCTCTTCATCGCAACAAATCGTACACTCGATGAGGCCGCGCCACTAGAGAGGGATGAATCCGGCACGGGTTCGTACGTGCCAAGTTTGGTGCCTGCGGGTATTGGCATGGGAGCGAATCGGCTGAATTTACTCGATCAAAGGCCAGAAAAGTAATGGAATACGGGCAAGCCGTAAGTAATCCCCCACCCGGACCGGATAGGGCCTAATAAGGGGAATGTGGCTTTCGAGGGCTAATCTGCCCTCTGTGGAAGACCATTCGACCAGCAATGGCAACTGCAAAACCGGCTTGACACGAACCGGCCTTCTCGTGGAAGGACTTGTTTTTCCACTTGTCTCTGGCTGTTCCTGCTCATATCATTTCCTTCGGGCATCAGCCTCTCGCAAAATCCATGACCGTCCGCCGCCATCCAGACAATTCCACAGAGTCCATGCGCATCGCTAAGGCTATTGCACGCGCTGGACTCTGCTCACGGCGCGATGCCGAACGGTGGATTCTCGCCGGGCGCGTGAGCGTCAACGGCAAGATTCTGGACACGCCGGCATTCACCGTGGGGCCAAGCGACAGAGTTGTCGTGGATGGCAGTCCGTTACCGACCTCTCAAGCACCGCGCCTGTTCCTGTACCATAAGCCTGCTGGTCTTGTAACAACAGCCCGCGATGAAAAAAGGCGCCCGACCGTGTTTGCCCATTTGCCCCACGGCCTTCCGCGAGTGGTTAGCGTAGGGCGGCTCGACATCAACAGCGAGGGGCTCCTGCTGCTCACCAACGATGGCGGCCTTGCGCGATATCTCGAATTACCGGCGATCGCTTTGAAGCGTTGTTACCGAATGCGTTTGAATGGTCCGGTAAATCCCGCTCGTCTTGCGAGACTCAGACACGGTGTCGCGGTTGACGGCGTGAGATACGGGCCCATGGAAGCCAGGCTGGAAGGCCCGCACAGAGGTTCCAATCTGTGGCTCGTCATCACGCTCAGAGAAGGCAAGAATCGCGAAATCCGCAAAGTCATGGCGCATATGGGATTGCAGGTCAGCCGCCTGATTCGCACGGCCTACGGCCCCTTTCAATTAAGCCATCTGCCACCCGGAGCGGCAGTGGAAGTTCCACCGAACACTCTGAAAGAAAAGCTCCCCGGTTATTTCTCCCAAGGATTGCGGGGCCAATTCACAACTCCCGACCACCATTCTTCTCGGTAACCAGCCCGACGCTTCAGTACATTACCCCCTTTCATTGAGGTGTTGTAAACGAGCGTGGAGGTGCAGGGGTGTTCCCCTTATAGCTCGTCAAGTCAGGGACGGGATAGCGGATACGGACATGAAAATGGGACACGCAACCACAATATGTGGTCGGGATGGGCAGTTTCCAATGGCGCTATCTACGATCCCGTCAATTCAGTGGCGGGGCGGACCGTGCCGCAGATTAGGCCGTTTTTCGGGTGTGCGGCTTCACGACGGGCTTGAGGTGGAGGCTAACCCTCTCCAACGCGGTCATCTTTCTTCGCATGACTTTACGGAAGATACGTTCGATGGGAATTTCCTTGGGGGCAAGAACATGCGGTTCATGATTCACAAGTATTCTCTTTTCTTATGTCGAGTCTGATTGTCGGTATACTCTTCTCCTTTCATTGTAATCGTCCCAATCTATCTCTCATATTAATGTATACTCTACTGACACATATCATGTCAATCTTACAATCCAAATAGCCTCTTCCATCAACATTCGCCGCGCCAGAAGCCGGATTTGCGTATTGCCGCACGGCGCCTACTCGTCGCATTGCGGCTAGCTTTTTATTATTACTTCTATATATCGCCGTATAATACTTATTTTTCAATGGCAACATTTTCCTTTCCGGCGCCGTCGGAAACGCCGGTTCGCCTTGTCATGCACGTGCCGGGCGAGGCCTGTGCTACTGTTATTATTCGGGAACAACTGAAATGGCCGACCTGTTCGAACATTCCGGAGCGCCATCACCGGGAATCCAGCTCAACCCGGAACAGCGCGCCGCCGTGCATCATGGCGAGGGCCCGCTGGTGGTGGTGGCCGGCGCGGGTACGGGGAAAACACGCGTCATCACCGAACGCATTCGCCACCTGCTCGACACGCAGCCCGGGCTCACGGGCAAGGAAATTCTGGGCCTGACGTTCACCGACAAGGCCGCGTCGGAAATGAAGCATCGCGTGGTCGCGGCGTCGCGCGATCGAGGCGAAACGGAAATCGAGCGCGCCGAGGCGGTCACGCTCAGCACGTTTCACTCGTTCTGCAATGCCCTGCTGCAGGAAGTCGATCCGGAACTGAAGCCCATCGACAAGATCGACCACTGGATTCTGCTGCGCCGCAACCTGCCCCTGCTGCAGCTTGAGCACTTCCGGCATCTCGCCGAACCCGGACAATTCCTCGGCGATTTCGTGGATTTTTTCTCGCGCTGCCAGGATGAGCTGGTCACTCCCGATGATTATCAAAAATATGCCGCCGAGCAGGCGGACCATTTCGTACGGGTGCGCGGCGCCATGCAGGAGGACGAGCGCCGCATGCGCGACGTGGAAATCGGCAAGCTGCAGGAAATTGCGCGCGCCTACCGTGCCAGCGACCTGCTGATCCGCGAACGCAAGCTGCTCACCTTCGGCACGCAGATCATGGACGCGGTGCTGCAGCTGCGCGACGACGAAACGCTGCGCGAGGCGCTGCGCGCGCGCTACCGCTACATCCTCGTCGATGAATTCCAGGACACGAATATCGCCCAGCTCGAACTGCTCTGGCTGCTCGGAGGCGAGCGGCCCAACCTGGTCGTGGTCGGCGACCATCGCCAGGCCATTTACAGGTTTCGCGGGGCGTCATTCGGCAGCTTCACGATTTTTCTGAAGCGCTTCGCCTCGGACGCATCCGCCAAACACGAGGAATTGCTGCGCCCGCTCACGATCAACTATCGCTCCGCGGGACGCATCCTGCGCATTGCCGGGCAAGCCATCCGCCACAACGAAAAGCCGCAAAATATTCCCGAGTATCCCCTGACGCCGTTCCACAAAGAGGGTGAAAAGGTCCGCATCGTTTCGCATCCCACCAACGACGCCGAAGCGCAGTGGGTGGCGGGAGAAATCGACCGGCTGCACCGCGCGGGAGCCAAGTGGCGCACCTTCGCCGTTCTCTATCGCAGCCACGCACATCGCGACAAATTGGTCGGCGGGCTCAAGGCGCGCAACATTCCATTCGTTATCAAGAATCTTTCGATCCTCTCGCACCGGCTGGTGCGCGACCTGATCGCCTACCTCCGGCTGATCGATCAGCCATCCGGCGATGTCGCCTGCGCGCGCGTGCTGGCGATGCCGGCATGGGGTCTGGCGCCTTCCGATCTGGTGCGCCTCATCGAACGAACCGCGAAGAACAGGGGCGCCTCCCTGTGGGACACGATGGTTGCTACGCAAGGGGAGCCTCCCTTCTCCGGCCAGGGCATCCACCTCGATGAACTCGTCGAACTTGTAACCAGGCTTCGAAAACAATCCCGGCAATTGACCGCATCCGAACTATTCGACCAGCTCGCCGAAGCCCTTGGGATCGCCTCTGCCGTTTCCCCGGAGGACCGCAAATATTTCGATCGCCTGGCGCAATTCGTGCGCGATTGGCAACCCAAGAGCGAAACGCAGCGCCTCAAGGAATTTGTCGAATACCTGGATTACTTCGAGCAGGCTGGCGGATCGATCAATCTCGAACAGGAACCCGGCGACGCGGTGCAACTCATGACCGTGCACGCCGCCAAGGGCCTCGAATTCGACCAGGTCTACGTGCTCCATCTGGTGAGCCGCGGATTCCCCGCCGGTGAAAAACCTCGCGTGCTCGAATTTCCTCCGGAACTGATGAAGGAAGAGCAGCCGGAAGGCAGCTTCCACATCCAGGAAGAGCGCCGCCTGTTCTACGTCGCCGTAACGCGCGCGCGGCACCGGCTCACGCTGTGCACGGTGGAGAACAAACGCTCGAAGCCGTCTCCGTTCCTGGACGACATTTTAATGGACGCGCAGATCAAGCGCCGCGACATCGAGCAACTCGCGCCCACGCCCGCCGGTGAACCGGGTGTCCCGCCCGACGCCGTGCCCGGGCTGTTCGAAATCCCCGAGCGGGCCGTGCGGATCGACTCACGCATCGGCGAATGGGCCGCAACCTATCGCCCGCCGGTGCCGGAACCCCTGCAACTGAGCCCTTCGGCGATCGGGATGCTGGAATCCTGCCCCCAAAAATATCTCTTCAACCGCGCTTGGGGGCTACGCGGCGGCCCCGCGGCGGCCATGAGCTTTGGCAGCGTGATGCATAACACCATCAAACACTTCATCGGCGAACTGGCCAAGGGACACGCGCTGCCCTTCGAGGAAGTGGAGCGAAAATTTGAACTGGAGTGGACCTCGGCCGGATTCGAAGACGAATATCAGGAACAGGAATACAAAAAAGACGGCGTGACGCAATTGCGCGCGTTTTACGAGAGCACGCTGGCCGCGCCTCCCGACGTGATTGCGCAGGAAAAATCGTTCGAGCTGCCCATGGAAAACAATGTCGTCCTCACAGGACGCATGGACCAGGTGAACCGCCTGGGTCCGGGCGAGGAAGAAATCGTGGACTACAAAACGGGCCGGCCGCGCAATGAAGACAAAGCGAAAAAAGACGTACAGCTGAGCGTCTACGCGCTGGCGGCCCGCGAAGTCTTCGACTGGAATCCCGCACGCCTCACGCTGTACTTCCTGCAGACCAACCAGGCGGTGAGCGCGACGCGCGACGACAAAAAGCTCAACAAGGTGCGCTCGGAAATCCAGGAAGCCGCCGCCGATATCCGCGCGGGCGAGTTTCCCGCAAAACCCGGCTTCGCCTGCAAGTTCTGCGATTACGAACCCATCTGCCCGGCGCGGGAACAGGGCGCGGCCGCCAGCGCCTCCGGAGAAGAATAGCCTGCGGGCGACTTGCTTCGAAATTTCCCGAACGCATCCGCAAGGGATTTTTCCCTCAGGAAGCGGAAAATAAAAAACGGGGCGGCCGTTTTGTCGGCCGCCCCGCATGGAAACGTTTTCTATAGACCTGCTCGGTGCACCGCGTTTCCTTCGTGCCCGGTTCGCGCAATCGCTCCGTGAACCATTCTCCCCTCGGAGCAGCGAGCGCTTCCTCAGCAAACTCGCTAAAGTCGTTTTACGAGTGAACACGGTGGAAGTCAAGAACAAATTCCGGAGGCCGGGAACAACGGAGAGAGAGAAAATACGCGCGCGAAAATTACATTTTTCTGGGAAACATTCCGAAGAGTTTCTATTCCGGATTGTCGCCCAGATAGTAGCCGTCGCGCGCCAGAATGGTCAGGCCGGGACGCCTCACGCGCACCTCGATGGTGTGGTAAGGCACCGAACGATCGGTGTGCGCTCCGGAATATCCGAGGGTGTATTGATAGCGAGCCTGTTCGGTAACCCGCGGATAGAGATCTTCGAGGGCGTCGCGGCTGGACGCATAAAAAATATCTCCCCCGGTCGAGTGCGCGTATTTCGCCAGGACATTGTTTCCGAGAAACGTAATCCCGCGATTGAGATTCGCCTCGCCAACGCCAATGGCGTAAACGGAGATGTCCTGGGACAGTAGTAGCTTGAGCGTATCGCCGTAGCTGTGCGTGTTGTTCTTTGCGTTCTGTCCGTCGGAAATCAGAAAAATAATCTTGCGCCGGTCGTGGGGGCGCCCGCGCAACTCTTCCGCGGCGGCATAAATGGCGTCATTGATATGTTTGTTGTTCGGATGGCCGAAGGCTTCGGCTGGAATTTCCGCAGGGCCCGGAGGTTGCGCCGTATTGACGCGCGGTCCATTCGTCATCGTGTAGGAGCCGATTCCGGGAATGGAACTGCTGAGGTCAATCCGCTGCAACTTCGTGAGAAGCTCGCCGCTGTTCGTAATGAAATCGGAAACCAGTTCAGGCACTTCGTCGAAGCGCCACAGGGACACCTCGTCGGCCGGGCTGAACCCCGCGGCAATCGTCTGAAGCGTCTTCTGGACCTTATCCGCCGAACTGCGCTTCAAATCGTCGTCGATCAGGACGGCGGCCGACAGGGGGTAAGCATCCGCGGAGAACAGGGTGATCGGCTGCTCGATGTTGTCCTCAAAAATTCGGAACTCGTTTTTCTGAAGGTCGGTAACCAGTTTGCCCGAGGCATCCTTGACCGTCACGGGCACGACGACCAGTGAAACCGTCGCGTGAATCGCGCCGCTGGGATTTTGCGTCTGCAGGGATGGCGCCGGGGCGGCATTTTTGTCCGCCGGGAGAGGCAGCTGCTGCGCCCACAGAAGCGGCAGCGTTGCGGCGGCCAACCCCGTCACCAGGATCGCAGCGAGCAATTTTCGTGGACAATTCATCGGTGTCCCGTCACTATTTCCGCACGGGCCTGCATTCGCTCCCGCGCATCTAAATATCCCGGCGGCGCATCCAACCAGCGCGGATTGCCCTCGGAGGAGATTATACAATGCGGATTCGAGCCGTTCTTTCCTTTCTGTGCATTGCGGCGCTTGCCGCGGGCCTGGTCTACGCCGCGCCGCCTCAGATCCGCGTCCAGGTGAACCTGGTGAATCTGTTCGCCACCGTGCGAGACAAGCACAAGGCGATTGTCTCCGGCCTTACAAAAGATGATTTTCAGGTCTATGAGGATGGCCAGCTCCAGAAAATAACCAATTTTTCCGCGGTCTCGGACCTCCCTATCACGCTCGGCATCCTGATCGACACCAGCGGCAGCGAAGCCTATACGCTTCCCGCGGAAAAAGAAGCGGCTTCCCGCTTCCTCTCGCGGGTCATGCGCAAGGGCGACCTCTCCATGGTCATGACCTTCGATACGGATGTGGACCTGCTCGCCGACTTCACCGACGACCACGGCGTGCTCGACCGCGCCATCAACCGCGCGCAGATCAATGCCCCTGGCAGCAGCGCGATCATCGCCCAGGGTCCCCTGCCCGGCAGCGGCAGCGGCGGCACGAATTTTTATGACGCCGTATATCTCGCCGCACACGATAAACTCGCCGATGAAGCCGGCCGGAAAGCCATTGTCGTGCTGACCGACGCCGAAGACACGGGGAGCAAGGTAAGTTTGCAGGACGCCATCGAAACCGCGCAGCGAACCAATACCGTCGTCCACATTCTCCTGGTTTCCGCCGACGGGGGGGATGAGAGCGTTGCCAGGAAACTCACCGAAGAAACCGGCGGGCGCATGATCGTGGTGCGCAGCGAGAGGAATCTGAACCAGGCGTTCGATCAGATCTCGGAGGAACTGCGCAGCCAGTACACCATCGGCTACGTTCCCACGAACAAGTCGTACGACGGCAGCTACCGGAAGATCAAAGTGGTCATGAAGAACAAGGATTACTCGGCTCTCACGCGCCGTGGATACTACGCACCCAGTAACTGAGCGCGGGGCTACGGCGTGGCGGAACGCGCGGGCTCGGGAATGGAATAGTATCCCTTGCGGGCTCGGACGATCAGGCCCTTGCGATCGACCTGGATACGAATCTTGTGATACTTGCCGTCGGGCGCGCGGCCGCCGGGACTGTACGCCAGTGCGTATTGATGCCGTAGTTCATCCCCGATATCGACAAACGACTGTCCCAGATCATCCACGCGGTATGGAAAAAACGACCTGCCCCCGGTTTCCGCGGCTAATTGATCGAGGACGTGATCTCCCTCCCCCTTCAGGTACTTGCGATGGACCATCTTGGTTGCATCGGTTTCCTGATCGATGTTCACCCATTGCGTGCTCGTGCTGATCGCATAAATGATCACGCCGGCGCGCTGCGCCATTTCGATGGCCTCTCCGCGCGAGTGGTCGCTGTCGTTGTCATCGCCATCGGAAATGACCACCAAGACGCGGCGCACGTCCGGGTTTGGCCCGGGCGGCAGCGGAGACTTGGTTAATAAAATCTGGCTGGCCATGTAAATCGCGTCGTACAGGGATGTGCCGCCGCCGGCGCGCTGCTTCTGGATCGTATCGCGAAGCTTCCCGGCATCGCCGGTGAACGGCTCGATCACCTCCGGGCCATCATCGAACGTCATCAGGAATGCCTGATCCCTTCCGCGGCGCAGGGCGTTGAACAAAAATTCGGTGGCGGCGTCCTTTTCGAATTTCAGACGTTCGCGAATGCTGTTGGAAGTATCCAGTACCATGCCGATGCGGAGCGGCAGGTCGGTCGGCTGGCTGAAGGAGGAAATTTCCTGCTGCACGCCATCATCGAAGACCTTAAAATCCTTCTGGTTCAAGTCCGTAACAAGTTGGTCATGTTTGGTGGCCACGCTGAAAAGCACGTCTACCAGGTTGACGTTGCGGATGATCGCTCCCTTCTGGCTGACCTGATCCGACGGAGGAGGCGGAGCAGGAGCCCGGGACTGTTTCGCGCTCACGGCGGTCACGGCCGCGAGAAAAACAAAAAGTGCGATCCAAAACGCTGGCTTTTTCATGAGGGTCCCATGTACGGCGCAAGGGGAGCGTCCATCTCCGCTTCGCGCCATCCCAAATTTGCCGCAATCTGTTCGAAGTATACTCGTAATTCCCTTGGCAGCGGAGCGCGAACTTCCACCCAGGCGCCGGTGGTGGGATGCGAAAACCCGATACGCGCGGCATGCAGGAAATTGCGCTTCAGCGGGGGAATGTTGCGCGCGCCCGCGCGCAAACCGCGCGGCGCGCCGTACAGCGTGTCCCCGACCACCGGATGGCCGATCGCCGCGAAGTGCGCGCGGATCTGGTGTGTGCGCCCGGTATGCAGCACGGCTTCGATGAGCGTGCAGCGGTCCAGGCGCGCAATCACGCGCCAGTCGGTCCGCGCGTGGCGGCCCTTGGTTGCGCGCGCCGTCATTCGCGTTCGCCGGTGCGGGTCGCGCGATATGGGCAGCGTGATCGTGCCGGAATCGCGCGGCATCTTCCCATGCACGAGCGCCAGATAGACTTTCAGGACATTGCGCGACCTGAACTGCTCGCTGA
>DATLTA010000014.1:0-5933 GCA_035533775.1 Candidatus Dormiibacterota bacterium | reverse complement strand
CAATCCACGCACCAGGTTGTGCTGTACATGATGATATTTTCCATCACACTTTAGATGCTACCGCACTCCAGGGGATGCAACGGAAAATTCGGAGCCTAGTGGTTTGAAGCGGTAACCGATGCCGCGCCGGCCTTTTCAGACACCTGCAGGCGAACCTGCGCGCGTTCCAGCGACGCCTGAGCGCGCTTCCAATCCACGTTCGGATCGTTGGCATTGGCCAGGCGCTTTTGCGCGCGGTCGCGGGAGGCTTTCGCGCGGGCCACGTCAATTTCCTCTGCACGCTCGGCGGCATCGGCCAGCACGATCACGCGGTCGGCCAGAATTTCCACGAACCCGCCCATGGCCGTGCAGGAATGCACGCGGTTGCCTGCGGTATAGGTGAGTTCGCCATTGCCCATCTCGGCGAGCACCGGCGTATGCCCGGGCAATACGCCAACGTATCCGCCGCTTACCGGAATGTGCGCTTCGTTCACCGTCTCGCGCATCACTTGCCGCAGCGGCGTCACCAGTTCGAGTGTGAATGTGTCAGCCATGTGTTTTGTGATTCGTGACTGGTGGAATCCCGGACCGTGCTGAAAGCGAAACGCCGGTTTTCACCAGTCACAAGTTACCAGTCACCACTCTACGCCGTCGCCGCCATCTTTTCCGCCTTCTCGCGGGCTTCTTCGATCGTGCCCACCATGTAGAAGGCCTGCTCGGGCAGGTCGTCGTGCTTGCCTTCGACAATTTCCTTGAAGCCGCGCACGTTATCGGCGACCTTTACGTACTTGCCTTCCAGGCCCGTAAACTGCTGCGCGACGAACATCGGCTGCGACAGGAACTTCTCGATTTTTCGCGCGCGCGCCACGGCCTGCTTGTCTTCGTCGGAAAGCTCTTCGATGCCCAGAATCGCGATGATGTCCTGCAGGTCCTTGTAGCGCTGCAGAACGCCTTTCACGGCGCGGGCCGTGTTGTAGTGCTCTTCGCCGACGATGCGCGGATCGAGAATGCGCGAGTAGCTGGCCAGCGGATCGACGGCGGGATAAATTCCGCGTTCGACGATCTGTCGGCTGAGGTTCGTGGTGGCGTCCAGGTGCGAGAACGTCGCTGCCGGCGCCGGATCGGTGTAGTCGTCCGCGGGCACGTAAATCGCCTGCACCGAAGTGATCGATCCGCGCTTGGTGGAAGTGATGCGTTCCTGCAGCTCGCCGATTTCCGTGTTCAGGTTCGGCTGGTATCCCACCGCGGAAGGCATGCGGCCGAGCAGCGCGGATACTTCCGAGCCGGCCTGCACGAACCGGAAAATATTGTCGATGAACAGCAACACGTCTAGACCCTCTTCGTCGCGGAAATATTCCGCGACGGTCAGGCCGGTCAATCCGACGCGCAGGCGCGCGCCGGGAGGTTCGGTCATCTGCCCGTAGATCAGGGCGGCGCGCGATTTCTCCGGGTTGCCGGGCACCACCACGCCGGACTCCTGCATTTCCAGCCACAGGTCGTTGCCTTCGCGCGTCCGCTCGCCCACGCCGGCAATGACCGACACGCCGCCGTGCTTCATCGCGACGTTATGAATCAGTTCCTGAATCAAAACCGTCTTGCCCACGCCCGCGCCGCCGAACAGTCCGATTTTGCCGCCTTTCAAGTAGGGCTCGAACAGGTCGACGACCTTGATGCCGGTTTCGAACATTTGCAGTTCGGTTGACTGATCTTCCAGCGACGGCGCCGGACGATGGATCGGATAGCGCTTGTCGGTTTGCACCGGGCCAAGGCCATCCACCGGCTCGCCCAGCACGTTCATCACGCGTCCCAGCGTGGCGCGGCCCACGGGCACGGCAATCGGCCCGCCCAGATCGACCGCCTTCATGCCGCGCACCACGCCTTCGGTGGCGGTCATAGCCACGGCGCGCACGCGCCCTTCGCCCAGGTGCTGCGCGACTTCCGCGACAATGTTGATGGGCTCGGGCCCTTCAAAGCCTTCGCTGGTAATGTTCACCGCGTTGTGAATTTCCGGCAAATGATGTTCCGGAAATTGCACGTCGATCACCGGCCCGATGACCTGTACGACGTGCCCGATATTTCCCGTTTCGTGTTGCGCCATCTGTGGCTCCTTATTCCCGTGAATCAAGATTCGTCTGTTGCAGTGTTCCTACCCCGCCGACGCCGCCCCGCTCACCACTTCGATAATCTCTCGCGTAATCGCCGCCTGGCGGACCTTGTTCATGTGCAGGGTCAGCGCGTCAATCACGTCGGAGGCGTTTCTGGTGGCCGAGTCCATGGCCGTCATGCGGGCAGCATGCTCGGCTGCGGAAGATTCCGCAAGCATGCGGTAAATCTGCATTTCGACGTAGCGCGGCACCAGTTTACTGAAAATTTCCGCCGCAGGCTGCTCGTAGAGATAGTCCACCACGTCCTCCGCGGACGACGCAGGAACATTTTTATCCGGCTCGCCAAGCGCTTCGCGCTCCAGCGGCAGCAGCTTTTCCACTTTCACGGTTTGCGACATCACGTTCTTGAACTCGTTGTAGATCAGATAGACCGAATCGGCCTGATTTTCCTCGTAAATCTTCATGACTTTCGCCGCTATTTCCCCGGCCTTTGCCAGATCGGCGCGCGTGGTGACATCCACGTATTCCGCCGCTATTTTCCAGGGACGTTTGTGAAAGGCATCGCGGCTCTTTTTGGCAATGGCGATCACTTCGGCGGACTTGCCGTTTTTCCCGCTTTTCTCGGTCAAAAAATCAAAGGCCCGCCGCAGCACGTTGGCGTTGAATGCGCCGCACAGGCCGCGCTCGCCGGAAGCCACCAGGACCAAAACGCGCTGCTCGGGACGCTGGGCCAGCAGCGGAAACTGCTCGGGACTTTCGATGCGCGACATCGCCGAGTGCAGGATTTCGCGAATTCCCCCGGCATAGGGCCGCAGGGACACGGCGGTTTCCTGCGCGCGCCGCAGGCGTGCCGCCGCGATGAATTTCATCGCGCGGGTGATCTGCTGCGTATTCTTCACCGAACGAATACGCCGACGGAATTCGAGAAGTGTAGGCATTGAAAGTCTTCGCGGCCCGGATCAGGCGCGCGCCGCGGAAACGCCGGCCTGGAATTGCTCCTTGAATTCGCCGATGGCGCGCTTGAGTTCCGCGCGGATCTCATCGGTAATCTGTTTTTTCTGCGCGATCTGCGTGAGCAGATTGCCGTAGCGCGTGTGCACGAATTCCACCAGGTCCTTCTGGAAGCGCTGCACGTCGGCAACCGCGACATCGTCAATCAGGCCGCTGGTGCCCGCGAAGATCACCAGCACCTGCTCTTCCACCGAAAGCGGCGAGAATTGCCCCTGTTTCAGAATTTCCACCAGACGCTGCCCGCGCGCCAGTTGCGCCTGGGTCGCCTTATCGAGTTGGTCGGACCCGAACTGCGCGAAGGCCGCCAGTTCGCGATACTGCGCCAGATCCAATCGCAGCGACCCGGCCACCTGCCGCATGGCCTTGATCTGCGCGTTGCCGCCCACGCGGCTCACTGAGAGGCCCACGTTGATCGCAGGGCGCACGCCGCTGTTGAACAAATCTGCCTCGAGGTAAATCTGCCCGTCGGTAATCGAAATCACGTTGGTCGGAATGTAGGCCGAAACGTCGCCCGCCTGCGTCTCGATCACGGGCAACGCCGTGAGGGAACCCGCTCCCAGCTTATCGTTGAGCTTGGCGGCGCGCTCCAGCAGGCGCGAGTGGAGATAAAAAACGTCGCCGGGAAACGCTTCGCGGCCGGGGGGACGGCGCAACAGCAGGGAAATTTCGCGGTAGGCCTGCGCGTGCTTGGACAGGTCGTCGTAGAAGCAGACGGCATGGCGGCCCGAGTCGCGGAAAAATTCGCCCATGGCGCAGGCGGCATACGGAGCGATGTATTGCAGCGTGGCCGGCTCGGTGGCCGAAGCCGCGACGACGATGGTGTAGTCCATCGCGCCCGCATCGGTCAGCACTTTCACGACCTGCGCGATCGTCGAGCGTTTTTGCCCGATCGCGCAGTAAATGCAAATCATGTCGCCGCCCTTCTGGTTCAGAATCGTGTCCAGAATGATGGCGGTCTTGCCGGTCTGGCGGTCGCCGATAATCAATTCGCGCTGCCCGCGGCCGATGGGAATCATCGAGTCGATGGATTTGATCCCGGTCTGCAGCGGCTCACGCACCGGCTGCCGGTCCACAACGCCCGGAGCGATGCGTTCAATGGGAATGCGCTGGTCGGTGGCGATGGGGCCCTTGCCGTCCAGCGGAATTCCCAGGGGGCTGACCACGCGGCCAACCATGGCTTCGCCGACCGGAGCGGACATAATCGTGCCGGTACGCTTGACCGTATCGCCTTCCTGCACCAGGGTGTACTCGCCCAGCAGCACGACACCCACCTGATCCTCTTCCAGGTTCAATGCGATGCCGACAACGTCGTGGGGAAAGGACAGCATTTCGCCGGACATCGCTTTTTCCAGGCCGTACACGCGGGCGATGCCGTCACCCACCGAGAGTACCGTGCCGACTTCCTCGACGGCGATGGCCTGATCGTAGTTGGCGATCTGCGCCTTCAGAATCTTTGTAATCTCATCCGCTTTGATCGAACCCATTCCCGCTCCTATTCCGAAATCATACGGGTGCGCAGGCGATCGAGTTGCGCGCGCACCGAACCGTCATACACCGTGGAACCGATTTGCACCACCGCGCCGCCCAGCAACGCCGCATCCGTCTGAAACCGCGCCTGAACGGTCCGCCCGGTGAGCTTTGCCAGGACGGTATCCAGTTCCTTGCGTTCTTCGGCCGACAATTCCGCCGCGCAAGTAACCGTGGCCTGCGTAATTCCCCGGCGCGCGTCGAGGATGGCGCTGAACGCCTGCTCGATTTCGATCAGCATGCCGGCGCGCCGATGATCGACAATCACAAACAGGTAGTTTCGCAGGGTGCGGCTCGCGCCCATCCGCGCGACCAGTTGCTCGATCACGGCGTGCTTGCTCTTGCGTGCGATACAAGGATTCGCCAGAAACGTGTGCAACTCCGCCGATTCGCGGACCATCTCGGCAAACGCACCGAGTTCCTGCTTCACCTGATCGGCCTGCTTGTTCCCCAGCGCGACGTCGACCAGCGCACCCGCGTACCGCTCCGCCAGCGCCTTCAATTCGCGCTCCTTCCCAGTTCGCCCAGGAACGCGTGAAACAATTTCCCTCGAATTTCCTGATTCATCCGGGAATGCACCAGCGCGCCGGCGCGCTCGACGGCCATCGCAGCGGCCAGGGCACGCAATTCCTGCTTCGCGGCCCGCTGGGCCGCGTCCAATTCTGAGCGCGCCGCCTGCGCGATTTTTTCAATTTCGGCTTGGCCTGAGGCTTTCAATCGCTCCGCTTCGGCAAGCGAATCCCGCCGCGCGCCCTCCCGCAACTCGGCAACGTCCTGATCGAGCCGCGCAAGCTTCGCTTCCACCTCGCGGAGTTCGCCGTCCGCCTCCGCTTTGACCGCCGCAGCTTGGTGAATGCTCGCCGCGATGGCCTTTGCATTGGCCCGAAAAAAAGCTCCGCCGTGTTTTTTGAGCAGATACCAGATGCCGCCCAACACCAGTAAAATGTTGAGCCAGCGAAAAATCAATCCCATGAAAGATCCGGCCGGATTCGCATCCGCTGCTTCGGCGGCAAACAGGGGAGGCGACACAAGAAACATAAACAGGAGCATCCCCAGGGCGGATGCCGCGAAGCCGCGGAAATATTTCATCGCATATCCCCGCTTCGGGTATCGCCCGGGATGTCCGGCCGCCCGGCAAGAATGGCTTCCGCAATCGTGTTTGCCAGCCCTTCGCTGGACTGCTCCAGTTGCGTCCGCGCGTTCTGAACATCCCCGGCAACGGCTTTTTTGGCTTCCAGCAGACCCCGCTGAGCGGCGGTCCGCGCGGCGTTAATCGTAGCCTGGCGCTCGTCCAGAACGCGGCGGCGGGCC
>DATLTA010000013.1:0-7706 GCA_035533775.1 Candidatus Dormiibacterota bacterium | reverse complement strand
CGGCCGTTCGTTCATTTGCGGCGACCAGATGAATCTTGGTGGTGCATCCCCCACGCGAGCGGCCAATGGCTTGCGGACCGTTTTTTTCAGTGCGCCGGTTCCGTCCGGATGCACCTTGACGCTGGTGCTGTCCAGCGAAAGAATCTGCAAGCGGATTGTCACGATTTGCCGCTCCTGGAGAGCGCGAAACACACGCTCCAGTACACCCTTTTTCTGCCAGCGCCGCAACCGTGTGTAGACGGTGTGCCATTTGCCGAACGATGGCGGCAAGGCCCGCCATTTGCAGCCGTTTTCCACTACGTACAGCACCGCTTTGAGCAACTGCAAATTGGAAACCACCACGTTGCCGCGCTGCACCGGCAGTAAATCTGCAATTTTCTCAAACTGCTCCTGCGAAAAAGTCATGGGCATGGGCATGGGCCCAGACTCGCACTTCTTCGCCCCGCAGCCCAGAACAATCTCGTCCCCGCGCCGCGTTAGTGTTAACACGCCCTAGCAAGAATCTCCAACAAATATCGATACATCGCGACTGAATCAAATGCGATCACAGTCTCAAAAATATCTACAGGCGATACCTGCATCAAGAAGGGAGAAGCCGAGGATATTCACAGCATGACGAATCGACTAGGTTGGCCGCCGAACCTGGAATCGTCCGTAACGCAAAGCGAGCGTCGGTAAAACAACCAGGTTCAACACGGTCGATGTGACCAGGCCGCCGAGGATTACGATCGCCATGGGACCCTCGATTTCGCGGCCCGGGTCGCCGCTGCCCAATGCCAACGGCAGCAGGCCAAGACCGGTGACCAAGGCAGTCATGAGAATGGGCGCAAGCCGCTCGGAAGCGCCGCGGAGCGCTGTTTCCAGCCCCCAGTGCATCCCCTCGACTCCGACCAGGTGCTCGTAATGTGAAATCAACATGATGGAGTTCCGCAGGGTGATCCCAAAGAGAGTCACAAAACCGACCAGAGATCCGAGCGACAGGTTGCCTCCCGTGACCCATGCGGCAAGCACACCGCCAACCAGCGCGAACGGCAGGTTCGCCAGAACCAGCAACAGGTTGCGGTAATTGCCCATCACCACCGACAGTAAGAGCACAATTCCAAGCCCCGCCAGCAATGAATTCAGCAGCAGATCTTGACGGGACTGGGCCTGCGCGGCAGCCGTTCCGGAAAATTCGACGTAAGCGCCTGGCGGCAGCGTAATCCCCGAAATGCGTTTTTGGGCTTCTTGCACAAAGGAATCCACGGCGCGTCCACGAACGTTACAAGTGATCGTTTGCACGCGGCGCGCGCCCTGGTGCAAAACGACGTAGCGGCCGGAGGTCTCCTGAATATCGGCGAGCTGGCTGAGAGTGACGAAATTTCCATCGGGACTGCGAAGCGGCAGCGCGCCTATTTCCGTCACTTCAGGTCGGCTGCTCGACGCCAGGACAACGGAAACATCAAACACACGGTTGCCTTCGTACGTCTGGCCAACCACTTCCGTGCCATACGCGGTTCGCACGGCGTCCAGAACGGTGAGGGGATCGAATCCCCAGCGGGCAAGGTCGCTTTTGCGGAGCCGTATCAGAATCTCGGGCATGCCGGGCGGAGATTGAACCTGTACTTCGGTTCCGCCGGGAATACCGGCGAGGATTCGGGCGATCCGGGCCCCTTCCCGGTCCAATTCATCCAGATTGTTTCCGAAGATGTTGACAACAACCGCGGCGCCGTAACCGGTCAATGTTTCGTTGATTCGTTCGGTCAAGAAGCTATTGGATGTGAGAATCGCTCCCGGAACCTGAGCGAGCACACGCCGAATGCCGTCTTGTGCCGCCTTCACCTGCGCGCCGTTGGACGCTTGTATGTTCACATCGATCTCGCTCTGGTTCGTTCCATTGGTATCGATGCCCAGCTCGGCTCTTCCTGCCCGCTGCGCCACGGACCGCACGGAGGGGATTTTCAGCAATTCTTGCGTGAGGCGATCACCCAGCCGCATGGACTCCTCAAGGGATGTGCCGGGAACCTCTGTCATATGGATCGTGATGTTCCCCTCCCGCAATTCCGGAAGAAACGAACTAGTCATGAAGAACGAAACTCCCACGCCAAAGACAATCAAGAGGACCACGGCCGAGGCCAACAGGAGCGGCGCCTTCTCCACCTGCAGCAGAAGCGCCCGATACCCCTTCCTCAACCAATGGACCACGGGAGGTTCCTGTTGGGGAAGATCGCGTCCTCCCAACAGAACCAGACTGAGAGCAGGGGTAACAGTGAGGGCAACCACAAGAGAGGCCAGGATTGCCCAGATGTACGCGATGCCAAGCGGCCCAAAAAGACTTCCCGCAAGCCCTGACATGTTCAGAACCGGGAAGAACACCAAGATCACAGCGAAGGTGGCGTAGACGACCGCACTCCGCACTTCAATGGAGGCATCGAATACGACCTGGAACAAGGGGCGAGGACCCGGCGATGCGCGATTCTCACGCAGGCGGCGGTAAATATTTTCAACGTCGATTACCGCGTCGTCCACCACTTCGCCAAGCGCAATGGAAAGGCCGCCGAGCGTCAGGGTATTCAAACTCAGCCCCATCTTTTCAAGCACAATCACCGCTGCCAGCAGGGAAAGAGGGATGGCCGTGCAGGAGATGGCCGCCGTGCGCAAGTTGAAGAGAAACAAAAACAAGACGACAACCACCAATATCGCCCCAATTAAAAGGGATTCGCGAACATTGTGCAGAGCGACTTCGATAAAATCCGCCGCTCGCAGCACGTTTGGATAGGTGGTGATGCCTTGCGCTTCCAGGCTAGGGTGCAGATCAGCGAGGGCCCGGTCAATGCCCTTCGTCACATCCAGCGTGTTGGCGCCGTAAGCGGCGTCGACGATCACGCTCACGCCGCGTTTTCCTCTCACCGAGGCGGCGCCGATCCGGGGCGCCGGAGCGTCCTGCACGCGAGCGACATCGCCGAGCGTGACGTTGGCGCCGTTGCGATGCAGCAAAACGATGCGGGCCAGTTGCGCCGGCGTGACGGATTGACCTTCGGTCCGCAACACGATTCGCTGGTTCGGAGTTTCGACGAACCCCCCGCCGCGAACTCCGGTTGCCTGCCGCGCCGCCGCGATCACATCCTCCACACTAACGCCGTATTGCACCAGGCGTTGAGGTTCGATCTGAATTTGAAGCTGCCTGACTTCCCCTCCGACAATCTCAACCCCGGCAACGCCGCGAACAGCCAGGAGTCGCGGCTTGATCGTCCAGTCGGCAATGGTTCGCACTGCCATCAGGGATTGCGAATCCGAGGTGAAATCCACTTCCATCACCCAGGCGGTGGAGGAAGTGAGCGGCGTCATGAGCGGCGGCTGAACACCGGTTGGCAGGCCGCTGGACACGGTGGATAAGCGTTCGGCAACAACTTGACGGTCACGGTAAATATCGGTGCCCGAACGGAAAACAATCGTAACGTCGGAAAGCCCTTGAATGGATCTGGAACGCAGCGTGCCGATCCCGGGTACGCCATTGATGGCATTCTCTATGGGCTGCGTGACAAGAACTTCCACTTGTTCCGGCGATAGGCCGGGAGCTTCGGTCTGCACGGAAACCTGTGGAGGGGCGAAATCGGGAAACACATCATAGGGAGATCGAACTAATGAAAACATTCCATATCCCAACAGCGCGCAGGCCAGCGCGATTACGATTCCGCGGAAGCGAATGGAAAATCGGACAATGGCATTCAGCATGCAAGGTTCCTCATCTTAATTTTCATCGCCACCCCCTCCGTACCCCTGCAACACCGACTCTTCCGAGAACAGCGACTGCGCCCCGTTGCTGACTACTTTGCTTCTCGCGGAAAATCCAGCACGGACAAAGTAACCACCATCGACGGGGAAATCCGTCGCCAGCGCGCGACGGGAAAACTGGTTGGGCGCCGTTTGCAGGTACGTCCAGGCCTTCCCCTCGGACCAGATAACCGCGGATGCGGGTATGGTTACGCCTCGCACCGGCTTCCCTGCCTCGAAGTGAGCGAGCAGGTTTACCCCCGGGGAGAAGTCCTGCCGTCCGGGGGCCTCGTACAGGAAACTCCTACCCTGAATCCGGGGGTCAACTTGCGGATACGGCGAAAGGAAGACCGCCTCGACGCGGGCGCTGCCCGGTATTTCCAAGGAAATATTTCTGGGCGCGTTATATTTCCATTCGAATGGAAGAGTTACTTGCAGAAGGACCTTGCGCCTTCCCAAAAGGCGGTCAAGTTCCGGCGATCCGTCAATCGTCCATTTCGCCACCACGTTTCCCCATCGCTGCTGCGCGATGGAAATCTGCAGATTCGACTGTTGCTCCGCCGCACGCTCGTCCACTTGCAGCGTGCGGAGACGCCCGCCGGCCGATTCCAGCGTTTTTTCGGAGATGTTCCGGTTATTGTCGAACAACATTTTCAGGCGGGCATATTCCTTCCGGGCGACATCGATATTGACGCGGCTCTTTTCGATCTGAGCCTGCGTCACGATGTAACTGTTCCTGAAGGTCGTGAGGTCCTGGACAGACAACACGACGGCGGGCACGGCGACTTGCGGGCGAGCGACGACTGCGGCCAGAGTGGCAAATTCGATTCCCATGCGGCTTTGTGTTTGCTGATCGAGCGTAAGAATCGCCTGCCCATTTTCAAACGATATCTTCGCAGGAAGCGGCGTGGCGGCGGACGCCCCGCCGGGCTTTTTCACATCGTCGTGATCAATGGGTTTCTGGCAGGCTCCCAGGCACGCCAGTACGATCAGAACGGCGATGAGCGTGGAACTCGATCCGCCGGATTTTGTTTTGGCATTGTGATTCATGGTCTTCGCTCCTTGACAGGCGAGTCCGGGAAAGGAAAATCTGGATTCGGCGGCGTGGGGATAACGTCGCCGGAATCGAGTGGGCGCTGCACGGCGTCTTCGAGTGCGCCGAGATCGCTCAGCGCTCGATGCAGCGCGTCCAGCCGGCCACGGGCCAAGACGGAACTTTCAATGCGCACGCCGTTGAGCGCGAGGCGATCCTGTTCGCCGGCGTTCACGGCTCGTCGCATCATCCGTTCCTGTTCGCCCTGCAGGTTGCGGAGGGAGCCGTCCGCTTCGGAGAACTCCTTCAGCGCCGCGGTATAAAGTGCCAGGGCCTGCTCACTTTCGCCGATGACTTGCGCCTGCATCGCCAGAAAGGCAGCAGCAACTCCCTTGCGGCGCGCCTCGGCTTCGGCAATGGGGCCTTGGTTTCGGTTGAAGATGGGAAGGGTGGCCGAGATTCCGACCGTGAAGTAGCTGCTCTTCTCTTCGTACGCATAACCCGGTCCGATTACCAGATTGGGGTATTGCTTGGCGATTTCCAGTTGTAAGGCCGCTTCCGACGCGGCGTATTGTGCCAGGGCGCGCCGAATATCGAGACGGTTCAGAACGGCATCCTGCTGGAGTTGCCGCGGGGAGAGGGACTTGACGCTTGGCGGAGATTCCAGGCCCGTCCAGGAAAGCTTCACGCCCTGAAGCGCTGCCACTGGAATTCCGATCGCCGCCGCCAGGGCTGCTTTGGATTGGTCAGCTTGCCCTTCCGCAGCGTTGATTGCCAGGCGCGTTTGCGATCGTTGTATTCGCGCCAGATCGAGAGAGGGCCTCGGTATTTCGCCGACGGCAAATCGCTGCTCCAGCAAACGGACTTGCTCGCCTCGAATCCGCTCTTCCGAGCGCAGGAGATCCAGATTCCGGGTTGCAAGCAAGTAATCGACGAATGCCGTGCGTACGCCGCTGCGCAACTTCCAGGCCGTACTGGCCAGATCGAACTTGGCAGCCTGATTGAGACTCCGCGCGGATGCGATGCGGTATCCGCGCTTGCCCGCGGTTTCAATGGGCACAGCGAAGTCCAGCGTCAATAAATAAGGACTCGGGATGCCCGGCGCGATGCCTAAAGTTGGATTAGGGCGCGCGCCGGCCGTCACGACCGACGCCTCAGCCGCAGCAATTCGTGCGCGAGCCGCTGCCATTGCCGGATTAAAATACTCCGCCGCGAGCCAGAGGGTTCCAAGGTCCCAAGTCTCAGGCGGCGAAGCGGTCCTGGACGGACTCTGGTGCTTCGCCACAAAGGCCAGCAAGCCGCTATCGCTGAGATTGCGCGACTGGAACTTCGAAGCGGTTTCCCGGGGAACGATAGGAGCCGCCTGATATCGGCGGGCCGCACAGCCGGCAAACAACAGGATTCCAAGCAGAGAAAGAGAGCGTACGATTGATGAATTCATGAAAATCTCGCTCCATACAAACAAAGATCAACTCAAGGCGTAGAGCCCGACGCTGATGCTTTTCGTAGCGAGATGTCAGATACGCAGAGGAACCGGCGGCGAGGAGTCTGGAATGGTAATGTGGAAATCCGAATTGGGCATCAGACGCCGGTATACTTCGACAATACGCTCGCCTATCTGGATGTTCGGGAGCAGGAAGGCAAGACAATTTGTCAGCGCAACAACCAATTCGAACAGCAGGATAACGACAGCCAGCGTGCTCTCGGCATCATGACCCGTCATGAATATGTTGCTGTCCCAGCCGAGAGCGAGTTCAACAAACGGACATAACAGGCAAATGATGAGGATTAGGGCGATCACAACCTGAAACTTGCCGCGAATCGCCGCGGGGAATCTCCCGTGATCACTTGCTGGCCCTGGATGTTTCGGTCTTTTCACCGAAGTGATTGTACGTCTTTTTCGTGGCCCAAAATAGCACCATCTGCTGTGGTCCACCAAAATCCAAGACGGTAGTGAAGTATGATATTTCCAGACTGCAGTCAATTTTGTAACTGCGAAAGGACCAAACTTCAACAAGATTCAAGAGTTCAACAAGCAGGCCGCAAACGATTCAACAAGAATCACTTAGAATCAATAAGATCCTACACATTTCAACAATCTTGCGTGGAGGACATCAACTATCGCGCCGAACGGGGATTAAACAAGAGTGTGATCCGTGCGTTGACCCAAGAGTCCCTGTGGGTAAAGAACCACGAACACATTTACCCACCTCAGACGAACCTGGCAAGTACAAGGAAATCGAAATTACTCTAAATGAGGTGTTCAGCGGCAACCTGCCGCGAGAGCCTATCAACGAGATCATCTTCAATGAGGGAGGCCCCTAGAAAGGGGCCTCCGCGCCGTTCGTTGGAAGTTCAGGCGGCGCCGCATTCGGATCGCGCTTCTCGGCGCGGTCGAGTTTGCCCAGGTGGATCTCCGCGAGACGAACCTTCACCTTCTTGTGCTTCTTGTCGTTGAACTCGCGGTAACGCAGCTCGCCTTCGGCCGAAAGGTGCGTACCCTTTTTCAGTGTGGCAGCGAACGTCGAAAGATTGCCCCACGCGATCATCCGATGCCACTCGGTGCGGTTGACGTACTCGCCCGATTTCTTGTCCTTCCAAGACGCTTGCGTGGCGAGTGACAAAACGGTGTATTCGTTGCCGCTCTTGGTGGTCTTCACTTCGGCGTCTTTCCCCAAAAATCCAATTAGTCTTACGCTATTGTTTATGTGGAATAGGGCTGGGTCTCCGACCAGACGTATGGTTGGGTTTGGTCCCCGAAGGGGATCGAACCCAAAATGGAGGAACCAATGGCCCTGGAGTTTTCGATCTGCGAGCTTCGATGGGAGCGATATCAGCGAGCTTCTGAAAATCCGCACGCGAGGGAGTGGTTACAGTTTCAGGCAGCACGAGGCCTGGCAGCGAATACGCTTGATGCTTA
>DATLTA010000012.1:0-35587 GCA_035533775.1 Candidatus Dormiibacterota bacterium | reverse complement strand
CGGCCCGGTGAATTGCTGCCAGCGCATGGCAAACGTCAGGTAGGCCTCGCGCTGGTTTTCTACGTAGGACGGGAGTTCCAGGAACAGCACCTGCCGCAGGAACGCGAATGCGGCATCGCTGACGTTGCGCGCGGGCGTCCTCTCCCGCGCCAGTTTGAGTGCCCTCTCGACGAACACGCGGTCCCGGTTTGAGATCGTGCCGTCGCGCATGTAGGTGCGGTACACGGGCAGGCAGGCGGTCACTTCGACAAGCAGTTGAACCAGTTCGTAGAGGGGAAGGTCTCGGGCGTGGCGGTCCCGCGCCGCCAGGCCGGCCAGCAGATGCGTGAGCAGGTGTATTTCTCCGGCAAACAGCTGCTCCATCACCAGTTTGTTGCCGGCGTAGCTGACGGCGGCAAAGGGTTCGGACTTTCCCGTGAATCTGGCGTAGGCGCGCTCCAAGGCGGAAAGGCCCGCCGGATCGATAAAAATTGCGTTCACGGCATTCAGGAAATCATATCCGGTGGTTCCGCAGACGGGCCATTTTTCAGGGAGCGACTCGCGCTCGCCCAGTATTTTTTCGACGACGACGTAAATGTTTTTTTCGCCGGGCTCGGATACTCCGACCGCCGCTCCCTGCTGCAGTTGCCGCAGATAACCCAGCGGATCGTACAATCCGTCGATGTGATCGACGCGCAGGCCGGTGACTTTCCCCTCGCGAATCAGCGAAAAAATGAGGCGATGCCGGGCTTCGAAAACCCGCGGATCTTCCACGCGCAGGCCCACCAGGTCGTTAATGTCGAAGAATCGCCGGTAGTTGATCTCCTCCAGCCCGATTTTCCAGTGCGCCAGCCGGTAGGACTGCACCGAGAGCAGTTGATCCAGCTGGTTGACGCTTTCCGGTTTTTGCTTTTCGCCATTCCACCGGCGTATGGTTTCCTCGATCGCTTTGCGGGTCTCCCCGCTCGAAGCATGCAGTTGCCACAGGCCGTTCTTGATTTTTCGCGCGCAGATCTGCCGCAAGTTTCTGTCTTCCGCGGACAGGCTGGTAGCGGGCGGCATCCGGTCGATCTCCGCAACAATGCTGTCAAGTTCGGCGAGGGCTTCGGCCTCGCTGCCGGCAGAACCGCGCAAGGTTTCGGATATGGTTTCCACCAGCGGCCGGCAGGATTTCGGGTCCAGGGGAAATTTGTGATTGAAATACCGGATGTGAAAGCCGCCTTCATCCAGCTTCAGCGTTAGCTGCAGATTTTCGAGGACGTTGCCGTACAGATCGCCCAGAACCGGCAGCAGAACCTTGTTTTCCTGCAGGAACGCGGCTTTGGTCGTCGCCGGATGCCAGTCGATGTCGAAATAGTCGGCGAACTCGGAGCTGGGTCCGTTTTCCAATACGTCCATCCACCAGGGGTTTTCATGTGTCGCCGCCATGTGATTGGGGACAATGTCCAGAAGCATGCCCATGGAATAATGCTTGAGCTTGGTAATGAGTTCGTTGAATTCCTGCTCCGTTCCGAGTTCGGAGCTGACCTGAAGGGGATCGATCACGTCGTATCCGTGAGAGCTGCCCTTGCGCGCCTTGAAGCGCGGCGAAGCGTAGAGATCGGAAATTCCCAGCTCGTTGAGGTAGGGCACCAGTTCCTGCGCATCGGAGATCCGAAAGTTCAGATTGAACTGGAGCCGGTAGGTCGCGGTGGGAATTCGCAGTGCCGTCATTCGTCCACCCGCATGCGCAGCGCTTCGCCCAGAAGTCGAAAGCGGGTCGCCCAGTCCTTCGCGGATGCGCCGTCCTCCGTGGACTCCCGCTGTTTCGCCGGATAAATGTCCTGCAGCATCCGGTAGTAGACGTTCTGTACCTGCCAGAAATTAATCCCGAACGGCAGGGATTCTCCCAGCTCGACAGCTCCTTGCAGTTCCTCCAGAACTGCAAGGTCGTCGGGATGTTCGTCGAAGCGGCGGGCAATGCGTTCCGCCGTGCTGCGCAACGCAAATTCCAGCGTAGCGGCGTCCAGCGCGATTCCGGCGTGCTGCGCCTCAGACAGGTGCGCTTTGATGCGATTCAAATCCAGGTGTTCGGATTCCATGGCGCGCCTCAAGTCGGAATTCAGCGTGAATTCGGCCGCGATTTGAAATCGCCTGGGGCTGGGGATTTTGAGATCGGCCATGAACCGCATCAGGGGAGCATAGCGTTCGAAGATCCGGCGGTACGTAGTCTCCGCGTCCATCAAGGCGGAATCCAGAATGATGCGCAGGATTTTCCGCTGTTCGTCGCGGAACAGAAGCTTCAGCGTATAAATGCCGGAGCCAAAATGCTTGTCGACTAGGCGGAGAATCGCAGCCATGTCGCCGCGCTCGAACGATTCGGTGATCTCCGCGCACAGTTGTGCGTAGGCTTCCTCTCCCTGAAATTCCCGCACGCCTCCGCTGATTTCGTGTTCGCCCAGATGCAATACGCCAAAACTGATGTTCTTGGCATCGGAGAGCACGCGCGATTGGATGGTCGCGCGACCTAGGGCCAGCCGCGCCTTTCCGCTCGATAACAAGTGGAAATCTTCCCGCGAGGCGTTGTAGCAATACACATCCGTTTCCGCGCCATAATTCTCAAACAGCGAGCTGACCGCGTAGTGCGCCCCCACCTTTTCCAGATCCACCATGGCCGGCTTGACGAATTTCTCGTAAATGTTCCGCCCATCCTGGTGCTCCGCGAGGTTCGATTTTGCCAGCGCCAGCCGGGTTAAGAATTCTTCCTCCAGGCTGCTTCCGAAAAGCTCCCCGCTGAGTTGCAGGGCCCGCCCGGCATACTGGATCACCTGGACGGTTTCGATGCCCGACAATTCGTCGAAAAACCAGCCGCAACTGGTGAACATCAGCATCGCGTGGCGCTGCATTTCGAGCAGCTTCAATGCATCGACATGCTCGGCCGCGGTCAATGGGTGAGACTGCTGTGCGTCCAGAAACCCCTGCATGGTTTCAGGCGAGCGGTTCAACAGCACGTTGACATATTCATCGCGCGCGCCCCACGGATCCCGGAAGAGCGTTGCGCCTTTTTCTTCGAAACCGGGTATGAGTTGATCCCGCAGCCAGTTGAGCGCTTCCCGCAATGGCGCCCGCCAGGCCTGATTCCATCCCGGATTCATTCCCGAATTGCACCCGCAGTCGCTTTGCCAGCGATCGATTCCGTGGACGCAGCTCCAGGCGGTGTTTTCCTTGATCACTACTTCCCGTAAAGGCGGCTGGCGCTCCAGATACTCCCCGTAGTTGGTGAGCTTCGCGAGATTCGCCGATTCGATGTGATCCAGGGCGTAGGCCAGCGCCATGTCTCCCCGGAACTGGTGATGGCCGAATGTTTCTCCGTCGGTCGCGATGTGCGCCAGCTGAGGCCAATCCCGGTAGGCCGAGAACGCCGACGTGAGCCGGTTGGCGAGATACTCTCCGCGCTTCAGGAGTCCTTCGAACGCCACTGCGTGCGATATCGGGCCGTCGTAGAAGAAGAGCGCCAGAGTTCGCTTGGTAGGCAGCGTAATCCGGTATGCGAGGGACGGGTCGATACTCCCGTCCGACACATTGCGCCACGACCTGCCGCCAATATCCCTGGCCCGCCATGCCTGTGTTGGTGAAAGAATCGTGAATCGAACGCCGTTCTGGGACAGCAGGTCAAGCGTTTCCAGATCCACCGCCGTTTCCGCCAGCCACATGCCCTCGGGTTTGCGCCCAAAGCGGGATTCGAAGTCGCGTATTCCCCACAGGATCTGCGTCTGCTTATCGCGCCGGTTCGCCAGCGGCATGATCATGTGATTGTAGACTTGCGCGATTGCGCCGCCGTGTCCTGTGAACATCTCCTGGCTGGCCTTGTCCGCATCGAGGATCGCCTGGTAGACGCGGGGCGATTTTTCCGCCAGCCAGGAAAGCAGGGTAGGTCCGAAGTTGAAGCTGATTTTCGCGTAGTTGTTCATGATCCGGGCGATGCGTTCCTCGCCGTCCAGAATCCTTGCCGCCGAATTCGGGGCGTAACACTCCGCGGTGATGCGTTCGTTCCAGTCGTGGTAGGGATAAGCCGAATCCTGGATTTCGATGGCTTCCAGCCAGGGATTCTCTCGCGGCGGCTGGTAGAAGTGTCCGTGAATGCAGATGTAGCGATCCATGCGGTTATGTCTCCAACCCTTTCAGAAATAGTACGAAGGAACGCGGGGCTAATGGAAGGTGAACTTCTCCTTTCGAAGTCAGATGTTCCGGCGCGCGGCCTCCCTGGCCGCCCCAGCAAGGATCATCTGAGTCGAGCTGTTTCTTCCAGCGCCCCGCAGGAACCGGCAGTTGGAGTTCCATTTCCGATTCCCCAAAATAAAAAACGGCGAAGGCCTGTTCCTCATTGCTCCAGCGGCGCAAAAATAATGCACGGGAGTTTTCCAGCGGCACCGCTTCGAGGCAGTGTTTATCTTGCCGGGCCAGGGGCGCAAGCTCCCGGCGCAGGCGCAGCAGTTCGGTGTAAAGGGCGAGCAGGAGATGGTGTTGGTCTGACGCGCGGGACTCCCAATGCAAAACGCACCGGCGGAATGTCTCCTCGCCCTGAGGGTCGGGAATGCCCTCGCCCCATCCGAAATGGGAAAACTCCTCGCTGCGCCCCTTGCGGACAGCTTCCACCAGGTCCGTGTCACCGTGGCTGACAAAGTATTGAAACGGGGCCGTCTCTCCGTACTCTTCGCCCATAAAAAGCAGAGGCACGAAGGGAGACAGCAGGAGCACGCCGGCGGCCAGCTTGAGACTGGCAAAGGAAACCAGCGAAGACAGGCGATCGCCCAGCCGCCGGTTTCCGACCTGGTCGTGATTCTGGGCGAAAACCACGAATCGTTCGGCGGGAACCGCGAGCGAGGAGTTGCCATAGCTGCGCTGGCGATAGCGCGAGTACTGGCCCGAATAAACAAAGCCTTCCGAGAAAGCGCGAGCCAGCTGTTCGACCGTGCCGAAGTCCTCGTAATATCCGTTCGTTTCTCCGGTGAGCAGGACATGAAGCGCGTGATGAAAGTCGTCATTCCACACGGCGTCGAGTCCCGCGCCTCCGGCGTCCACCGCGGCGACCAGCCTGGCATTGTTGCGGTCGCTTTCGGGGATCAGATAGACGCGCCGCTGCAGGCGTTCCGCCTCGCTGTGCACCGCCGCGCCCAGTTCCTGCAAAAACGGCCGCGCCGATGGATCAACGATCGCGTGCACGGCGTCCAGGCGAAGCGCATCGACATGGAATTCGGCGATCCATTCCAGGGCATTCCCGATGAAAAAGCGGCGGACCTCATCGCTTTGCCGCTTGTCGTAATTGATGGCATCGCCCCATGGCGTATGGTAGGCGCTGGTGAAGTACGGGCCGAAATCGGCAAGATAGTTTCCCTCGGGTCCGAGGTGGTTATAGACCACGTCCAGCACGACCGCGAGCCCCTGCTGGTGGCAGGCATTCACGAGTTTTTTCAGTCCCGCAGGTCCTCCGTACGAATGTTGCACGGCGTAGGGATAGACGCCGTCGTAGCCCCAGTTGCGATTTCCTGGAAACTGGGCGACGGGCATCAATTCGATCGCAGTCACTCCCAGTGCCTTAATCGCCGGGAGGCGGGGAATCATCGCTTCGAAATTGCCCTCAGCAGTGAAGGTGCCGGCGTGAAGTTCGTAAAGTACATAATCACGCAGCGCAAGGCCGCGCCACGATTCGTCCTGCCAGGGGAAATTGCGTTCGACGACCTGCGACGGTCCGTGCACGCCCTGCGGCTGGAGGCGCGATACGGGATCGGGCCGCTCGATTTTCGCGTCGAGCCGGTAGCGGTATAAAGTGCCGGGAACCGCGCCACGGACGCGCGCGTGAAAATAACCGCGCGGCATAGCGTCCATGGGGAGAAACCGGTCCTCGGCGCCCAGAATATGGACTTCGACTTGCTTCGCCCGGGGAGCCCAGACGAGAAAATCACATACGCCATCGATTGCATCATCGATCGAATATGTGGCGCCGAGCGGCAGGTCTGTGTAGCTGTGCATCGGTTAAGAATTCCCCGTGAAAATAGTATCTCGCGTTCGCATCCACCGGGAGTGCCAGGATCAACCGCGATTCTTACGGAATAACATTGCGAGCCATTCGAGGGCTATGCCGAGCCGTCCGCAGGGTGATGAAGTTCGCAACCGAGATTGTCAAACAGCCTTTCCGATCTGATGGTGGCTGTCCGCAGATCCACGAGCTGCTTGCGTCTTCTATTGAAATAACACGCGTGCGCGAAAGTCTCAAGGCAGGTTTTCATCAACCCGCATGGATGGCTCTGAAAAACCTGGAACGCCTGCAGTCCAGAGTAACAGTGATGTCATAAATAGCACACCCCTGTCGCCGGACTGTTTATGGATTCGTGAGAATTGAGTCTAAGGAGAGCGCCGATGAACCCCAGGGACAACCAACGTCGTCGGAGGATCGCCGGGGATTGTTTTGGAATTCGGTCTACACCTTAAAATTGCGCACTCTCGATTTACGGAAGAATACGAAGGCCGAAAACGCCGTCCTATTCGATGAAATCAGCGATGCCGCGCCCGCAAGTCTTTCTCCTCCCGAGACAATGGACTGCGAGGGGAGTATCGAATCTGTGCACGCCAGCCGCCCGTCTCCGCAAATCACAACGGTAGAAAACGCTCAGTCCGTTAGTGGCTGGATGGGCGTCTGGGCCAGGGACGGCCAGGTACCCGATTCCGTATATGTGTTGTTAACCGGCGGGAGCGGTAAAAAAATTTACGTCAGGGCCCACAGCACCCGGCGCGACGATATAAAGTTGCATTTCCATCAGTCCGGCATGCGCGACCCCGGTTACGCAGCCCTGGTCGATGTCTCTGGCTTGCAGGGAAAATTTACGTTGAGTTTGGCGCGGGTTTATAAAGGAAATCTGAGCGTTTGCCGGCAGTTCCATCTGCCACTACTTATCAATCTTCAGCCTTAGCCTTGGCCTTAGCCCTTAACGTCCTTCGGAACGCCTCGTCCTGCCAATCGGTGGGAAACGGGTGCGCTGGTCAAACTGAAAAAACGTCGCGGCGCTATTGTAGCGCCGCGACGTTTCCTGCAAGCGTCTGTGTTTTGGCTGCAATCAGAATTGATAGGAAATCGTGCCGTACACGGTGCGCGGAGCGCCCGGATAAGCGTTTATATAGCCGCTGGGAGCTGTACTGCCCGGGTAAAGCGCGGCAAAGTAGCCGCCGCTGGATATGTACTCCCATTGATTGTACTGCGTGTTGAAGAGATTCATCACGTTCAGGCTTAGATTGAACCACTTGATGGGCACGGTAAAAGACAGATTTGACGTTGTGTAGGACGGCATCGTCTGGGTGGTGGGTTCGCCGGTATTATTCGACCACAGGTGCTGCGAGCCGATATGCTCGAACCAGAATCGTGGCTCGATCAGCACGTGATCGTTGTGTTCGATGCCGTAATAGAATCCCGCGTTGAGTGTGACGTTGGGGACGTAGGAAACGGGGAGGTTATTGTATACCGTGCAGGAAAGTCCCTGCGTGGGGTCGTTGCACGCAGCAAGGTTCGGCCCTCCCGCGATGTAACTTGTAAAATTCGCGGCTTCGCCGGCGAAGTTGAAAAAGATGTGGAGATTGCGAAGGGGGTCGTCGTCGAAGAAGGCATTTACGCCGTGATAGGTCGAGTTGCCGCCACCGGTAATCTGCTGGCCGAGAGCCGTTTCGAAATCAATCTCCTGATTAGTGTAATCCAAATGAAAGTAACTGACTCCCAAGATGAAATTCTTGAGGGCCGGTGCGTTGCGGAAATGAACCTTAACGCCGCCTTGGCTGTAAGCGCCTTTTGCCAGTGTGTAGTACGCCGGGTTCACGGATTGGAACATTCCGCCACCGCCGCCGAGGGCGGGTGAACGGTAGGTTACATCGTAGCCGCCATAAAAGGTCAGCCAGGAATACGGCATCACGCCAACATTGATCGAGGGTTCCACAGCCGAGCGGCTCTCGTGCGCCCCGCACAGCGATCCCTGATCCTTTGTCGTACTGCCGTCAGGGGCGACAGTAGGATTGCCGAAGACGTTGTTATAGGGGTCAGAGCCGACAGGGTACATGGAGCAGTGGGTGGAATTAATCACGCCAGGGGCGAACGTAAAGTCGCGTTGCGCCTGGTCGCTATAACTCGTCGAGAACCCAACGACGCGCACTCCGGGAGTGATATGGATTTGCGGTATCGGATGGATATCGTCCTGGGCATAAAAGGCCAGGTCATCCTGCTGGAAGTAGCCGGATCGGAATTTCGCGCCGGCGCCGATTATGGCGAGTGCGCCGTCTCCTCCGTAGGCGGGATTAAAGAAATTGTTGCGGCTGTTATAGATTTCATGAAGCAAATAGCCGCCAAAGTTAATCGTGTTCCAGGGCAGGACTTTGGACATCCCGATCCGGTCCCCGAAGATATTGCTGTGCGGGTTGTTCCACTCGTCCACTTGGGCCCCCTGGCTGAGAGCATCTTGGAGGCGCCGATGGAAACGGCGGATGTGCACATACCAGGTCATATTCGTGAGCTTGGTCGTGTCGTTGAGAAGAAGGTTCTCTTTTCCATAGACCATGGCCATTTCGTTTGTGTCGTATTTGTTGTAAGCGGCATACGGCAAGGAGCTATAGAAGTCGGTGGTCGCTTGGCTGAAAGAACTGCCGTTCGGCTCGATCAGGCCCTGGTCGGTGAGTGGAATCACGGTGGGGCGGTAACCGCCGGACTTGGAGTAATAGGCGCCAAATACGAAGCTCCCGGCGGAAAACGTTTTCACGGTCTTGCCGAACACGGACCCGTCGCTTCCCTGATTGGCAAATCCGTCGGGGGCCTGGCGATAACTGTCACCGTCGCCCACACCGCCGCCAATCACGGTCGACCAGCCGCGGATGCTGCCCGTGTTCATGACGAAGGCCAGGTTCTTCTGGCCGTATTCGCCGTATGTGGCGGCGACGCTGCCATGCATGGTCTCGGTGGGCTGAATCGGAGTGAACTCCACCTGTCCGCCCACGTTGGTATACCAGCGGTCCTCCGGCGTGCCGGGACCATACGTGACACCCAGGTTCTGCATGACGAGGTCCTGCGGCACCGTTGCCGATTGCCACAACCCGGTCGCCGGGTCGGCTACTGGAACGCCGTCGAAGGTGATGCCGAGCGAGCCGGGCGCCGTAAAACTGGTCGCCTCGCCAGCCCAGCCTTGTTGGATTCCATTCAGGAGAATCGTGTATTTTGTCGCTCCGCTCTGTCCATAGCCGACCACGTTGGCGCCCGGCGTGGACGCAATCATCTGCGCCCCGCCCGCTACCGGTCCGGCGGCATCCAACTGCTTCCGGTCGAGCACCCGAACGGTCTGCGGGATCAGCATTACATCTTCGCGAGTCGGTACTGGCTTCGCTTCGGGCACGACGGTCCCACGGACTACCACGCTGTCCGACAAAGTCGCCACATTCAAAATGGCATTCACTGTAATCGACGGTTGACCGGCCAGCGAAACCCTCTGCGTGAAGGGCTCGAAGCCCGCCTTCTCGATCATGATGGTCTGCGGATCGGAAGTCACGCCCTTGAAAGTGAAATTGCCGCCTTCGCCGGTCGTCATGCGAACTACTTTTTGCGTCGTCAAATCAGTCAGGGAGACGGTTGCGGCAGGAATTGTGGCTCCCGTGACATCCACCACCTTTCCTGTAACGACTCCGGCATCTTGGGCGGCGCAGACCGTGCCGAGCGCCAGCGCACAGCCCACAACGAAAATACTCATCACAAATAATCTTCGTCTCAAAATAGTCTCCTTTGTGCAGTAAATATATATAACTATGTAATTTAGCTACTGCGTAAAACATGACCGGGCCTACAGAGTCAGTCTAAGAAGTTGGAAAATCTCATCTGGAAGTTACTTGCAGAGGAAAGGCGCGTGAATTGTGCGTTACAAAGGATCGGCCGGTTCGCAGGTCCGTTTGCTTTCCCCCGACAACGGCTTGTTCGCCTGACTTGATTGAAGATCAGTTGCGCGGGAGGCCCGCAGTTTCCCTCTTGTTCAGCGGGCGAACACAGACGGCCGGAGGATATCCCTCCGAAACAATGGCTAAGATCCGTAGACTTGGCTTTCCCGGTTGGCGGACTTTTTCAGGTCTTGGAAGGATCGGGGAGTTGGATGATCCGCAGTTCTTCAAGTATGGGCTGATTAGATGACGTTGTGGCTCCTTTCTTCCGAGCCTTGATCGTTAAAGCTCTACCAAGATTACTCGCCCGGAAAGAGCCGACATCGTTGTCTAATCGGTCCGAAGCGAAAGAGCGAAGGTGCACAGCAGAAGCACACAGGCTGAAGCCTGTGCTACTGGGAGGGTTCAGGTAGCACAGGCTTCAGCCTGTGTGGGGTGCATTTTGGCGGGGTAGGGAAAATCAAAAGACGAAGGCAGGCGGGATCAAGTCTGTCCTACTGTGGGCGGGTGGCAGATCCTTTCGGTTTTCAAGTGTTGGGGCTTTGAACTTCGGTTGTCTGCGCGAGCATGGTAAAAGATCAAGGAGTAGGATTGGATAAACGAAGGAAAAATGGTCGGGACGAGAGGACTTGAGCCTCCGCCTCCTGGTCCCGAACCAAGCGTGCTACCAGTCTGCGCTCGGTCGCCAGGCCGTTCTGACTCACTGGCAGGATATTTTGAAGTAGGTTATTTCGCAATACGCCGGCGCAAGACTGCGAGAATGCCGGCTGCCAGCATTGCGGGGGTTGGCGGGCATCCGGGAATGTATCCATCTACAGGGATGACGGCGTCCACGGCGCCAACAATTGCGTGGCTGCCTGCGAATACTCCACCGCTGCATCCGCATGCTCCCACCGCGATCACCAACTTAGGCGCCGGGACGGCCTCATATGTAGCCCTTACGGCGTCAGCCATGTTGCGCGTGACCGGGCCCGTCACCAGAAGCATATCGGCATGCTTTGGAGAGGCTACGAAATGAATTCCGAATCGTTCCAGGTCGTAATATGGATTCGTGAGAGCGGTGATTTCCATCTCGCAGCCATTGCAAGAGCCGGCATCCAATTGGCGAATGTTCAGCGCCCTTTGCAGCAGGGAATGAATTTGTCCGCGCGCTTGCTCCGGGCTCGGAACATGAGGGGTGATTTCCGCGCGGGCGTCGATATCCCAGGAGCGAACCGTTTCCGGCTTCGCGACACCGCACCAGTCGAAACGCTGGGCGGCGATCACGGATCCTTGGCCCGCTTCCATGCATTTGCCGCAGCCGATGCACTGACCGTACGACAGCTGTAAGCAGCGATGGCCTTCGTGTTCCTCGATGCCGAACGCCGCCGTGGGGCACACTTCCAAGAGCTTTTCAGCGATGGCGGGAGTCAACAGTTCCGCAACGACGTCGGGCATGCGGCTGCCGTCACAGTTCCCAAGCAGCGCCTCGACCGGAATCAATCGGTCCCGCTGGCGGAGACTGCGCACAATCACATCAAGAATCATCGGTCGCACCCTGAATACGAGAGGTTGAAGCTCTTATTGATCAGCGGAAAATCCGCGATGATGTTGCCCGCCACCGCAGGAGGCATCGCGGGCCAGTTCTGGAACGAAGGGGATTTAATATGGCAACGAGTAAGCTTGCCATCGCGCGCTTCCAACCAGTAGTAAAGTTCCCCGCGGGGAGATTCCACGGCAGAAGAACTCCGCACCTCACCCTGCACGAGGATGGGAACAGACACGCTTCCCTCCGGCAATGCTGCTGCGGTTTCCTGGATCAGTCGCGCGGATATCGCCGCCTCCGCGATCCGAATTTTTGCACGCGCCATCACATCCCCGTAATGTGTGACAGGGACTTCGAATTGATAGAGGCCGTAGCGGCCGTACGGGTGGTTCCGGCGAACGTCAAGATCCATTCCGCTGGCGCGCGCCACTACGCCGACGACGGCGAGGTCGCGTGCTGCTTTCAGGCTCAGGATGCCAGCCGTTTCGAAGCGGTTTTGGATTGACGGCGTTTCCAGTATCAGTCGTGCGAGGTCCGAGAAATCGCGATGGGCCTGCGCGACACACTGGCTGAGTGCAAACACCTTGCTGGAATCAAAATCAAATCGCAGGCCGCCCGGAGCTGCGATCCCGCGCCAGTATCGCGTCCCGCAACACTGCGATGACGCCTGAAGCAGCGATTCCTTGATGCGCGCCGCATACGCTGCGGCTACGCCAAAACCCACATCGGTGCATAACCCGCCCACATCCGAGATGTGACAGACCAGCCGCTCAAGCTCCAGTCCGATCAGGCGGATGGCGGAGGCTCGCGCCGGGATATCGATACCATAGGCATTCTCTACTGCCTGGGAATAGCAAGCCGCGTGAGCGAAGCAATTGTCTCCGGAGACCGATTCCGCCAGCATTGCTGCAGCGGCGACGGAACTGCCTTCGAATAGTTTCTCGGTCCCCTTGTGAGTGTAGAAATGGCGCAACTCGAGATGCAAAACCGTGTCACCGACCACGCTAAATCGGAAATGACCGGGCTCGATGACGCCCGCGTGAACCGGGCCGACAGCGACTTCCGCGATCCCCTCGCCCTCGACCTGTAAGAAGCGGTATTCGCGGTTCGACCATGGAACATCGTCCACGGGATCAACCATGGGGTGCACAGCGTCGGGCCAGTTATCGTGAAAAATCAATGGACGCGGATCGGGTTGCCCCACGAATTCGATGCCGTATTGGTCGTGGATTTCTCTTTCATACCATGCTGCTGCCGGCACGCTGCGCGCAATGGAATCGAGCGGGCGGTCACCGGGCCGCACAATTTCGCGGTAATCAGAATCCCCAGCGTCAAAGACGTAGTGGACTCTTTTGTCGCCGGTTATACCGAGGCTCCCGAAAATAGTGACGAGGCGTGCCACGGCCCCCTGTTTGGTTTGAGGGATTGCGAGCACTGCTTCCGGGGGAGTGCCCCCGTTCTGTGAAACTCCCGGCGCGTTTTCCTTCATCGCAATACCGCCATCGCTTCGTGCAGGAGAACATTGAAGAAATGAGGAATCCGCACTCCAAAGTACAGGACGCAGAGTGCGGCAATCCCCATCGAAATGTACTCGGACGGGATCAGCCTGGCATTCTCCGGGCGGCGGCCCGGCTTTCCGCAAAGCATGCGAAACAGGTGATAAGCAAAACCCCCGAAGACGACCGAGAGCACAATCAGGAACAGCGCCGCAACCAGATAGTGCGCCTGCGCGAAGGCTTCGGACAGAATGGCAAATTCGCTGATGAACAGGCTGAACGGCGGCAGGCCGACAATCGCCAGCCCTCCGACAACGAGAGCCGCGCTTGTTTGCGGCATGGTGCGCGAGATTCCCTGGATCCCATCGATACGCAAAGTGCCCATGTTGTGGCGCACGTTACCGGCGCCAAAGAACAATAGAGATTTTGCCGCCGAGTGATTGAATGTATGCAGGAGCGCCCCCAAAAGCCCCAATGGACCTCCCAGTCCCAATCCAATGGCGATGATCCCCATATGCTCGATGCTGCTGTAGGCCAGCAATCGTTTCAGATTGCGTTGCACTAAAATGAGCAGTCCGGCCACAACCATGGACAGCACGCCAAAGATGAGCAGCAACGTATGAGAAAATGCGGGCCCCACGGTGCGGGAAACGATTACGTCGTACCGCATTAAAGCATACATGGCGCAGTTGAGCAGGACCGCAGAGAGCAGGGCGCTGATGGGTGTGGGCGCTTCGGCGTGCGCGTCCGGCAGCCAGCTATGCATGGGGACGAAACCGATCTTCGTTCCATAGCCAACGATGACGAAAACGAACGCGAGCTTCACCAGGTGCGGGTCGAGCGCCATGCCCGGCGCTGCGTTCATCAGCGAAATCCAATCCAGCCCCGAGGCCGGACTCATGCCCGCCTTGACGGCGGCAAGATACAGCACGATCGTTCCAAATAACGCGAAGGCGATTCCCACCGTGCAGACGATCAGGTATTTCCAGCCAGCCTCGATTGCGCCTTCGGTGTTGTAAAAGCCCACGAGCAGGGCGGAGGCCAGCGTCGTTCCCTCCATCATGATCCACAACAAACCGAGATTTGCCGACAGGCAGACGCTGATCATCGTGAAGAGAAACATAAACACCAGCGCGTAAAACCAGCGCGGGGAAGAAAACCGCCCTTCTCCCGTGTGGCGCAGGTACCCCGAGGAGTAAATCAGCACGATGCCGGAAACGAATGCGATACTCATCAGGAAAAACGCGCTCAGGGCGTCCGCGCGCAGATAGCGCCCCTCTTGCAGTTCTCCCTGCAGATGGACTTGCCAGATGACGGCGCCGAGAGCCAGTACTTCCAGCGCTCCCACCAGCAGCGCCGCGCGAGTGGCAAAGCGAGGGTTGCGAAAAAGCAGGATGAATCCTGCTCCAAGTACCGGGATCATAAGCGGCAGCAGTAGAAGCATCCCGTTAGCCTCGGAGCCTTCGCAGTTTCGACACGTCCAGATGTTCAAACGTATCGCTGATGCGGAACATGAAAATTCCCATCAGAAGCAATCCCATGAGAATGTCAAAGAAAATTCCAATCTCAATGACCAGCGGCATGCCGAACGTGGTGAGCAACGCCGCCAGGAAAATACCGTTCTCCATTACGAGCAGGCCAAGCACTTGCATCACCGCTTTCTTGCGGCTGACCATCAAAAATGCGCCGGTCAGGATCAGGGCAATGGCTGCGGCAAGAGAATCGCCAGGCGCGCGCACGGCCCCGCCGTAGGAATGCACTGCGGCATAGGAAAGATAGATCATCACGGCAACCACAAAAACCGACTGGCTGGGCGTAGTCGAGGCCTTCACGTCATGCACGGTTTTGAGCCTTTTTGTCAGTACAAAGAACGCGCGGGGGATTGCGACGACCTTGATCACAAAGATCAGGATGCCGACCAGGTAGGCGCTGGCCAGCTTTTCCTGAAATCCCGTCGCAAGGACTTCCGCCGTGATAATCGCGGATTGCAGGCTGAACAGCAGCACGCTCGTCGAGATACGGCGCGCGACAGCCAGCAGAATAATCGTGAGAAACAGGAAGACGGAGAACGAACTCAGAATTTTTTCGGTTGCAATTCCCACCAGGCCCATTTCGCTACCTCTTTACCCACATTGTAAAAATCACGGCAAGCGCGCTCACTGCGGAAGCCACGCCCAGGAAGTCCGGTACCAGGTACATTCGCAGCTTGGCCGCGGCGCTCTCAATCACGCTCAGCAGAACCATTAGGACTGTGACTTTTGCGCAATAAAGCAGCAGGGCCGTTGCGAGGCCCCACCCGGAACCTCCAGCAGCCATCCCCCAGGGACCGAATAGCGCTATGAGAAGCGCCAGCATGGCGTGGAGTTTGATGGCGCTTGCCCATTCGATCAGCGCCAGGCTCGGCCCCGAGTATTCAAGCAACATGCCCTCGTGAATCATGGTCAACTCGAGATGGGTGGTTGGATTGTCCACGGGCATGCGGCCCGTCTCGGCCAGAACCACCATCGCCAGGGAGGTGAACGCCAGTATGTGCACGGTCGAGATGTTGAAGATATTCTGATGGAGCGTCCACGCAACCATTCCCGTTATGTCTGCCCGGGAGGATAAGATCGCGAGCGCTACCAGCCCCATAAGGAAGGGAACTTCCGCCAGGCTCGAAATCAATGCCTCGCGACTTGCACCCATCCCGCCGAATGCACTCCCTCCATCCAGAGCCCCCAGCGAGAGAGAGAAACGCCCCAGGCCCAGCAAGTACACCAGTAGGAAAAAATCGCCACGGGACCCGAGCAGCGCCGAAACATGCGCCACCGGTATAAACGCCGCCACGCACACCGTGCAACCAAACAATAGAACCGGCGCGAGACGAAACACAGCAGAAGATGTGGGAGGCGTCAGATCTTCTTTGCGGAGGAGTTTGAAAAGCTCCACGTAAGGACGCCAGATGCTGGCTCCCCGGCGCTTTTGCAGCCGCGCCTTGAAGCGCGCGATGATTCCACGCACCAGCGGCGCGCCCAGGATGAGCAGCAACAACTGCAGAATGTCGACCATAATCTTCATCTTTGAAATCTCAGGAACGTGAGCAACGACACGAGCGCCAGAAAAATGTAGAGTAGATAGATCTGTATGTTCCCCGTCTGCAACCGGCGCAAACGGTGCGCCAACGAAATAAAAAGTTCCACAAACGGCCGGTAGAGAACCCGTTCGTAAGAGGTTGTGCGCACGGATTGATAGGCGATGGACGCGGGGAAGTACGGCTGATCCGTGGGCAGCTGCTCGACTTTGCGGTCGGGCCGGTAGACTTGGGCGAAGACCGATCGAATGGGTTTCGAGAATACCGTGGACGTGTACTGCATGCGGCTCGTAAGCCCCGGCAAACCGCACGCCCATGTCCGAGCCATTCTTGCTCGGGGCCGGAGCAACGCGGCGAGCGCGCTCGTTCCCAGGACGATCGCGGCAATCCATGGAATGATGTAAGCGATGCTCAGTGTCTCCTCCGGCACACCGGCACCGGGAACCAGCACTTGAACCAGCGAAACCAGCGGGCGCAACAGAAGCCCCGGCAGAATTCCAATGCAAATGCATCCTGCACCCAACATCCACAGCCCAACGCGCATGCCCAGGGGCGCTTCCTGCGCGTGTTCGGCCTCTGCGCTGCGCGGGCGTCCCAGGAAAGCTACGCCGAAGGCTTTCACAAAACATGCCGCCGCCAAACCGCCAATCAGAGCCAATATGCCCACCATCAACGGCAGAATAATCCCAGCCTTCGCGTCAACCAGGCTCGAACCGGCAAGGAAGCTTCGAAATATCAGCCACTCGCTGACAAATCCGTTGAACAGCGGCAGTCCGGCAATCGAGCAGCACCCAATGAGCACGGCCGCGCCCGTCACCGGCATTCGGCGCTGCAATCCTCCCAGCTCGTTCAAGTCGACAGTATGAGTGGACGATGAAATGGCTCCAGCGCCGAGAAACAGCAGGCTCTTGAAGAAAGCATGGTTAAAGGCGTGCAGCAGCGCTCCGACTAGCGCCAAACCAGCGCCGAGCAGCGAGTGATGCGCCAAAAAAATGAGGGATGTTCCCAGTCCCAGAAAGACGATGCCGATGTTTTCTACGCTGCTGTACGCCAGCAGTCGTTTCAGATCGTGTTCGGCAATCGCATACAAAATCCCGAGAAGCCCCGTGAAGGCCGCCACCACCAAGACAACGTAGCCCGACCACCAGGGACCGCCGCCAAGGAAATCAAATGCGAAGCGCACAAATCCATACACGGCTGTCTTTAACATGATCCCCGACATCAGCGCGGAGACGGGACTCGGCGCTATCGGGTGCGCCCGCGGCAACCACAGATGCAACGGGATCAGGCCGGCTTTGGCTCCGAATCCCACGAATGCCGATAAAAAAACTGCGGCGCGAATTCCCCCGGGCATCGCAGCGCCCGCGGCGCGAATCATCCCAAAATCCAGGCTATGTGAATACGGAAGGAAAAGGAAAAAACAGCCGGCCACAGCGGCCGCGCCAACATGCATCATCAATAAATAGACGAAGACGTTATGGCGCCGCTCGGGCGAGTCCCCCTCGATCAGGATCAACGCAGCGGATACAAGCGTCATCAACTCCCAGCCCGCCAGAAACGCAAAGCCCGTGGACGCCGTGACAACCACGATCATCGAAAGAAGAAACAACGAAAAAAACGCCCATGTCCAACGGCGTTGCTGCTCGGAGTAGTGAAGATCGAAATAAGGGCTAGCAAAGATCGTGACCGGAACTGCCACCGCGCATACTAGCAGGAGAAAAAACGCGCTGAGACGGTCAACGGCAAATGAAAAAGGGAAGGGCGTCGCCCAGGACAGATCCAGCAGGGAAGTTGTCTGCCACAAGAAACTGGATACGGCCACCAGACCGCCGGCCACCCCGGCAGTTAGAATCAGCGTGATCGCGAGTCTCCGCGCCCGCGCCCCGCGACTGACGATCAGAATCGCAGGAACGAAGACGCCCAGGACACTCAACAGATAGGCGAACGCCATTTCAATAGGGCCCATTGGCATTCAGTTACTTCCGGCCCCGCTCTTGCTTCATTTCTTCCAGCATTTCCCGCACGCCCACCAGGTGGTTGTTGAAGATCTCCCTGGCGATGTCCAATAATTTAAAAATTGCCTGGTCGGAAATCGAATAAAACACCCCGCTGCCGGCCTTCCTGCCGATCACGATATTTCGAACGCGAAGAATGGCCAGCTGCTGGGAGACATTCGCGGGCTCAATCTGAAGCATCTCGCTCAATTCGTTTACGCCTTTTTCGCCGCTGCGAAGGCAATCCAGAATCCGGATGCGAATGGGGTGCGCAAGGGCTTTGAAGAATTCGGCTTTGAAGTTGGGGAGTTGTTGTGGCATGCGCATATGCAATAATTCGCATATGCTAGACATTATATGCCCCGTTGTCAATGATCGCGTGCAGGGCCAATCGCCGCCCCTGCCGCCCCGCGCGAGTCTTTTGCGGCCCGGTTGGTCCGACCGGTTGGTCCTAAATGATCAGAGGATGGATTTGCCGACACCGCCGCGCACACGTTTACGCAAATGAGGGGCTGTGAAACATTGGGAAAACGGGAGGGGGGAATGAAAAAATGGTCGGGGCGAGAGGATTTGAACCTCCGGCCTCCTGGTCCCGAACCAGGCGCGCTACCAGGCTGCGCTACGCCCCGACAGTACGCACTCGGGCGCGTTGAAAATTACGTCCGAATGGAACAATCAGAATAGCATAGCTCGGAGTCTGAACCTAGAGTTTGGGCGAAATGTCGGTTTTCCAGGCCGGGCATGAAGACTGCCTGCAAATCAAAAACGGCCGCGCCCGATGGGCTTCGCGAACAGTGGGAACCAACCACTGTGTTATAGTGAGGTTCGCGAAACTGCAAATCTCCGTAGCGGGCAATTCATTTTTACAAGTCGAGAGGAGCACGAGCCTTCGTTCGTGCACAACCACATGGCATTGATGGAACGAATCCAAAAAGACCTGACCGAAGCGATGATGGCCAAAGACGAGCTGCGCCTGAGCGTGCTGCGCATGGTCAAGTCCGCCCTGAAATACAAGGAAGTCGAAAAAGTGCGTCCGCTGGAAGACGCCGAGGCCCTGCAGGTGCTGCAAACGCTCATGAAGCAGCGGCGCGAGTCGGTCGAGCAATTTGCCAAGGGCGGCCGCCAGGATTTGGCGGACAAGGAAACCAGGGAAATCGCCATTCTGGAAGTTTATTTACCCGCCGCGGCTTCCGATGACGACATGAACGCCGCGATCGAGGCGGCCATCGTGGAAACGGGCGCGAATTCCCCGAAATCGATGGGCCCGGTAATCAAAGCGGCCAAGGCGCGCCTGGAAGGCAAAACGGTGGACGGCAAGGTGTTGTCCGAGCGCGTGAAAGAGCGGCTTTCGAAGCTGGCGTAACCGGCCAGTCGAAAGTTGAAAGCTGAAAGTCGAAAAACCGAAAGTCCAAGATTCATCCACGATTCGTGCAGTATTCAAAGTTGAGTGTTTAGAAGTGCTCCGCGCATTCTTATCCGTAGCGAAAAACTGATGCCGCTGCCCGAAACCATTCCCGTAAGCTACACGGAAGAGGAAGCCGGATACATCAGCGTGCGGCCCATTTTGCGGCAGACGTTTCGCCTGTATGAACTCCTCGACATGATTTTGAGCGTGACGAGCGGCCCGACGGGCGGGGTGACGGGAAAAGACGCGGGGCGCGTTCGCCAAATTCTGCGTTCCGGGACAATTGCCTATCATTTCTATCGCTATTCGTGGACAGGGTTTGACCCCGACGAAACGGAACTGGCGGCTGCGCTGGCGCAATTCCCGGACGCGGAGCCTGCGCGACCTTTCGCCCCCGGCCAATGCATCGCGGCGGTCTTTCAATCCGGCGGCGTATATTCGACAAATCTGCTCGAACTGGACCGCGCCGCGGGATCGATGCGCCGGATGTTTCGCGGGAAAAGTTTCTGGGAGCGCCTGCTGGAAATCGCCGGCGATGAGAAAATTTCGTACCACGGATATTCTTACGAACGCCGCGCCGATCTTTACCTCCTCGAACTGAACGGCGAAAACAAGATGCGGATTGCCCTGGCCGCAAATCGGCTGGCACGGCGCAACTTGCGGACTGCGCTGCGCGTGCTGCCCGAAGCCGCGTGTGTTCTTTTCGTGTGTCCGAGGTAGGGGGACGCGGGCGACCGTCCGGGGCATCGCCGGGCGTTTCGGAAGACATCGAACCACTCAAAATTCTCTCTCCCTGGAAACTTTTTGGGCCATAATGCCGGGCGATCATGCGGGCGCTTGTTTTTGCGGGTTTTGCGAACGGGAAGCGGGCGCGGGCCGTGCCTGCAGTGCGCATGAGTAGAAGGCCGGGATCACTTGCGGGGGTGTTTTTTGGCTGATAAACCTTGGAGTTCGACGGCGCCGCCTGAGGAATTTTGTCCTTATGTGGAAGCGTCGAGCGCCATGACGGAGTTCAGCTGGCGCGCGGTCATTCTGGGCGCGATATTCGGCGCGCTGTTCGGAGCGGTTTCGGTTTACGTGGGGCTGCGCGCCGGGTTGACGGTATCCGCCTCGATCCCCATTGCCGTGCTTTCGATTTCCATCCTGCGCGCGTTCGGAAAATCCACGATTCTGGAAAACAACATTGTGCAGACCACTGGCTCGGCGGGCGAGTCGGTGGCGGCCGGCGTTATTTTTACGCTCCCGGCGCTGATTTTCATGGGCTTTTCGCTGAACACGGAATACTGGCGCGTATTTTTTCTCGCGCTCATCGGCGGATGGCTCGGCGTGCTGATGATGATTCCGCTGCGGCGCCAGCTGATCGTAAAAGAGCACGGGAATCTGACTTTCCCCGAGGGCACGGCATGTGCCGATGTCCTGGTGGCGGGCGAAAAAGGTGGATCGTTCGCCGGCAGCGTGTTCTGGGGTCTGGGCATCGGCGGCGTCTACACCTGGCTGATGAACTCGATGCAGATGTGGCCGGGCCAGCCGGAATACCAGCCGAAGTGGCTGCCGGGCGCGTCGTTTCGTGTGGCCGTGACCTCGGAATATCTGGGTGTTGGCTACATCATCGGCCCCAAAACGGCCGGCACAATTTTCGCGGGCGGCGTGTTTTCCTGGCTGGTTCTGATGCCGGCCATGCGCTTTTTCGGGCAGAACATGTCGGCGCCGCTTTATCCTTCGACCATTCCCATCGCCCAGATGACGCCCGACCAGCTCTGGTCCAGCTACGTGCGCCCTATTGGAGCGGGAGCGGTGGCCGCCGCCGGACTGATCACGTTGCTTCGAACGCTGCCCACGATTGTGAGCGCGCTGGCGGCAGGGCTGAAAGATGTGCGCGCGCGGCGCGCCGGGCCCCCTGCGCAGGCCGAGCGGCTCGAGCGCGACCTTCCCATCAGTTTTGTTCTGATCGGGTCCGCCGTAATCGTGGCCATGATGTGGGGGCTGCTGACGTTCAAGCCGATACCCGGGGCGAGCACGGGAATTTTTTCGAATCTGGTTGCGGCGCTGTTCGTGATCGTTTTCGGATTCCTGTTCGTGACGGTTTCGTCGCGCATCTGCGGGCTGATCGGCACGTCGTCGAATCCGGTAAGCGGCATGACGATTGCCACGCTGATGGCCACCTGTGCGATGTTTCTGGTGGCCGGCTGGACGGGCGGGGCGTACGCGGCGCTGGCCATCACGATTGGCGGCGTTGTCGCCATTGCGGCGGCGAATGCCGGCGCGACTTCGCAGGACCTGAAGACGGGCTATCTGGTGGGCGCGACGCCGGTGCGGCAGCAGATCGGATTGATCGTGGGCGTGCTGGTGGCGTCGTTCGTGATCGGACTGACGCTGATCGGAATGAACAAGGGCCTGGAAAAATACACGCCCAACGAAATTGCCATCAACCTCGCGCATCTTCCCGATGGCGTGCAGGTCGAATCGCAAAATTACCAGCACGCTGGCAAGACGTACGTGCTGGTCAACGCGCTGGGCTCGCAGCAGGTGCCCGACGGAAAATATCTCTACGATCCGGGAACCCGGCGGATTGAAATTCAGTGGGTGCAGGGAATCGGCAGCGAAGCCGCGCCGGCCCCGCAGGCGCGCCTGATGGCCACGGTCATCAACGGCATTCTGACGCGGCGCCTGCCGTGGCGACTCGTGCTGCTCGGCGTCTTTCTGGTCGTGACGATCGAACTGTTGGGCGTGCGCTCGCTCTCGTTCGCCGTGGGCACGTATCTTTCCATCGCCACAACGGCGGCGATTTTTGCAGGTGGCGCGGTGCGCTGGCTGGTGGAGCGCAACCAGCCCAAGACCGCCGAAACCGAAAGCGAAGTCAGCCACGGCTCGCTTTATTCCAGCGGATTGATCGCCGCGGGCGGCGTGGTGGGATTGCTGGCGATCGTCATCAAGCTGATGGAAATCCGCGGCTGGGTCGCGCCCGATAAATTCAACGTGGGCACAAAATGGATTGGCAGCCTCGCCACGAACGGCTGGCTGGGCCTGGTGATGTTCCTGCTGCTGGCCTCGTCCCTGTTTGTGTTTGCCCGCAAAAAGCTGGAGTAGCCCGGTAGAACAGGCTTCAGCCTGTCCGGTATAGATTTTGAAGATGCGCAAATGAAAACCGCACAGGCTGAAGCCTGTGCCACATAAGAACCCTAGCAGCATGGAAACTCGGAAAGGGCAGGCCATGGATTCCTCCATTTGTTTTATGAGCGCCATCGAAATGGCCCGGTTGATCCGCACGAAGAAGCTTTCGGCGCGCGAAGCCCTGGCCGCGCATATGAAGCAGATCGAGCGTGTGAATCCGAAGGTGAATGCCCTCGTGACGCTGGCGGCGGAAATGGCCGCCGATGCTGCCGCGAAGGCCGATGAGATGCTGGCGCACAAGCAGACTTTGGGGCCGCTGCATGGCCTGCCCGTGGCGCACAAGGATCTGCTGGAAACACGCGGCATTCGCACTACATTTGGATCGCCGCTTTATAAAGATTACATTCCCGCCGAGGACGATATTGTTGTCGATCGGATGCGGCGCGCCGGCGCGATCACAATTGGAAAAACCAACACGCCGGAATTCGGCGCGGGATCGCAGACGTTCAACAAAATCTTCGGCGCAACGCGCAATCCTTACGATCTGGCGAAAACGTGTGGGGGATCTTCCGGCGGCGCCGCCGTTTCTCTGGCCTGCGGACTGGCGCCGGTCGCCAGCGGGTCGGATACCGGAGGGTCGCTGCGAAATCCCGCCGCATTCTGCAACGTCGCCGGTTTCCGCCCCTCCATCGGCCGCGTACCGAACCCCAAACAGGCGCTGGCGTGGTCCACGCTGAACACCTCGGGATGCCTGGGACGCTCGGTGGCCGACCTGGCCTATGTGCTGAGCACGATTGTGGGGCCGGATTCCCGCGCGCCGCTCTCCATCAACGAACCGGGAGAACTTTTTGCGCGCGATCTGGACCGCGACTTTCAAGGCGTGCGCGTGGCTTGGTTTAAGAATTTGGGCGGCGCGCCCTTCGATCCGCGCGTGCGCGCGGTGGTGGATGGGCAGCGAAAAACATTCAAATCGCTGGGATGCATCGTCGAGCAGGCGGAGCCGGACTTCGCCCCCGCGGAAATCGCGTTTCGCGTCCTGCGCGCCTGGAATACGGCGAATACGCTTGGCGCGCAATTCCAGGATCACCCGGACGCCTTCAAGGACACGCTGCAGGGCGAAATCGAGGAAGGGCTGCGCCTGACCGGCATGGACGTTGCGCGTGCCGAAACCGCTCACGGCCGGCTCTGGCGCGGCTTTCAGGCATTCCTTGAAAAATACGAATACTTCGTTCTGCCCACTACGCAGTTGCCCGCCTTCGACCTCGACACGCCCTATCCCACGGAAATCGCGGGCGTGAAGCTCGATAACTATATCGACTGGATGAAATCCTGCTGGTACATCTCCGCCACGGGCAATCCCGCCGCTTCGGTGCCCGCAGGTTTTACTCAGGAAGGACTTCCGGTTGGCGTGCAGATCGTTGGCCGCAACAAGGAAGATTTCAGCGTTCTGCAAATGGCGCACGCGTTCGAACAGGCGACCGGATTCGGCGGAAAACGCCCGGGCATTGTGTAGAGGACTTTGGAGTGAGGCAATCCTTCGCGAAAAAATCAATGCCGGTCCAGATCTGTCCTGATAAGATAATTTCGCCGCCCAAACCAAACAGGAGAGTCAACAATGAGGCAGAACGCCTTGAGTCGATACCTTGTCATCATCAGCGTGCTTGCGCTATTTGGTTGTGGAAGCTCGTCCAATACAGCAGATTCGAGCACCGCGGCAGGAAACTCAGGGGATGCCGGCGGGTCCAATTCGTCCGCAGCGATGCCGGCACCGGCTCCCGCACCTGTTGCTCCTCCCGTTGTGGTCAGTGCCGGGAAAATGATCGTGGTAACCGCCGACCAGTCGGTCAGTTCCAAGACCAGCAATCCCGGAGATCGTTTCGACGCTTCGCTGGCCGAGCCGGTAATGGTTAACGGCAAGGAAGTGATTCCCGCGGGCGCGAAGGCGACGGGAATCGTAACAGAAGCCAAATCCGCCGGAAAATTCAAAGGCCACGCCGCGATCACCGTGACGCTCAGTTCGATTACGGTGAATGGTCGGAATTATTCCGTGAAAACAAGTTCCGTCACCGAAGCCGGTAAAGGCCGGGGCGAAAGAACGGCGATTGGCGTGGGAGGAGGGGCAGCGGTCGGCGCAATCATCGGCGCAATCGCCGGAGGCGGCAAAGGCGCGGCCATCGGAGCGGGTGCGGGCGCCGGCGCGGGCACGGCCGGAGCAGCGTTCACCGGCAACCGGGACATCACCATCGGCGCCGAGACCAAGCTGCATTTCAAACTGGACGAGCCGCTGCAGATCAGAGCAAATTAGCCTTGATTCTTTCGTTAACTGCTTTGTTGTCTAGGCCGGACCGATGTGGCCGATTCGTTAACATGCCGCTGAATCATTCGGTCCGGCATTTTCACCGTGGTTGTGGTATACTCCGTTTGCGCTTAATACATCGGTTGTTTGGTGTGGTTGCTCAGGCAAGATAGTTCGATTAGAGAAAACCCCGCCTTTGTTCTCCTCCGTCAGTAATTCAGCGTAATTTAAACTAGGACTGGCCCTGCCAGTTGCGTGCCCGCACCGGGTGCGGACTCTGTTTTTACACAAAGCGCTTCCAATGAAGCGTGGAGTCCGCCAAAGACAAAGACTTGTGTGTGCGCAGCAACGGCCCCCGCCAGCAGAAAAGACAAGATAGAAACATGCAGAATTTCTCAGAACTACAGATTTCCAATTACACGAAGGAACGCCTCGCGGCAGCGCGTTTTGTAACGCCGACTCCCGTGCAGGATGCGGCGATCCCGCAAGCGCTTGACGGCAAGGATGTGCTTGCGACCGCGCAGACGGGAACCGGCAAAACGCTCGCGTTCCTGATTCCCATCATCGAACAACTGCTCCGGAATAAGGCGCGGGGCATTGAAGCCCTCGTGCTTGTGCCCACGCGCGAACTGGCCATGCAGGTGGTGGATCAATACAACGCGTTGCGCGGCAAGCAATTGCCCGCGGCAGCTTTGGTGGTAGGCGGATTGCCCGAAGCCAAGCAGCTCAGCGCGATTCGCGCCGGAGCCCGCCTGATCGTGGCCACTCCCGGACGGCTGGAAGATTACCTCAGCCGCAAGCTTTTCAATTTCAAATCCCTCAGCGTGCTCGTCCTCGATGAGGCCGACCGCATGCTGGACATGGGATTCCTCCCGGCCATTCGCCGCATTGCGTCGGTGCTGCCGAAGGATCGCCAGACCATGTGTTTTTCCGCCACGCTGGAAGCGTCGGTGGTTCACCTGGTAAATGACTACATGCGAACCCCAGTGCGCCTCGCATTCGGATCCACGCTCAAGCCTTCGGAAAACGTCCGCGTGCAGGCGTTTGAAGTTTCCAGCGATCGCAAACAGCAAATGCTGCAACACCTGCTTTCCAAGGAAACGGGCCGCTGCCTGGTATTCGCGCGCACCAAGCGCGGAACCGAGAAGCTGGCCAGAAACCTGAGCCGCGAGGGCTTTGCCGCCACCATGATTCACGGTGACCGCTCGCAATCGCAGCGCACTGCCGCTCTCGCAGGATTCCAGCAGGGCCGCTACCGCGTCATGGTCGCCACCGATCTGGCTTCCCGCGGCATCCATGTGCAGGACATCGCGCACGTCATCAACTATGACCTCCCGGAAATCGCGGAGAACTTCATTCACCGTGTGGGCCGTACGGGCCGCGCGGGCAAGATGGGCGTTGCTTCCACGCTCTTCGGCCGGGAACAGCGGTCCGAGTTGCTTCAACTCGAACGCACGCTGGGTATCCGCATGGAGAGGGTGCAGGCGGATGGACAGCTTCCTCCCGTCGTTGTGAAACCGCAACCCACCCAAATCGAATTGGATCGCTTGCATACGAATTCCGCGTCGAGGATGGCCCGGCTTCCGGGTGAAGTCCTGCAGGCGCATTTCGGAAACTGACCTGATTTTTCAAGCCGCCGGCAGCCCGGATTGTTTGGGTTGCCGACGGATTTTTTTTGCGGCCCAGTAGGACAGGCTTCAGCCTGTCTGGTTTTGATTTCTGCCAGTGCGGCAAAATCCAGACGAAAACCAGACAGGCTTCAGCCTGTCCTGCTGAGGCGTTATGACCGCAATCTACTGCATTCCCGCCGGCTCGCCGAATAAATCAATAAATTCAATTTTCCAGGGATCTTGGTCCAGGCGGATGCGCGCCACGGTAACGGGCAAATCGAATCGCCGAGGTCCCGCGCTGCCGGGATTGAGGAAGAGGACGCCGCCACGTTCCGCGCCGCTGTGTTTGTGCGAATGGCCGCTGACAACGATGTGAAATCCAGCGGCAGCCGGATTGAGGTCGAGCGCGTGCACGTCGTGAAGCATGTAAATCGTTGCGGGGCCCGTCTCGACGACTTCGGTTTCGGGCAACTGTTGCGCCCACGGGTCCGTATCGACGTTTCCACGCACGGCGAAAACCGGCGCCAGAGATTTCAGCGCCGCGATGATTTCCGGATTTCCCACGTCGCCGGCATGAAGGATCAGATCCGAACCTTTCAGGGCGTTCAGAGCCTCCGGGCGCAGCAGTCCATGCGTGTCGGAGATCAGGCCAATCGTCCTGGGTGTGCGGCTCACTGTTTTTTTCCGATCGCCAGGAAAAAACTCCCGGTTCCGATGCGCATGGTAAATTCTTGCGCCGCCTTTTGACAGGCATGGAATCGGCCGCGTAAATTGAGTGCGGTCCGGTCGCGTGCTGCCTTGTGTCCGGCGGTTACCAGGGAAGGGCAAGCTTTGGCGTAACGCTCACCAGAATGACGGAAGCGCCGATGCGGAATTCGGAGAGGTGTTTGAGCTCGGCAGCGCGCACGCGTTCGTCGGCGAAATAAGTTCCGTTGGTGGATTCCAGATCGCGCAGGCGAATTACGTCATCCTTGATTTCGATCGAGCAGTGCCATCGCGAAATTTCCGGGTCGGCGATCAGCACGTCCGAATCCGCGCGTCCCAGCACAACGCGTGGTTTTTCCAGGGTATAGACAAGCCCCCGGGCCGGTCCGGCGATCACCGAGAGTGCAATGGTTTTTCCCTCTGGCAGGTGCAAGCCGCCGGCTTCCTCATTGCCAACCCCCGCGAGCCTGGGAGCGCCTGCGCTGCGCGCAAATTGTGGCATGGGCGAAAGGACATGGGTCGCATCCGGATTCCGGGCCACTTCGACGATGGTATTCTTCCCGCACTTCGCGCAGCGGAATTGCACGCGGGCATGGCCTGCCAGTTGCGCGTCCGGGAGGGAGTGATTCGCACCGCAATTCGAACAAGTTACTTTCATCGACTCCTGCGGTCTCTGGACCAATTTAACATGCCCATTGCGCGTGGTGAGTCGCCGCCAGTCCGGATGTTCCGGCGCGGAAACTGTCCTGGCGGACAGGAAACGCGCGGAAGCGCAAAAAGTTCAATCACGCGCCCCACCCCTCCGCTTGAGTCTGGGCATGCCGTCATCGGGCGCATCCGGTTCCAGCGTCGAAGGCCCGTCATTCTTCTTAAAATTCTGCTGCGCGGCATACACGGCTGCGCCGCTGAGATAGGCGGGCTGGTCAAGCGTCACCGTGAAGGGCGTCCCCGCTTGCAGATAGAAGTCCTGCCCGCGGCGCGACATCAGGATCAGCACGGCCACGGCTGCTCCCGCTCCGGCGCCGACCACTGCTCCTTTGGCGCCGCCAATCGCAGCTCCCAGAAGCGCGCCTCCGGCCGTATCGAGCACCGCGCCGCGCGCATCGTGGGAAGGCGGCTTGTCGTTTGCGAACTGCCGCTGCCCCTTCAAGTCCGTGGAATCCAGATGCGCCTGGATACTGGTTTCGCCACCGGGTTCGAGGCGCACGCGATCGACCGCAAGGTGAATTACGCCCGGTTTACCGAAATGCCCGGAGCGTTTCACCTCGACAATATGTCCAAGAAATTCCGTGTCCGGCGGAATTTCCAGGCTGTTGCCGAGTAAGATCGAATAGGTGAGGCGGAACTTTACGACTTCGCCCTGTTTGGAAACGAGCGTGGAAAGCGGCGTATCCAGAACCACTGGAATCGGCTTTTTTACCGGGAGGGCGATTTGTGCCGGGAGTTCGGGCCGGGCAGGCGGCGCTGGAGCAGATGCGCGTTCAGGAGCAGTCGCGCGCGGATGGGGAGGCCCTTCGACCTGCGCGCTTGCCGTGATGACGGCCAGAAACAGGGAAAACGGCAGCAGCGCGGCGCGCCAACGGCCATGGGAACGCCATCGGCGATCGGCAGGCTTGGTCCTCCACAGGGCACACCTCGGGCACGTTTCCATCCGGTGCCAGTTTGGCGGGAAGGTTGCCCTCGTTGCCTGTTGAATTTGCATGATGACGCAACCCGGCATGCCTATTTTAGCAGAAGGACAAGTTTTCCGCGTTTTCGTCTCACAGGTTTTCATCGCGCAGGTTGAATATTGCGGCCGCCGCGTAGATCATAGCTGGGTTGCCCGCCGGGAGGACTACGAAGTGAAGTTCAAGCAATTGCCGTATTTTCTGGGTCTGCAACCGGGACCGAAATCGTACGGTTTCAAGGTGAAGAGTTTTGACCTGCCGCGCGATGGGACCGTGGAATATGCGCAATGGCTTCATCCGCACGAAACCGAAAAAGAAATCACGCAGTCTTCGATCGACGCGCTGCGGAAATTTCTTTCGCCCGGGGACGTGGCCATCGACATCGGCGCGCATACGGGAGACTCGACCATCCCCATCGCACTCGCCGTCGGCAAGCAGGGATGCGTTCTGGCGCTGGAGCCGAACCGTTATGTATTTTCCGTGTTGAAAAAAAACGCGGAATTGAATCCCGCGAAAACGAATATCATCCCGCTGATGTTCGCGGCGACCCCGGAAGACGCGGAAATGGAGTTTCAGTACTCGGATTCGGGCTATTGCAACGGCGGTCGGTTCGAGGGGATGAGCAAATGGCTGCATGGGCACGCGTTCAAGCTATCCGTGCAGGGCAGAAATCTGTCCGCCTTCATCGAAAAAAACTTTCCCGAACTGCTTCCCAGGATTCGCTACATCAAAATGGACACGGAAGGATATGAGTTAGCCGTCCTGCAAACCCTCTCCGGCCTGATCGCGCAATGCAAACCGTTCCTGAAGGTTGAGGTCTACCGGAAACTGGATGACCTGCAGCGCCAGGCGCTGTTTCGATCCCTTTCCGCGCACGGCTACACGATTCATAAAATCGCCGATGACGGAGATGGCGGAAACGATTTCGGAGAAAAGCTCACCGAGCAGGACATGAGCAATTGGCGGCACTTCGATGTCTTCTGCGTGCCCGCTTCGTAGCGCGCCGCGGCCGTTTGGTTGAGGATTTGCCGGGCCGGAAGGCTCGCGGTTCGCGCCATTCGCTGCGGCACGGCAGGCGGAATCCTGTCCCGCTCTACTGCACGAAACCCACGCTGGGCGCGGGCATGGGCTCGGAAGCCTCGCGAATGGGTCCGAACTGCGCTTCGTAACGGCTGATATTCTCTCCTAGCGCGCGCAAAATGCGCTTGGCATGCGCGGGGCTCACAACCGCGCTGGATAGAAGCTTGCCTTGCGGCACGTTCGGAAAGACGTAGATGAACTGCAGCGTGAATTCTTCCGCGTTGTGATGAAACATCACCAGGTTGCAGAATTGCCCGATCAGTTCTTTTTCGTCCGCCTTGATTTGCACCTGCACTTGTTCGCCGCCAGCTTGGGCCATGGTTTTCCTCCGTTCACGGGGAACGTTCTCGATGAACCGCTTCGTTTCCGACACTACCATATTCCCTGGGGCCGCGGCACGCGGTTTGCGCGCCCCGTTTTCGTGCTTCGTACTATCCGCGCGGGCGCGTTGTGTTTGCGCACCATCCGCGAAGCCGTCGATTGACTCGCCAGCGCGTTAATGCTAGTTTATTCAGGAGATTTATCTAAGTTAACTATGAGCCTTCCACCCCCTACTTCCGTTACGCCGATCGGTACCCCGGGCGGTGACGGCAAAAACGGACCGGATTCCTCGGCAAAAGGCGGTTTGCGCGATTGGAAAAGGTCCCCATCGCTGCCCGAGTCCTACCGCAGCGTCCCCATCCTGGAGGGCGCATCTTTTTTGCGGAAGATGTTCGCGTTTGCGGGTCCCGGCTACCTGGTGGCCGTGGGCTACATGGACCCGGGCAATTGGGCGACCGACCTGGGCGGCGGTTCGCAGTTTGGCTACACGCTGTTGAGCGCGGTCCTGATTTCCAGCCTGATGGCGATTTTTCTGCAGGCGCTGTCGGCAAAGCTGGGGATTGCCACGGGCCGCGATCTCGCGCAGGCCTGCCGCGAACATTATTCGCGCCGAACGACGACGGTGCTGTGGGTCCTGTGCGAAATTGCCATTGCCGCATGCGATCTTGCGGAGGTTCTGGGCTCCGCGGTTGCGTTGAAACTGCTTCTGGGGATTCCGCTGTTGGTCGGAGTGCTGCTCACGGGCCTGGACGTGCTGCTGATCCTCGCCCTGCAGGGACGCGGTTTTCGCGTTCTGGAGTCCCTGGTGATCACGCTGATCGTTACGATCGCGGGATGCTTTGCCTATGAAATATTTTTTGCGCAGCCGCTGTGGATCGAAGCGGCGCGCGGATTTCTTCCGACCATGGCCATCCTGAAGGATCGCGACATGCTCTACCTGGCGATCGGCATCCTCGGGGCCACGGTCATGCCGCATAATTTGTACCTGCATTCCAGTATTGTGCAGACGCGCGCCTTCGCCGAGGACACCAGGGGAAAGCGCGAAGCCATTCGTTTTGCCACGCTGGATTCCACGATCGCGCTGGGTTTTTCCCTGTTTATCAATGCGGCCATTCTGGTTCTGGGAGCCGCCGTGTTCCATCAACGGGGCATGACGAGCGTGGCGGATATTGGCGAGGCCTACAAGTTGCTGACGCCGGTGATGGGAGCAAGCCTGGCCAGCGTGCTGTTTGCCGCCGCTCTGTTGTGTTCCGGGCAAAACTCGACGTTGACCGGAACGCTGGCAGGTCAGATCGTCATGGAGGGTTTCCTGCACTGGCGGTTGCAGCCGTGGCTGCGGCGGCTGATCACGCGGCTGCTGGCGATAATTCCTGCCGTGATTGTCATCGGGGTTATGGGGGAAGGCAGCGCCACGATGCTCCTGATTTTGAGCCAGGTGATTCTGAGCTTCCAATTGCCTTTTGCCGTGGTTCCCCTGATTCAATTCACAGGCGACCGCAGCAAGATGGGTGAATTCACCAATAGCCGCCTGACTGCTGTTGTCGGCTGGGCCATGGCCGTGGCCATCATCGTGTTGAACGCAGCCCTGCTCTGGCTTACCTTTGGCGGGAAAATATAGCGGCTGGTTCCACAACCTCCCCAGGCGATTTGCGGTGAAGGGTTTAGCGCGGCTGCCCGGAGCGCGCAGCGTCTGTGTTGTGAAGAATCTTTTACAGGTGAAAAGCGGCGGATTGTATGGGAGAATTCAGTTAATACTTAGGTTTTTAACCAAAATGGGGCCGTCGGAGGGCGCCGCAATGATGCAATCAAACAAAAATTTATCGCTGTGGCTGGGCCGAGTATTGGGAATCGGTGTACTCCTCGCGGTGGGCATTTCCATATCCGGGCGTGTGGCCGCGGACGATGCGCCGAAACCCTGGGTTGTGCCCGCCAGTGCGAAGAGGGTAAAAAATCCCGTTCCTGTGACGAAGGCGACTCTGTCGGCCGCGGGATCCCTTTTTAAGGAAAATTGCGCCCTTTGCCATGGGGACGCGGGGAAGGGAGACGGCCCCGGCGCACAGGCGATCAACGTGAAACCCGCAAACTTCACCGATACGAAGATGATGAGAGCGGAGACTGACGGTTCGATTTTCTGGAAGATGAGCACGGGCCGGGGTCCCATGCCGGCGTGGAAAGACGTCTTGAGCGAAAAGGAACGCTGGGAGCTGGTGGGTTATATCCGCAATCTCGGCAAGGGCGCTGCCAAGCGCTAATCCGAGCGCATCGGAAAGTGCAATCGTGGCGAGTGATTCACGGCTCGTGCGGGTCGTGAAGTTGCGGCGGCGGTGGAAGCAAGCAATCCATCAAGCAATCAAGCAGGCAAGCAAGAAAATCAATGCCCTACCGGGTCCGGATGCGGCGACGTTTCAAGCTGAACGTGAAAGGGCGCGGACCCTGCCGGTGAAAGCCGCTCCGCGCCCTGCATTCCTGTCTTACCCTAGTCCCTTACTTCGCAGGCTTACTTTATTTCCTTACTTTACGGCTGCCAGGGCTTGTGCGACTTCATTCATATCCGGCACCACGGGAATGTCGTAATTTTTGAACCAGGCAACGGTTCCCGCTTTGTTGATGATGGCAATGGCCCTGCCGGTTATGCCTTTTTCGGGCAGGTACATGCCGAATTTATCGGCCACGGCGCCTTTCGGATGAAAATCGGCAAGCAGCGGGTAGGTAATCCCCATTTTTTCGGCGAACGCTTTGTGCGCCCAGGCGCTATCCACGCTCAATCCCAGGACTTGCGCATCGAGCTTCTCGAACTGTTTCAGATCGTTGACGAAGCAGGCGTGCTCATTCGTGCAGACGGGGCTGAAATCGAGGGGATAAAAAATAAGGACCACGTTGCGCTTGCCTGCAAAATCCGCAAGCTTGATTTCCTTTTGCGACTGGTCCTTCAGGGTGAAGTTGGGAGCGGGTTGTCCTACGGCGATCGGCATGAAGCCTCCTCGGATTAGAATCAATATTAGAAGTTATCTCATAAATGCCCGTCGGTTGTGCTTGCTCCGCGCTTCAGGGGCTAAAGCCCGACTCGTCTTGTGGTTTTGATGTCGCGGCTGAAGCCCCGACCCACAAAGCGGATTTATGAGATGCCTCCTAGTTGCCCTGGCTCGTGGGCGCGCGGCCATCGGGCCGGAAGAGCCAACACGAGTTATTCACGAGTCATTCATGATAGCGGATTTCGTCGAGCCATGCCCCCGCAATCTGGTAACATCGCCGCGATATGACGCGTGTGGCGTTGGAACAAGCGTATCCCGGAATTTCATTTCGCTCCCGTTCGCGAAGGGTGTGGGCGCGGCTGATGCGTTGGCCCGCGGAATGCATTCACCTGGAGATGGGGCACACGTGGATGGCCACGTTCATTCCCGACACGCTGTACCTGCGCGGCAAAGCCACGCAGCGCCGCGTTCCCGCGCGTCCCCACGTCTCGCTGTGCCTGGATTGCCTGGCGGGATTGCTCAAGCGTGAGCTGGAAGTTTTTCCGGGCCGTGTGGTTGCGTTCGAACCGGATGCAGAAAACTTCACGCAGTACTTTTTTGTGGGCAAGGACGATTTCGAGGCCGCGGGCCTGCGTCCGGAAGTGGACGCGGCGATCGGGAAGCGCGTGGAAAGCCTTCAAGGCGCGTGCAGCGATTGCGGACACCGGGCCACCTGGCTGTGGATTTCCCGGCGCGAAGTTTCCAGCCTCGATCAGGCCGAGCGCATCGAAAATACTCCGGGAGCGCTGTACTGCGCCAAACATGGCGCCGCAAAATTATGCGAGGCGCTTGGCAAGGCGAACGAAGCGAACCTGTTCTATGTCAACGCGCCCTACGGTGAATCCGGCGCGTACCTCTGGATCTGATGCCATGAACCTGAAAGAAATTGTCGAAAAATATCTGGCCGTTGCCGGCGAGTTCGGCTCCCCGGCGTCACTTGCGGATTTTGGCCTGGACCGGAGCGATCTCGAGCGCGTTTTCGGCGCATTCGACGAGGATTACCACATCAGCCGCTACCTTCACTTCACCCGGGCATCCGGCCCCGCCTATTCCGTCAACGGCTTCGAGCAGACGCACATCTCCATCGATGCGGAAATTCAGTGCGTCCTGTAGGGTCAGCGAAAAAGGTTCTGGATTGCGTGGCGCAGGATGATGGATGGTTGCGCGTGGTGCGTTACGAGTGGTGGCGGTACAGCCAGTAGCCGAGCCCGCCGATCAGCATCAGCGGCAGCGAGCTCATCATCAGCGTCATTCCGAAATAGGTGCTGGCCGTCTTGGGATCTCCAATCATGCAGGACGAGCAGGCCCATGCCGCGCCGGGAACCATCGCAGCGATCCCTGCGGCCAGAATCCATCGAAGAGCGGCTTTTGCCATCCGAAACATTTTTAGAAGATACATCCTTATAGATAGACGCGCAAGTAAATCAAGGGCCAAATGATAACGACAAAATACCAGAATACCTGGGTCGCCATAAAGGTCGATGGCGAGCCCTTCCCCAGGCGCATCAGAATGTATACCCACGTCAGGGCCAGAATGGCGACCACCGCATGCAGCGCATGCGCGCCGACAATGAGATAGAAAAAGGCGCCGTGGTTGCTGGACGTCATCGTCAACCCTTCGCGCAGCAGCGCCACCCACTCCACGCCTTGCAGCATGACAAACGCCATTCCCGTCACGATGGCTCCGGCCACATAGCGCAGGGCGCGTTCGGGTTCCGCGTTCATCCGGCGGTTGGCGATCCACAACAGAATCCCGCTGAGAAGCAGGATGGCCGTATTGAAGGCGGTTCGCTCCACGGGCAGGCGCGGCTGGCCCACGGGCGGCCATACTCCTCCCAGCGCCGAGGAGCGCGCAATGGTGTCCGCGCTGATCAGTGCGGCGAAGAACATGACTTCGGAAGAGACAAAAATGATCATGCCCAGAACGGAGTTTGGGAGCCGTTTATTTCCAGCTGCTCCGGGCAAAGCCGGACCGCGTCCGATCGTGGTGGTGGGGCTACTCATGTTTCGGCGGCGCGCTCTGTGTTCCGGATTCGACGGCGTGTTTCGCCGCATTATTTTCCCAATGCAATCCGCTGTGGTTCATCACGTCGGGAGCAACGCCGGCAAATAAGATGGCGACGAAGGCGAGGCAAACGACCAGGAGATATGGAATCCACTTTTTTTCGACGCCGACGTGCATGAAGTTTCTTGCCACCAGGTACGCCTTGACCAAAGCGACTCCAAAGGCCGCGATGAGCACTGCTGCGCGGATGCTGGACATCGACCCCAGAACGCTCAGGATCAGGAGCACGACCAGGGCGGCCCAGACCTTGACGTAATTGGGATGGTGAACATGGGATTCGGTCGTCATGGTCTCCTTCACTTTGCTCTCGCTTGGCCCTTAC
>DATLTA010000011.1:0-9539 GCA_035533775.1 Candidatus Dormiibacterota bacterium | reverse complement strand
GCGGGAGTACAACCAGTCCTTATCGAACTGCTCATGGGTCATGCTGGCAACGCGCTGATCCATACGTATGCCAAAGCAGATGACGATTTCAAACGAGATGCCGCTGCAAAGCTTGAGGCGTTCATTGCCTCAAGAATTTCCGCCGAAAACGCCTCAACACCTTCAACAACAAAGACCACTTGGGTGAATTAGGATGTCTTAGAGCGAAAGTCATGGCTAGGCCCTATCACAAGAAGGTGCTACAGATTTGCTTCGATCCAGCCTAGCAGCACACCAGTTGAGGGACAGAAGTTTAGGAGGACAATCAACGAAAAAAAACGCTGCGTCCTCTTTGACTAAAGTCAGGATTACTACGAATTTACTACAATTGCTATTCTGACGCGCTCCAAACCGGAGCAAGAGGTTCGCCGGAACTTCTTGAAATCAAAAAAGGTAAAGGGTGGTGCCGGCGGAGAGACTCGAACTCTCGACCTAGGGATTATGAGACCCTCGCTCTACCCCTGAGCTACACCGGCAAAATGAAAGCTCCCTATGGTAAGGAGCGCCTCGGAATACTGTCAAGCAGGGAAAGGGAACGGATCCCCTGCCGGCCATCCGCAGCTCATCCCTCCCCACAAAGCTTTGCGCCATGCAGAAAATTCCTTCACGCACTGCTCTCCCGCTGGCGCGATGGTGCAGGCAGGACTATGGTGCCAGGCACGGATAGTACTGATGTACCGTTGACCCTGCCGGCCCTGAATCCTACCCTACACGTGGACAAATCGAGCGTAGCCGCTCCACACCGTAATGGATGGGAAGCCTCGTCCAGCGGGTAAACGTCCAATGGTGTTTATCGTTTAGACACAATGTAACAATTTTGTTCCAAAAAGGAACACTAGTACATATACTTCGGCCGGGTTAGTTTCCGTCCGGAGGAAGTATGTACAAGTGTCTAACGGTAGTTGCGTTTGTGCTGTTGTTGTTAACGGGAGCTGTAGGGCTCCGGAGTGTCACGGCCGCAAATGCCGCGACATTCTCTGCGTCCTACAACTCAGCGCCAGCAATTTGGGCGAACGGTGGAGGACCAGTTCCACCGGTGCCAGGTGGCGGCATCGTGGCGAACGGTGGAGGACCAGTTCCACCGGTGCCAGGTGGCGGCATCGCCTTTGGGGCAAATCTATCGTAAGGCGTGATACCTAGTAGCCGGCTGGGCTCACGTGGAGGTTCGAAACTCTTATGTTGGGTCCAGTCGACTACGCAATTTGGTCTGCGATATTCCTCGTCGAAGTTTTCTGCATCGTTTGCCTGCTCAAGAAAAAGGCATTCTCCCAGCATTTCATGATCGTACTGTATCTGTCCGCATCGTTAGCGGTCAGCGTGGGGCGTTATGCGGTGATTGCGACCGCTGGCTTTTTCTCCGATGCCTATTTTTATTTCTACTACTATTCGGATGCCCTGCTTACGATCTGCCTTTTTTTCGTCCTGATGAGTTTTTACTCGCATGTTTTCTCGGATATGGCTGTAAGCAAGCTGGTGCGGAGCGGGGCCATGGTTTTGCTGGCCGGCACGGCATTTGTTTCCTACACGATGGTGGCATCCTCCAGCGACCGTCTGATCACCAGGTTTGCGCTTGTACTCTCCCAAAACCTCTACTTTGTCGGCGTGGTTCTAACATACGTGCTTTGGGGCGCGATGATGAAGATGCGGGAAAACAGGACGCGCCTGATGCAGCTGGTGCTGGCCCTGGGCATCTATTTCAGCGCCTTTGCGGGTAGCTACGCGCTGCGCGTCATGTATCCCAATCTCGGACTTTGGCGCTATTTTATTCATATCATGGCAATCTGGCTGCCGGTTTCATGGGCCTACACATTCATTAAAGTTCCGGAAGACACAAGGATGGCTACTGCGAGGGTTCTGGCTCCCAATCGATGATTGCAATCTTGATCTTCGCCATTTCCTTTTTTACCCTGCTGCAGTTTTTTGTCTCCTATTGCCAGGCGGTAATCGCTGAATCGCGTTGCCACGAGGTTTCCGAGAATACGCGTGAAATCTGCGGCCTCACCGCCAAGGCCATGCGCGGCGACCAATTCAAGCGTCTTTTGCAACTGATCGGTCTTTGCCCGGAACCCGGAGGAGATGCGAACAAGATTCGTGCCATGGCGGCGTACTTCGAGATGCTGGGTCTCGCGAACAGACTTTTCCGTTTGGCTGCTCCGTGGTCGGCACGGTGGATTGAGCAGGAGCGCGACGGCTGCTCGCACGTGGTTGCTGTGGCGCTGGACCGCCGAATTGCCAACAATCGAATGTTGATGGCGCAGCATGCGGCTCATTCGCACTAGTGGAGTTGCATTCCCCCCCGACGGCCGCAAAAATTACCGCCTGATTGTGCATTTCCTGTCTGAATTGCTACCATGGAAGGCGAGGAAAAGCCGCATCATCGCCTTTAATGGATGCCGGCTGCGCGTGTTTACACCGAGCCTCGAAAGACCACCCGCTGGACTTCGATGAACCGCGATCTTTCACAACGCGTTCTTGCCACCATCCGCCGGCATGAAATGATCCGGCCCGGAGATCGCATTGGCGCGGGCGTTTCCGGGGGGGCGGATTCGGTGGCGCTGCTGCACCTGCTTTCGGGCCTTCGCGCGAAACTGGGGATCGGGATCTTTGTTTTACATTTCCATCATCAGCTTCGCGGGATCGAGGCGGATGAGGACGAGCGTTTTGTGCAGGCCTTGGCGGCGGAATTCCAGTTTGAATTTGTCTCCGATCGCGCCGACGTTGCCGGCCAAGCGCGCCGCAACGGTTGGAATCTGGAAGATGCCGGGCGCCGCTTGCGTTATCAATTCTTTGCTGCGGCGGCCGCGGAACGAAAATTGGACCGCGTCGCCGTGGCGCACACCCAGGAGGACCAGGCCGAAACCGTGCTGGCACATCTGCTGCGCGGAACCGGCCTCACCGGGCTGGCGGGAATCTATCCGGTGACCGGCCTGATTGTGCGCCCGTTGCTGGAAATCGGGCGCGGGGAACTGCGCGAATACCTTTTGAAGCTGCAGCGTCCCTGGCGCGAGGATGCCAGCAATCAGGATACATCCCGCATGCGGGCGCGCATTCGCCACCAGTTGCTGCCCGTTCTTCGCCGGGATTTCGAAGCTTCGAGTGTGGCTCGCCTGGCGCGCCTCGCGGGACTGGCCCGCGAAGAGGAAACGTTTTGGCAATCCCTAGAAAATGACCGCTTCGCGGCGCTCTGCGTGCGCGAACCTTCCGGCGATATTTCCATGAGGATTGAGGACCTGCTGTCGCCCCTGCCGCTGCTGGCGCAGGAAGATGACGCTGCCGAACGAAATTCGAAAACGCCCCGGGCGTCCACGGTGGCGCTGAGCCGGCGCCTGGTGCGGCGGATCGCCGTCGGCTTGCTCGGTACCCGCACGCAGTTGACGGCGCGTCACGTGCAAGATGTTCTGGATTTGGCTGCAAACTCCCGCAGCGGAGACAGGATCGATCTCCCCGGAATCGTTGTCGAACGGATTTTCGACCGGCTCATTTTTTCCTCGACTTTCGCGGCGGCACGCACGGAAGGATCCCTCGAAGAGGAAAAAGCTTCGAACCGGGGGTTCGAATACAGCATCTGCCTGCCGAACGCGTCGATCGCGTCCAGCATCGTTGTGCCGGAAATCAAACGGCGATTCGACCTGAAAATGGTTGACTGGCCCTCAGCCTCGGGCGAAACTGTAAAGTACAGGGGTGCACTCGATTTTGACAGGCTCCGATGGCCGCTTACGCTTCGGAACTGGCGTCCGGGTGATTCCTATCGTCCTTGCGGGCACAGGAGCGTGCGAAAGCTCAAGCGGATGTTCCTGGAATCCCGCGTTCCTCGAACCACCAGGGCGACCTGGCCTGTGTTGACCAGTGCAGGGCAACTGGTCTGGGCCTCGGGTTATCCCGTGGCCGATGAATTTGCACCGGGTTCGGAAACGCGAACAGGTTTGGTAATTGCTGAAGAAAGGCTCTAGTTTCCCGCCGCAAGGCATAGGGTTGCGGCATAAGAAATATGGGTTACTTTGGCCTTCCAGATGCATCTAAGTAGATAGCTGTATAGGGCTTGTAGGCGATCTTAGTGTATCTGCAGGATTCTGGATTTATGATGCGCGGGCTCTGCCAGGGTGCCGTGCGCCGGAACTATCCGGCAGGTGAGGTTAAGCCGTGAACTCGAGTTCGACATTAAAGACCATCATGTTTTGGCTGTTCATCATCATGCTGGGCGTGTTGTTGTGGACGCTGGTCTCCAAGAGCGGCCAATCGGCTCGCGAGGAACAACCCAGCTACAGCGAGTTCATGGCGCAAGTGGATCGCGGCAACGTCAAGGAAGTCACCATGTACCTTTCCCCCAACAGTTACGATGTGGAAGGGGAATGGCGCGAGCCCGACAAGAAATTCCGCACCACGATCTTCAAGGAATCGGCTCCGGATCTAACCAAGGAGCTGCGCGATAAGCAGGTTCTGATCAACGTCAAGGAAGTGAGCCGCGCGGATTGGGTCACGTTCCTGTTGAATGCGGCCCCGCTCTTCCTGCTGGTCGCGTTCTGGATCTTCATGATGCGGCAGATGCAGGCCGGTGGAAACAAGGCGCTCAGCTTCGGAAAATCCAAAGCCAGGCTGCTCACCGCGCAACAGAAAAAGGCCACGTTCAAGGACGTGGCGGGCACGGACGAAGCCAAGGAAGAACTGCAGGAAATTATCGAATTTTTGAAGGACCCGCAGAAGTTTCAGAAACTGGGCGGACGCATTCCCAAGGGCGTTTTGCTGGTCGGCCCTCCAGGAACGGGCAAGACCCTGCTGGCGCGGGCCATTGCGGGAGAGGCCAACGTGCCGTTTTTCTCCATTTCCGGCTCCGACTTCGTGGAAATGTTTGTGGGCGTGGGCGCCAGCCGCGTGCGGGACCTGTTCGAACAGGGCAAGAAGAACGCGCCTTGTATCATCTTCATCGATGAAATCGATGCGGTTGGCCGGCATCGTGGCGCGGGCCTGGGCGGCGGACATGACGAACGCGAGCAGACGCTCAACGCGCTGCTGGTGGAAATGGACGGATTCGAATCGAACGAAGGCGTCATCCTGATTGCCGCGACGAACCGCCCCGATGTTCTCGATCCCGCGCTGCTGCGTCCCGGGCGTTTCGATCGCCGCGTTGTCGTGGCGCGTCCGGACATCAAGGGGCGCGAAGAAATTCTTCGCGTGCACACGCGCAAAGTGCCGCTTTCCGAGGACGTCGATCTTTCCGTCATCGCCCGCGGCACGCCCGGATTTTCCGGCGCCGATCTGGCCAACCTGGTGAACGAAGCCGCGTTGTGGGCGGCGCGCCAGGGCCGCAAGCTCGTCGTCATGGCGGACTTCGAAATGTCCAAGGACAAAGTCCTGATGGGAGTCGAGCGCAAATCCATGATTCTATCGGACGAGGAAAAGCGCAATACCGCCTACCACGAAGCGGGACACGCGCTGGTGGCGGCGATAACTCCAGGCACCGATCCGCTGCACAAGGTCACGATTATTCCGCGCGGCATGGCGCTGGGCTTGACCATGCAGCTTCCCATCGACGACAAACATACCTACACGAAGACGTATCTCGAGGGCACGCTCACCGTGCTGATGGGCGGACGCTGCGCCGAGGAAATCTTCCTGGGGCACATCACCACCGGCGCGGGCAATGACATCGAGCGCGCCAGCGAGATTGCCCGAAAGATGGTCTGCGACTGGGGCATGAGCTCGCTCGGGCCCATGTCCTTCGGCAAGAAGGAAGAAGCAATTTTCCTGGGCCGCGAAATTAACCAGCATCGCGACTACTCGGAAGACACCGCCATTCACATCGACCAGGAAGTGCGGCGCATCATTACGGCGGGCTATGAAAACGCATGGAAAATTCTGGAAACCAACCGGGACACGCTCGAGCGCATCGCGCAAGCCCTGCTCGAACGCGAAGTCCTCGATGCGACGGAATTGAAGCTTCTGCTTGAAAATAAGCCGTTGCCGGAGAAGACGCGCCCCACGCCGCCTTCCCCTGTGCAGCCCTTACCCGGCGCCGAGGCCAAACCAGCCCCGCGCCCGGAACTTCGCCCTGCGCCCGGCTTCAGCAAGGGCTAATCGAAAGACAAGCGTCCGCCTGCGGGGTTTTGCAGAGGTAAGATGAAACCCGCAGGCGGATGATCGCGCCATCAGGCACATCTCACACACAGGCGCTAGCTTTAAGATTTTTCGCTGGGAGACTTCTCACTGGGAGATTTCTCGCCGGAAGCCATTTTCGCGTTGAATTCGGTCGATTTGCCGCGAGGAACCGTCAGCATATTCCATTTTGACCCGGTAAAATGCTTCGCCAGATAGACGATCTGACCCACGTGGTAAGCGGTGTGCCCAAGGTTCCTGTTAATGGCCTGCATCACCGAGTAGGCTTCTCCGCGAACGTGAATTGTGCGCGTCAAATCCGCTTCGGTAAGCGGCGCCAGCGCATCGAACAGAAGTTTCCAGCCCGATTCCCAGAGCATGGCCATTTCCATGCGCGTTTTCGGAGGCGCCTCGAATTCCGAGTCGCGGTTCCGTCCGGGTTTCTCGCCGTCGCTGGTGAGGAAGTCGGTCCAGCGCGAGCGCATATTCCCCGCAAGGTGTTTCACGATGATGGCGATGGAATTGGACTCCGGATCCGGTGAAGTGAGCAGCGCTTCATCCGGGGCCTGTGCCATGGCGCGATCCGCAAGCCGCTTGTAATAGCGAAATAACTCCGTCGAATCTTTCAGATAAGAAGTAGTGAATTCCTGGGCCATTTCGGAATGGTGCCGCTTTGCAGGGATAAAATCAAGCGATTGAATTTTCGGATGGTGGCGCAGGAGGAAATCCGGTCATGGCGTTCCGAGCAATCTGAAATGGAACGGCCCCTCGAAAACCGTCAAGTGCGGCTGCGGGCCGGCAATTTTGCCGTTGCCGCCCCCCCGCCTATGGATCGCGCGGCAATTCGGTTCGCGGTGATCCCGCGGAGCTGTTTTTGGCGTAGAATACTGCCATGGCGAAGAAACCCGCACCGTCCATTGAAGTGACTTGCCCGTGCTGCCAGTCCAGGCTCACGGTGGATCCTGAACTTGCCGTGGTTCTCTCGCACGTGGAGCCTCCGCGAGCCGCGCCGGACGTCGCTATCGAGGATGCCGCGCGCATTCTGGCCGAGCAGGCCCGCAAGCGGGAAGACAAATTCCGCGATTCCTGGGAAGCGGAAGGCAAGAAGGAAGACGTCCTCAACCGCAAGTTCGAGGAAGCCCTCAAGAAGGCGAAGGACCAGCCGGCCGAAAAGCCGTTGCGCGACTTCGACCTGTAAGAACGCATCTGGCATACTAAAGGCGTGTCGCGAAGATTTCGATTCGCCGGTCTGGCGGCGCTGGCCGCGCTGTTTGCACTACAGGCCAGCGGCGCGCGCCCCGGTGACAGGCCGGTTCCATTCCCTGCGCGCCAAAAAAAATCCCAAAAACTTCCGCGCCCGCGGGCCCTGGGCCATGGACCGGCGCTGGAACGCGATCCCGCCTCGGGCGAACTCCACGCGCCGGGCGGGGATTCACCCACCCCCTCCAAAGGAACCATCCGTTCGCGTGTCTCGCTCGTGGAGGTGGCCTGCACGGTCACGGCGCCCGACGGCACGCAGGTGCGCGGCCTCAACCGGAACAATTTCCGCATATTTGAAGATGGCGCGCCGCAGGAAATCGCCTCATTCGATGCCTCCGCCACTCCGGCCAGCATCGCGCTGGTGATGGATGCGAGTCCTAGCATCTATCGCGAACTGGCGGATATGCGCGGCGCCGCGCGCGCCCTTGCGGAAAATCTTTCACCCGCGGACGAGATTGCCGTGGTGTCCTTTTCAGCGCAGGCGCATTTGCTGCTGCCGTTTTCCACCAACCGATCGCTGCTGGATCGCGTCATCGAATCGAAATATCTGGCGCGCGTGGAAGATTCCTCCGAATCGAGGATTTACGAATCTGTTTTTTACACGGCTCGCGATTTGTTTATCGGGAGGACGGGACGCAAAGCCATCGTCCTGCTCACCGACGGGCAGGACAGCGGCCTGGGCCTCACCTGGGATCCGCGCAGTGCGCAGCCCGGATCGGGCGCATCGCCGCGCCTCGCATTTGACGATGTGGCACGCGAGCTTGGCGCGGACGGCATCGCGCTGTTCATCGTTTCCACGGAAAATCGCCCGCGAGCAATGACGCCCGAATGGCTCGCAGCGCACCGCGGCGTCATGCTTGTCAACCAGGCATCGCGCCGGCTGGGCATGCCGAATTACACGCTGTATCTCGCGGAACTGGCGCGCCGCGTAGGCGGCCAACTCTATTTTCTGCGCGAGACGGGAAATCTGACGGCCATCTACCGCCGCATCGCGCTGGCGATCAGCGCACAGTACACGCTGGGCTACTATCCGTCTGCGGGAACCGCGCGGCCCGGCTGGCGCTCCTTGCGCGTTGAGCTGGTTCCCGGCGCGAACCTTCCCTCCGGCGCAAAAATCACGAATCGCAGGTCGTATTACGTTTCCGCGTTCCGGTAGGAAAGGCTTCCCAGGTTGCGGAAAAATGATTTGTACGTCTTCAGGGGTTAAAACCCCTGAAGAAAACGGAGGTGTTATGTCGCGCCTGAAGGCACGACCCACAAATATCCCCACTTTTTCCGCAGCCTGTTCCGCCTGTTTCACCGGGGAGAAAGAAACCGGAAGACCGGCAGGCGGAAGCGTGCCTTGCGGGGAGTAGCCGGATCGAAGGAGCGTCCATGGAAGCAAAAATTGAAATCGAAAAATTTGACGCGTCGCATTTTCGCGTCCACGTATTGGAAAACGGAAGCGAATCATTCCACCAGGTCACATTGCAACCGAAAGATTGCGCCAGGCTCGCGGGGGAGGCCTGCGAAGCGGAGGAACTGATCCGGAAGTCATTTCAATTCCTGCTGGAGCGCGAGCCCAAGGAATCGATTCTGGGCCGATTTGACCTGACGGTGATTGACCGCTACTTCCCGGAATATGAGCGCGAAATCAAGCGCAGATTGTCCATGCCGTAGGAATCTCACCCCAAGTCAGCGCCTGCTTCAGTGCTTGATGGAGACGTCGTAGTAGGCGACCGTGCCGTTATCGCCGCGGATGGGCTCGATGCGCAAGATTTCAAAGCGGCCCTGGCGCAAGTCCGGCACATTCTTCTGCACCGCCGTATGAAGCTCGCGTTCCAATTCCGGCGTTCGAATGGGAGTCGCAAGCAGGCGCGCATCCACGCGATAGGTGGCGACTTGGCCGGGTTGCATCTGGCGCAGCTGGATCATGGCTTGGGACGGGGGAGGCCCGACGGCCGGCTGATCGTTGAAGTGGATGATGCGGGGGGAGAAAAGCACAAACAGGACAATCCCGGCGACGGCGATGTCGTATTGCCAGGTCCCGCGTTCGTAGGACCAGAACAAGACCCTCACAATGGCTCGCCAGATCGTTCGCATGTCAGTCGGCCGGCACTCCGTCGACAATCACCCCATCGCGCATGTGAACGACACGATCGGAATAGGCA
>DATLTA010000010.1:0-6781 GCA_035533775.1 Candidatus Dormiibacterota bacterium | reverse complement strand
CATCGCGTCCACCTGCTCGGTCACCAGCATCGATCCCAATTCCGACGCTATCCCCGAAGCATTACGCCCCGCAACCAGCAGCCCGGTAATCGATGGACCCAGTTCGCGCACCAGCGCGAGTGAAACCACATCGGCAGTGAGCGCCGTCTGGCCGAATCGTTCAAACTGCGCCGCGGTCTGCAACACCATGACCGCACCGATGAAAAATCCCGTCAGCAGCACAATCGGCAGCGAGCCAACGCCAATGACGTCCATTTGATCCAGGACGTCGGACATGTAGTAGGGCGGACTGAATAGATTGCTGACCGAGCGGGCCGAAAGCAGTGTGTACTCTTGTACGTGCAGGATGCTGCGTTTCAGGCGGTCCATCAGGGCGCCGAACAGCGACATTTGGCTAGCTTCAAGTATGTTGGGATCGGTGGTTGCCATCGCTCGCCGCTGGTTTCCCCTTGTGCGCGGGATCGTTCCCGGACAGCGTACTGGTCATGGCCGGGGACGTCAAGCATCGTGAATGCATGCCAGCGTTTCCGTTTACCGCGGATGGACCATTCGCCGGCACGCAAAACATTTGGGCGGCCTCTGCCCTACCACCCTCTATCATGAGGACATCGATTCCCATCGACTTTCATCGGGAGGGTTCGCAGAAAATATTCCGCGCCACCGTTTGCAGACCGAATCCGCAGATTTCAATCGGCGTCACTGTCGAATACCCTTGTTTTTTTGAGGTCGTACTGGTTTCATGGCTTTACGGGCGGTGCCGGGTCCGATAGAATGCGGAGCCTTCTATGTTTCGGTTCGTTACTGCGGGAGAGTCACACGGTCAGGCGCTGATCGCATGGGTTAGCGGCGTGCCTGCGGGTGTGCCTATCGACTTCGAATTCATCCAGGGCGAACTGCATCGCCGGCAACTGGGCCACGGCCGCGGCGGGCGTCAGAAAATTGAGAAGGACCGCGTCGAGGCGCTGGCCGGGATCCGGCACGGGCAGACCATTGGCGCTCCCATCGCCCTGCGCATCGAGAATCGGGACTGGACAAACTGGGAAAAGGCACTGCCGGTCGAAGTTGTTCCGGGAACCGAAGACGCGCGGCGCCCGCTGACCTCTCCGCGTCCGGGCCATGCGGACCTGGCTGGGGCGATGAAATTTAATTTTCACGATGCCCGGTACATTTTGGAGCGCGCCTCGGCGCGCGAGACGGCCGCGCGCGTAGCCGCAGGGGCCATCGCGAAATTGTATTTGAGGCAATTCGATTGCCAGGTCCTCAGCCACGTCATCTCGGTCGGCAAGGCGAGCCTCGACCGCGCCGCGTCCTGGAGCGAGATTCAGGCCATCTGCGCAAACCTGGATTCCCCGCTGCGGTGCGTCGATCCCGCCACGGAATTGAAAATGAAGGGCGAGGTCGACACCGTGCATCGCGCCGGAAACACGGTGGGAGGAATCTTCGAGGTAGTGGCGCACAACGTGATCACGGGTTTGGGGTCGCACGCGCAGTGGGATGAAAAACTGGACGCGCGGCTGGCGCAGGCTGTGATGTCCATTCAAGCGGTAAAAGGCGTGGAGATTGGCGCGGGCATTGCCGCGGCCACCTCCTACGGCTCGGAAGTTATGGACGAAATCGGATACGACGCCGCGTCCAACCAATTCACGCGCGCCACCAACCGCGCTGGGGGCCTGGAAGGCGGCATCACAAATGGCGAGGACGTCGTCGTACACGGGTACTTGAAGCCGATTTCCACGTTGCGGCGCCCGCTGGGCACGGTCGACCTGGTGACCAAGCAACCCATTTCGGCCGCCTATGAGAGGTCCGATGTGTGCGTAGTTCCCGCCGGAGGCGTGGTTGGCGAAGCGATGGTGTCGGTGGTGCTGGCGCAGGCCATGATCGAAAAGTTCGGCGGCGATTCACTCGGTGAAGCGCGCCGGAATTTTGACGGGTACCGAAAACAGTTGAATGAATTTTGAAAACACGGATACAGGCGCCAGAAACCGGGGCCAGATACACACGGGTGAACGCGGATAAGAAGTCTGGTTATCCTTCAATCCATAGAGCGAATCCGTAGTTACACGAGCCAAGGTGAATTGCTGAGATGATTTATCCAATAAAAAAATACGGTGAGGCCGTGCTGGAGTCGATGACAAGGCCGGTGGAAAAATTCGACGAGGAACTCGCCAAGCTGTGCGAGGACATGTTCGAGTCGATGTATGCGGCCCAGGGCGTGGGGCTGGCTGCGACGCAGATCGGCCTGTCGAAAAACCTCGCCGTGATTGACGTGAGCGTGGGGAAAAATCCGGAAGCGCGGCTGGTGCTCGCCAACCCCGAAATCACCAGCGTCGAGGGCGACCAGCGGGAAGAAGAAGGATGCCTTTCCCTGCCGGGATTTCGCGGCAACGTGCTGCGTCCCGCCTACGTTAGCGTGCGCGCCCAGAATGTGAAGGGCGAAACCTACGAGATGCGCGGCGAAGGCCTGCTGGCCCGCGCCTTCTGCCACGAAATCGACCACTTGAATGGAATTCTTTTCATCCAACACCTCAGCATGCTCAAGAGGGACCTGATCAAGCGCCGGATCCGCAAATTGCGGAAGACCGGCGACTGGTAAACCGAAAAAACGCGGGTGGCCCTGATGCGCATTATTTTTTGTGGCACGCCGGAGTTCGCCGTACCATCCCTGAAGCGGCTCATCGCGCATCCGGAATTTTCTGTGGAAGCCGTCATCACGCAGCCCGACCGGCCGCGCGGCCGCGGCCAGCACATCAGCAGTTCCCCCGTGAAGCAAGCCGCCGCCGAAGCCGGACTGGACGTCTATCAGCCTGAAAAAATCAAATCGGAATCCTCGCAGGATTTTTTGCAGCGCAATGAGCCCGACGCAGTGGTAATCATTGCCTACGGGCAAATTATTCCCGCGCGGCTTCTGGCCATTCCGCGCCTCGGCTGGATCAATCTGCACGCCTCGCTGCTGCCGCGCTACCGCGGGGCCGCTCCGATTCATTGGGCCATCGCCAACGGTGAAAAATTCACCGGCCTCACCACGATGCAAATTGACGCCGGCATGGATACCGGACCGATCCTGCTGCAGCACGAAATGGCCATCGGACCGGAGGAGACTTCGCCGGAGCTTTCCGCGCGCATGAGCGAAGCCGGCGGGGATCTCCTGCTGGAAACGCTGCTGCAATTGAACCGCGGAGAAATCGCTCCCGTGCCTCAGGATTCGTCGAAAGCCACTTATGCTCCCATCCTCAAAAAAGAGGATGGCCGGATCGATTGGAAGCAAATGGCGCAATCCATTTACGATCGCATGCGGGGTTTCACTCCCTGGCCGGGAGCGCACACCACGTTTCGCGGGCAATCCTGTCATTTGGCGGGACGACCGGAAAGCGCGGGAGCTGCGGGGAACGGCATTCTGCCGGGGGCCATCGTTTCTTCCACGAAAGAAATGTACGTGGTGTGCGGCGAAGGAACGTGTTTGCGCGTGGATTCGGTGCAACTGGAAGGGCGCAAACGCGTTTCGGCGCATGAATTCATAAACGGCGCGCGCCTCACCGCAACTGACCGGTTTGAGTAGCTGCGGCGGCTAGTATCGGGCTTTTCTCCACCGTAGTACGTATGCAGGTCCATCGCAGTGCGGCCCGCAGCAGGGCCCTCAGTGCGGGTCAACGATGAGCGGATCAACTAACGTGTCAACGAAAGCATCGACGAGCGTATCGGCAGCGCGGAAAATTGCATTCGATGTTCTCCTGCGCGTCGCCGCGCAAGACGCCTACGCCGATGAGGCCCTGCGCGGATCGCTCACCGAAACCGTGAGCCATGAAGACGCCGGCCTGGCGACCGAATTGACCCTGGGCGTGCTGCGCTGGCAGCGCCTGCTCGACTTCCTGATCGACCGGCACATCGCGAAGGCGAACAAGACGCTCGATGCCGAGGTTCGCATCGCGCTTCGCCTGGGCGTGTACCAGCTTTTTTTTCTGCAGCGCGTTCCGGCGCGCGCGGCGGTGCATGAATCGGTCGAACTGGTCAAGCGGGCGCGCAAACGGTCTGCGGCGGCGCTGGTGAACGCGGTGCTGCGCAAAATTTCCAAGGAAATTGTAAGTGGAAAATCGCCGGGCGACGCCGTCGCTGCCCTGCTTCCCCGGAACCTGGCTCCCGCGGAAATTCTGGGGATTCAGTTTTCGCATCCCACGTGGCTGGTCGAGCGCTGGCTGCGCTCCTTCGGAGAGGAACGCGCGCGGGCCCTGCTGGCGGCAAACAATCGCGTCCCGGCGCTCGCCGGATACATCCTCGATCCACAGCATGCGGAAGAAACATTGTCATCCTTGCGCAAAGCGGGATGCAGCGTAACGCCCGGGCGCCTGCTGCGGAACTCGTGGACGTTCGAGGGAGGAAATCCCGCCGCCAGTGAAGCGGCGCGGCGCGGCTGGCTGGCGATTCAGGATGAAGCATCTCAGGCGGTCACGCATCTGGTGGTTGCCGCTCCGGGAAACACCGTGCTCGATCTTTGCGCCGCGCCCGGCGGAAAAACCATGAGGCTCGCGCTGGATGCCGGCCCGGATGGCCATGTGATCGCGGTGGACTTACACGCGCACCGGATTCGCTCCATGGCGGAACGTTTCGAACGCGCCGGCATTCGCAACGTGGAAACGCTCACGCTGGACGCCACCGGCCCATTGCCGTTCGAACAGCGGTTTGATCGCATTCTGGTTGATGTGCCCTGCTCGGGAACCGGCACGCTGGCGCGGCATCCGGAGATTCGATGGCGGCTTCGCCCCGAAGATCTGCAAGACCTGCATGAACGGCAAACGCGGCTGCTCCGAAACGCGCTCCCGCATCTTGCGCCGGGCGGCCGCCTGGTGTATTCCACCTGCTCGCTCGAGCCCGAGGAAAATGAAGAAGTCGTGCAGCAATCGCTTGGCGGTTTTGAAAACGATTTTCGCCTTGTCAGTGCTCGAAAGCCAATCGAAGGCCTGCTGAACGAATCCGTGCAGCCGGAACATATCGTCGGCGAGGACGGCTTTTTCCGGACATTCCCTCCGGAAAATCGAACCGACGGATTTTTTGCCGCGGTCGTAGAGCGAACGCCGGAAACGGCGTAATTTTTCACAGATCGCAGCAGACTTTGACTACCGCGATTCTTCCATCGACAGTAGGATAGACAGGAAATCGACCGATACGGATTGCAGATGTCGCCGCGGCGGCGCAAATAATGGCCCGCCAGGCAAGCGACGTCCCGGCAGATATCGAGGCAGCCAACCGCAATTCACATGACATCAATCAGGGGAGAAAATCGAATGACAGAAACGACACAAGGCCAACCGTCGCAGCGAACGCTTGAGGAACTCAAGGTCGAGGCCCAGGCCCGCGCCGATCGCAAAGGCTATCCGCTGCTGGGAATCAAACCCGAGGATGCCCGCGAGGCCCTCGGCAAATTGAAAAGCCTCGATCGGGACGAATGGGCTGCGGCCTGGAGCGCGATTGGGGACCGCTACGCAGCCGAAGCCGAGGCCCTGGCCGCGACCGATCTAAAGCGTGCCGACGCCACCTATCTGCAGGCCTGGCGCGTCTATTCCTTCGCGCGGTGGCCGGCGCCGAATTCACCGGGCAAACAGCGCGCCTACGAACGCGCCCTGGCCATGTTCGCCGCGCATGGCGCACTGCAGGATCCGCCGATTGAAACGTGGCGCATCCCGTTCGAGGGAACTGAAATTGTCACCTACCGGCAGATGCCCCCCAACAAGGAAAAAGGTTCGGTGCCTATAATTTTAGCCATCAGCGGCGCGGACAGCCGCAAGGAAGACATGGCCGAGCGTTTCGCGCCGTTCCTGTCCCATGGCATCGGCGTTGTGTCCGCCGAATCGCCCGGCACCGGGCAGACGCCGATCAAGGCCGTACCCACCGGCGACCGCATGCACTCGGCCGTGATCGAAGCGATCTTCCGTATGCCGCAAGTGGATACCAGCCGCGTGCTGCTTTACGGCGGGAGTTTTGGAGGGTATTGGGCCGCCAAGCTTGCCGTCACCGAGCGGGCTCGATTGCGCGCCGTTGTGGTGCAGTCTCCGCCCGTGCACGAATTTTTCCAGGGCGACTTCATTCGCAATCAGGTGCTCGCCAATCGAGAATATCTGTTCGACCTCGGCCCCGCGATGATGTTCATGGGGGAAAACGTCCGGAGCATCGACGAGCTTTGCACTCAGTTTGAAAAACTCTCGCTGGTCACTCAGGGTCTGATCGGGAAATCAACAGCGCCCATGCTCGTGATCCACGGCGTGCGCGATACGCAGGTCCCCGTCGGCGATATCGATCTTCTGCTACACAGCGGGGATGTCCCGAAGGAAGCCTGGATCAATCCGAGCGGGGGGCACATGGGCCGCCTGCCGAAAGGCTGGACCGACGTCGCGATCTTCAAACACATCACGATGCCGTGGCTGTTGCGAAAGGCAGCCGAGCCCGAGCCTGTCTTTTAGCCAGCGGCGGACGGCAGATACGGAAAAATGCTTTGCGCGCCCTGGGGTCTGAATAAACGGCGGAAATTCTGTTTCCATCGCTTCGCCGGGCGCGTCCGGATTCGGCAGAGCGAATCCGGACGCGCGAATTCGATTGCAGGAAATGCGGCACGCCGCGCTCTGTGCCCTATCCGTTAAAAACGCTGGTGGTTTATCTCTCTGGAAGCACATTTCCGCGCATGCTACATTGGAGAACACGGTGCGACGATGAATTTGCGCGAGCGACTCGAATGGATGTTTCGCGTGGGGCTGCTGATTTTTATTCTGGCAGCCGCGGCGTTTCTCAGCGCGGT
>DATLTA010000009.1:0-26810 GCA_035533775.1 Candidatus Dormiibacterota bacterium | reverse complement strand
TACCTTTTCCGGATCTTCCTTGGACAGCAGGGAAGGATCGTTTCCGGTGATCGCCAGTCGCGCCGCGCCATTGCGGTATGCCTGGGCCATGCCTTCGTAGAGCCACGATGCGGCGGCGTCAAAGCTGGCGTTCGAGCCGTGTCGAAAACGGAGCAGCGACGACTCCTCGTCGGTAAACAGCGTGGTGACCAGGGACGCGCCCGCTTTATAGGCATGCTCGGTGATGCGCCGCACCAGCGGGACCGCATCGAGCGTTGCCGTCATCACCAACTCCTGGCCGGGAGCGAGTCCCAGTCCGGCGTGGACCGCGACGCTGGCCAGGCGGTCGAGATTTTGTTCGAATTTGGGTGTCTGGGCAATCTGCCCTTTTGCGAACGCATTGGTTTCGGTCATGGCTAGTATTATCCGCGAGGCCGGGCGCATTGACAACGAGCGGTATGCCAAAAAAGTTTTAACGAATTGTGCGCGGCCCCGCCATTTTTATTCCATTAAGAATTCTGCCAGTTCGCCTGCACTAGCACCGGGAGTCGGGATTTTGCTATTCTAGCGCCCAGAGGTCGCATGACGCTGGTGGGGCGCATTTCCGTGCTGGCATTGTTCGCGGGGCTAGGCAGCGGACTGCTGGCTCTGCAGGGCGGCGGCTTTGGTCAACGGGGCCGCCCGCAAGAGCCCGGTGGCTTCTGGCAGGGCTGGGGAAATCCGCAGGGTGGCCTCTCGTCGTACTTCGGGATTCCCACGCAACGTTACGGCAGGCGCGGCGAAGGTGCACCCACAGACTACGACAAGAAAACGGAATGGGCTTTTGGCCGGCTGGTCTTTTCGAATTTTAACGATTTTGGCCCACCCAGGACGCATCGTAGTATGCGCGCCTGGTCGGAAGACTGGCCCTACGCCGACTGGAGCTTTGCCGAGGGCGTGCAGCGCCTGACGCGCGTCAACGCTCGAATGGCTGGCGAGACCGTGGACTTGACCAGCGACGAAATTTTCAATTGGCCTTGGATCTTTGCCGATGAGGTAGGTCTTTGGCGCCTGCCGGACGATCAGGCCAAGCGCCTTCGTGAGTACTTGCTCAGAGGCGGCTTCCTGCTGGTGGATAACTTCCATGGCGACCAGGCTTGGCAGAACTTTATGGTCGGCATTCGCAAGGTGTTTCCCAATCGCCCCATCGAGGAACTGCAGACCAGCGACGAAATCTACCACACGCTTTACGATATTAACCAGCGCATGCAGGTGCCAGGGGCGGAATACGAGTCCACGGGAAAGACCTACGTGACCTATGTGCCAAACGCCATCCAGCCCCACTGGCGCGCCATCCGGGACGACCAGGGGCGCATCATGGTGGCCATTTGCCACAACATGCATCTCGCCGACTCCTGGGAACATGCCGACGATCCGCTATATCCGGAGAAGTTCACTTCGTTCGCTTACCGCGTGGGAATCGACTACCTCATCTACTCGATGACGCACTAGCACCCGGCTTCACAGACCGAAGCTTATGTAAACTCCCTCATTTCACCTGGTTCAAAAAACTCCGGCCAGGTCAGTAGCGTTGATGTGCTTGGATTTTTGGTGGGCCCGCCAGGATTTGAACCTGGGACCGACGGATTATGAGTCCGCTGCTCTGACCGCTGAGCTACAGGCCCGGCACGTATGAGTGACATGATACAACCGCGGCATCCCGTTGGACGATACCAACTTTTTCATTTTGCTGCGGTCCGATGGCAATGCCAACCAGGAACTCCGCATTTCTCCACAGGGGCGGGCAGGGAAAGGGTGTCCGCAAACCCGAAACCTTGACCGTAAGCCGCTTGCGAGCCGCTCATGATGTTCATGTAATGATGGAATATCGACAAAACGGCCATAGGGGGATTTGTCTGGTGTCCCACTGCGGAAACTGGTAACTTTAGAAGCCTAGCCCGCATCCAACTGATGATCTAATCCAGCCTCACCAGCACCAAGACATATAGATGACCCAAGGGCACACCTGACTATGAACACGACTCAAAACAGTGAAGCCGCTTCTGGAGTTGTATCCTTTGACGGTAAGGCTGATTCCGGGTGGTGGCCGTGGATCATCTATGGAGGGGTGCTGCTGGGCGTGCTGGCAACGATCCTGCTGAATTTGAATACCACGTTCCTGCATCCCGTAGTTTCCATACTGGAGAAGCACCGCTGGGCGAAGGTCATCGTTTATCCCAGCGTGCTCTGGGCGGCCATGGGCTTTCTGCTGACCGGTTTCCGCACCATCCTGTGGTTGCGCTACCGGCCCTTGCCCCAGGCCAGCTTTGACGAAGCGCCCATGATGAGCGTGATCATCCCCGCCTTCAATGAAGGACCTATGGTCCGCAAGTCCATTGTTTCGGTGGCCTCCGCTCTTTATCCCCTGGGCCGGCTTGAGATACTGGTGGTGGACGACGGGAGCAAGGACGATACCTGGGAACATATCCAGAGCTGCGCGCGCGAGTTCCCGGATCTGGTCCGGCCTTTCCGCCTGCCGCGCAATTGCGGTAAGCGCGAAGCCCTGGCCCTGGGCTTTGAGAACGCCCGCGGCGACGTGTTCGTTACCATCGATTCCGACAGCGTCATTGAGCGCAATGCGCTTCTGGCTCTGGCCGGGCCTCTCCGCGATCCCCGCGTGGGCGCCGTCTCCGGCCGCGTCGGCGTTTACAATCGCAATGCGGGAGTGATCCCGCGCATGCTGCACGTGCGTTTCATTCTTTCGTTTGACATGCTTCGCGCGGCGGAATCCGGCTACCGCACCGTCTATTGCTGCCCGGGCGCGCTGACCGCCTATCGCGCCGTCCTGGTGCGCGCAGTAATGCACGATTGGCGCAACCAGCGATTCCTGGGAGCCATCTGCACCACCGGTGAGGATCGCGCCCTCACCAATTGGATTCTGATGCGAGGCTACGACACGCTCTATCAGAGCTCAGCCCTGGTGAAGACCATGGTTCCGGAGAATTATTCCAAGCTTTGCCGCATGTTCCTGCGCTGGGACCGCAGTTACATCCGGGAGGAACTCCGCTTCGTGCGCATTGTCTGGAAGCGCCCTCTGCCGGTGCGCATGATTGCCATGGTCGAGCGCGCCATCACCAACCTGCGTTACCCGGTCAACTACGCCAGCCTGGGCATGTTCGTCATTTTTGTCGCCAGCCGCCCGCAAGTGCTGCCGCGCTTCCTGTTGTCCATCGGCCTGCTGTCGTTTTTTTACACCGCATACTTTCTGCGTACCGAGCGCTCCCTGCACTTTTTCTACGGTGTGCTCTACGCTTTTTTCTCCACCTTCACGCTGTTCTGGATTTTTCCCTACGCATTCTTCACCGTCCGCGCGCGCTCCTGGCTCACCCGCTAAGATTTTCACTTTGTGAGGGAACTGCGGAACGCAGCTCTACCGCCCGCGCGAAGCACCAGTAGGACAGGCTTCCGCCTGTCTGATTTTGTTTCTTTATCCAAAAAATTAAATGCGCACAGGCTGAAGCCTGTGCTACTGGAGGCGGCGGTATGCGGGGAGAGGTAGCACAGGCTTCAGCCTGTGTGGGTTTCTCCTTTCAGCCGTGTGGCACGGACTTTGCAGTTGAACTTGGCGTGCTCCGTCCTGCGGTTTTTGAAGGCTGTTTTTTTTGCCGTGCGCCCCAGGGATCGTTTACGCGCGCAGGTTCATTTCATTTTGGATGCCAATGCCGCGCCGCCCTGAATGGAGGTCTGGTAGCTCAACGTTTCCACCCATTTTCCATCACGATTGACCCACACTCGGGTAACGTGAAGCGATTTTCCGCGGACGGGCCTGTGCAGGGAGATCATCACCACGGCATCGCCGAACGTATACATGCGGCAGGTGGTCAGCGGCGTTGGGGATAGGCCCGCCATCTTTTCCTTTCGCAGGCCAACCAGGCGGGTTGGTTTGTCGAGCAACACGTTGCTGTTCGAACTGGCGGCGACGAATTCAGCCGCCGTGTGCTCGCTCCAATCCGATGCGTTGCGCGCGACCGCGGAGGTTTCCAATCCCATGTAGGACTCGATCACGCCCTTTTCGGCCGCGTTTTTCGGCTTGAACGGCACGCTCTTGCAGGGATTGATGCAGACCTTGCCCGCGCCGGGAGTTACGGTGGGCGGGGCGTCGAGCGACTTCACTTCCTGATATACCAGGGCCTTCCAGCCCGCCGGGCGCTTCACCCATACGCGCAGGACATGCATCGTGCCGCTGTTGACCTGAACGACGCCTACTTTCCCGTAGGTGTATTCCTTCACGCTGGCGTCGCCGTCGGCAATGGCAGGCTTTGGGCCCGAGCCGGACGCCAGGCTTTTTAATACCTGTGATTTCGATTCGATTTTTCCCGCCTCATCCGTCCAGGTAAAATCCGCATCCAGAAGTTTTTCCGCCGCCATCCGGTCCGCCTTTTCGAACGTCTGCACGAAGCCGTGGTCGGCCTGAAGCACGTCTTGCGAATCGTTGGCAGGGGACGCAGGATGCCCGGCCATCGCGGTCGTTGCGCCAAGGCACGTCAGTGCGGCGACGAGCGCGGCTGTAAGGAAGCGTTTCATTTCGGTCTCCTGAAATTCAAATGCCAATTTCGAGTTCCAAATTCAAGTTAGCAGATCGCGTTTAGAATTTTAGGGTGCGGAAATGCGCGTGGCAAACGTATTTTGCCCGATCCCGCGGCTCATGGTTTCGCGCAAAGCAGGTGGTGTCTTGAAAATGTTCCCTGCCGAACCGGTGTCGCATGAATTTCGAACGGATTTTCTATCGGGATCGCCAATGCGCGGGCGCCGCTCGCCCGCATCGCGGGGTTGCTTGACGATAAACGGGGAGTGACGTCCGCAGGAGGTGCGGCGGTATCGTCTTTCGCGCCGCACCACACTGCATCGCGCCTGATATGCCGGCGGGGGAAAATACGAATCATCCTCCCGAATATTCCTCCCGAATCATCCCCCGATGAAAACGTAACCGCGCATCTGCAGGTTGACAACCGAGGTCAGGGCCCACAGGTCGACCTGCACTTCGGGCAACAACGTGTCCTTAGCAATCTTTCTGCCCAGCAGTTCCTGCCCGCAAACGTGGAATTCGATCCCCGCCTTGCTCATGCTCTGGATGAGGGCGATGTTCGGATTGTCGTGGCCGTCGTGGCTCGCCTTGAAGGCCGCGTTGTTGAGAAAAATCGGGTCTCCGTTGAATATTACGACGACTTTGCGATGCTCGGCGGGAACGCCATTCGCGGCGAGCGTATTGTAAAACCGCGCGATGGCGATCAGGCGCGGATTGACTTCATCGACTTTCGGCGCCGCTTTTTTTACGGAGAACGCAACCTTGTAGGTCAACGACGGGTCGGGCAATTCGTGAGCGCCGGGGATGCTGGTGGCCACAGGGGCGTCGGGAATCGGAAGGGCTTGCGCCGATTGGGCCATTGCCGGACCGGAAAATCCAACCAATGCGGCCAACAGGGCCGCGGTACAAATCGCTAACTTTTTCACAAAAGCCTCCATCCAGAGTGTTCTGCGCATTTACAGCAGCATATACGGCAGAAAGATGCCGGAATTTCACTTGATTCGAGATTTTCAGTTTTTTCCGGCCGGGCGATACTGTACACCGAAGCGCGCCAGCGGGCAACGCTGCAGCTGGGGTGTCCGCGCCAATCTTTTATGCGGTTTTGCTTCGCGCTTTTATGCTGGCGGCCCGGCGGCGTCCGGAGGGGCCAGGGGACTGATCATTCCTTGCGCGGCAACCAATTCGCGCGCCGAACCTCGCAAGGCCGGCCATTTGCGCGCGAAGATCGCGCCTCCGATCATGCTGGCGACGCCCCCGATCGCGACGGTGATGGGAGCGCCGATGTGCTCGGCGAGGGTGCCGGCAAGCAGCGACCCGATCGGCATCATGCCCAGGAACATCATTGCGTACAGCGACATCACGCGCCCGCGCAGCTGATCCGGCACCATGGCCTGGATCAGCGTGTTGGTGGATGTGAATTGCATCATCATCGTAAATCCCGACAGCACCAGCGCCGCCAGCGACATCCAATACCATCGCGACGCGCTGAACAGGACCAGAGAGGCGCCCAGCCCCATCGCCGAATACGCCACCACTTTTCCCAGGCCGCGCAATTGTTGCCGCAGCGCGATCACCAGCGCGCCGAACATCGCTCCCACTCCCACCGCGCCCATCAGCGTGCCGTAGGCCGATGCCCCGCCGCCCAGGATGCTCTTGGCGAAGATTGGCATCAACACCCGGAAGGGCAGCGCCATAAAACTCACCAGTCCCAGCAGCAGCAACAGGGCGCGAATGGGCAACGTGTGGCGCACAAACCGGAATCCCTGCCGGAATTTTTCAAGCGGCGCGACGCCGTCGTGCGCCGTCTTCGATTTATCGACCCGCATCATGAGCAGGCCCCCGATCACCGCCAGATAACTCAGGCCATTCAATAGAAAGCACCAGCCCTCGCCGACCATTGCCACCAGGATCCCGGCAATCGCCGGGCCGGCCACGCGCGCGCCGTTGACCATCGAGGAGTTGAGCGCAATCGCATTCAGCAAATCCTCGCGTCCCACCATTTGGATCAGGAACGATTGCCGCGCGGGCACGTCGAACGCATTCACCGTCCCCAGCAGGGACGCCAGGCAAATAATTTCCCACACACGGATTCGCCCGCTCAGCGTCAGCGTTGCCAGAGTGAACGCCAGAATCATGGAGGAACTTTGCGTCGCGATTACCACACGATGCCGCGGCCAGCGGTCGGCAACCAGCCCCGCCACCGGAGAGAGCAGAAAAATGGGGATTTGGGACACAAAACCGAGCACGCCCAGCAGAACCGATGAGCCGGTCAACCGGTAGAGCAGCCAGGCTTCCGCCACCGTCTGCATCCACGTGCCGACCAGCGAAACGATCTGTCCGCTGAAAAAGAGCTGGAAATTGCGGTGCTTGAGCGCGCGAAAAGCGGTCGAAGCGCGGCTTTTACCGCCGGGAACGGGCGGAGGAGTGGCCGCGGGTGGAACCACGACAGTTGTTGGAACCGAATCCGGCATATATAGAGTGAAAGGCCAGCAGCTATTGTAGCGCATTGCCGGTTCAGGTTCCCGCAGGCGAACGTGCAGGATGGGCCGGCCCTGAATGACGGGAAAAGTTCTGCTATTCGGTAAAGACGATGCCGACCGCGGTGCGGTCTTTTTCCGACGCCGCTTCAATGCGCACCACGTACCCGCGCAGGCGCAGTGGGCTGTTGGACGCGCCGCAGATGCCGGGATTTTCGAGCTGTACCTGCAGTTCGGATTGCAGCTTGGGGCTGTGGTCCAGGTAAATGAGCGCGCCGTGCAGAGTCAAATCGTTGATGAAGGTCTCTTCCTCGAACGTCTGGCCTCCATCGGTCAGGCCGGTCACGCGCGCGCGAAAATTCGCGTCACGCCGCAATCCTTCGCGCGCGTTCGGAATCACCACATCCACATTTTGCTGTTCCAGCGTCATCACCATGCCTTCCGCCGCGGCCCACACGTTTTCAAATTGTTCGCGGGCGTCGCGCAGGGTGGCGTCCACCGCCTTGTCGGTGGAATCCGGATCGTGATGAAACAATACAAGATTTTTGACTCCCGCTTCCTGAGCGATTTTCACGCCTTCCAGCCAGGAAGAGTGTCCCCAACCCTTGCGCGTCGTGGCCAGCTGTTCGGGAGAGAACTGCGCATCGTTGATGAAAATGTCGGCGCCGTCGGCAAGCTCCAGCAGGCTCTTATCCAGCTTCGGATTGCCCGGTTCGTTGTCGGTGGCATAGACCACGATTCCCGCAGGCGTCTCGAACCGGAAACCCAGGCACCCTTGCGGGTGGTGCAGCCAACTGGCTTTTACGAGGGCGCCGGGCACTTGCAGTTGATCGCCGCCGCTCACCTCGCTAAATTCCCGCTTCGCGGACATCGCGCTCAAATCCACGGGAAAATACGGGGACGCCATCTGGGCCTCGAACACGCGCTTCAGGCTGTCCATGCCCAGGTATTCCGAGCGAAAACTGTAAAAATGAAAGTGATTCTGCTCCGAGTACAGCGGCGCGAAAAATGGGATGCCCTGAATGTGGTCCCAGTGATAGTGCGTCACGAAAATGTGCGGCTCCAGCGTATCGGATTTCTGTGTCGCTGCCAGGTGACGCCCCAGCATCCGCAACCCCGTTCCGCAATCCAGAATCAATCGCGCGCCTTCCGGAGTGGTCAACTCCAGGCACGCCGTGTTTCCGCCGTAGCGCCAGGTGGCTTTGTCCACGGTCGGCGTCGATCCGCGCACGCCCCAGAAGCGCAGCTTGGCCGCGCGGTTTTGTGCGCCCTTGTGGGAGGGTTTGGCCTTGGGTTCGGCCGCGATGGAATGGGTGGAAGGCACAGGAGCTCGGATTAATGGCAATTTTTATACTAGGGAGCGTATGCGATGAAGTCAATTATCTTCCCGAGAATGTGTGCGTGAACTATACGCGTAACCAGGCAGGCACCCAGACCAGGTTTGGCTGTCCCTCCGGGTGCCTCTGCCGGTACAATAACGGCGATGCACGTTCACGCGCATGGCCACGATCACGCGGCCGGCCATTCGCACCCATCGCCCGTGATGCCCGGCGGTGTGCTCGCGGCGGCGGTGGCTGCTACGGTTTTGCTGGTTGCCGCCGAGCTGATGGGTGGCTACTTGGGCCATTCCATCTCCCTGGTCAGCGACGCCCTCCACAATCTTTCCGATATTCCCACGCTGCTGATTTCCTGGCTTGCGCTGCGGTGGTCCATGCGCCCGGCGGATCAGCAACGCACCTATGGCTACCGCCGCGCCGGGGTCCTGGCCGCCTTCACCAACGGCATTCTGCTGGTTCTGATATCGCTGGGACTTTTCTACGAGGCGTTCAAGCGCTTTCGGAACCCCGTGGCGGTCCATGAGAGCTGGATGATCGGGGTTTCCCTGCTCGCGCTGGCGATCAACGGAGGAATTACCCTTGCGCTGGTTCGTAGCCGGCGGGATATGAACCTTCGCAGTTTGCTTCTGCACAATTTTGGGGACGCCATCTCGAATGTCGGCATCCTCGTGGGAGCCTTCGCCATTCGAATGACGGGCGCGCAGTGGATCGATCCGGCAATCGGCGTGGCCATCGCCGCCATGGTGCTCTGGTCCACCAACGGGCTGCTCCGCGAGTCCGGCAACGTCCTGCTGGAGGGCCTGCCGAAGGGAATTCGCCTGGAGTCCGTGGCGCGCTCCATACTGAGCATTCAGGGAGTTCAGGAAGTGCACGATATCCACATCTGGACCATCGGCACCGACCTGGTAGCGCTTTCCTGCCACGTTCGAATTCCCGACATGCACATGGCCGAAAGCGAAAAAATCCTGCAACTCATCCGCGAGCGGCTGGATTCGGACTTCCAGATTTCCCATGTCACCGTTCAATTCGAGCGCGCCGGACTGCCGCGCGACACTGAGTACCATATGCCTCTGCCCGCGCAATCTTCAAAATCATAAGCGTGGAAATGTGTTCGGGATGCGCCGCAGCGCCGGGGTTCCTGCGTAGAGTGTGCGAAGAGCGCCTGCGGACTGCATGGGGAAAGCATGCAGAGCGGAGAACGCTCAGTAGCGGAGTTGCACGGTGGACCCGCGAGCTTCGTTCATCTGCTGCGTTGCCGTTGCATCCAGTTCCGCCAGAGCGATCGTGTGGCGAATCCCTTCCGGCGTGACGTATCGCAATTGCGCTCCAGAGACGGAATACGCGGATGCAAACAGGATTCGCCCATCCCGCCGAATGAAAACGAATTCGCCCACATCACGCACCGGCGCGGGAGCCGGAGGCGCCGTGGAAGCTGACGGTCTATCTGGCGGTTCGTTTCCCTCATCCTCCCTCGGTTGCACCGCACTAGCCGGGGCGGGCTGTTGAATCACGATGATTTGCGGCTGTGCCGGCTGCTGCGATGGGTTGTAATCGAGGCCGAGGGAATTATTGAGATAGGGGTAATAGGGATATCCTGCGAAAACAATTGGTGCGAAAGAGCCTTGGCCGTGATGTCCGCCGCGCCTGAATCCTGCGGGCTGGTTGACGCGAAGGCCCCCGCTGATCGCCGCCAAATGGGGATAGTCAAAGCCCAGTCCCGGTACGCCGTTCGCAATTCCAGAAGTCACTGAATTTGCGTAGGGACCGAAGCCCGGATTCCCGCGGACTCTCCCCAATCCTGTCGATAGCGTCCGGACCACGGCCGCTGGCGTTGCTTGCCGGATACCCGTCACCGGAGCAGGTGCGGAAACACCGATATTTCCGGCCGCAAGTCCGGCTTGTGGAATGGAAGCCGCTGCACCGCGCACCTGAGCGAACGCCGTCGAGCAGGCCAGAATCGATCCCATCGCCGCAGCCACGAAGTGAAGTTTTCCGCACATGTTATTGTCCCTTGTCTTTACAGATGCCTGAAGCATGCCCCCGGTTGCAGACTTCGTGGCCGGCGCGGCACTTGCCGCAATGCCCTTCGGTCTTTCCGGCACTTCCCACGTTTGGCTGCTTATGTTATAACCGTCGGGCCGTGAAAAACGCTACGAATGCGCGCCCAGCTTCAAATTGCTCGAATACGGGCGAGCAGCCGAAGGCCGTGGAATATCCCATCAGTTTCTGCCCGGTTTGTTCTCAGAGGCTGATGCCAAAGCGGTGCAAGCTGGTATGCGCCGAATGCGGCTATTACCTGTCCTGCTCGGATTATTATTGACGCCGGCGGTATCGCGGCGAATCAAGCTCGTTAGACATCTAGTCAGGAGGAAGCACTGTGGCGCTGAAAATTATTGATCGCGTGGTGGAAGGGGTCGCTGTAGAGGCGCTCGAAGGCCGCATTGTTCTGGGGGAAGAGAGCAACGCGCTGCGGGAAAAGGTGAAGTCCCTGCTGGCCTCCGGCCAGAAACAGATCGTTCTGAACATGGACAATGTCACGTACATCGATAGCTCGGGACTCGGCACGCTGGTTGCGGCCCACACCGGCGCGCGCGCGCAGGGTGCGTCTATGAGGATTTCGAATCTGGGATCGAAATTTCAGGAAATTCTCCAGGTGACCAAGCTGGTTACCGTTTTTGAAGTGTTTCCCACGGAAGCGGCGGCCATCGCCAGCTTTTCCAAGTAATACCGCTTCCGAAAAGGTTTTGTGGCGCCGCAGGTTCAAAACCTGCGGCGCCTTTCCTTTGGCGCTGCGCCCGCACACTGCCGTTCCGCAGGTTTTCATAAAACAAAACGCCCCGGCGTGAGGAACGCCGGGGCGCGATCGCGTTCGCGGTTCCCGCTAGAACGAATACTTCAGCCAGAATTTAATCTGCCGGCCCCCGTTGATCGTGATGGCCGTGTTGTTGTAGTTCACGTCGTACATGTTGTAGGAAGGCGTGAAAAGATTCGGGTGGTTGAAGGCGTTGAGCATGTCCATGCGGATTGAGATCGTCTGATTCTCATGGTGCCAGAAATGGACCGGGAAATCGCGCTGGATGGCGGTATCGAAGTAAAATTGGCCCGGCCCGAATACCGAATTGCGCCCGACGTTCCCAGGCACGTAATTCGGTATCACGAAATGGAACGTGTTGTAAGGTTCGGCGGGGCAAACATTGTTTGTGAAAACCAGGCAAGTCCAATCGTACGTTCCCGCAGGCAGGCCGAAGACGGCGCCGTCGACGCCGAGGGAATCGAGCGGCGCGGCGGGGTTGGCCAGGTCAGGCCGCGCGTTCGGGTGGCCGTTGCCGATATTGTCATACCCGACCTGCACGGTGTTGGGCGTGCCCGTTTCAATGGTTGCGATGCCGGACCACTGCCACCGGTCGGTCAGGGCGCGTAGAAACGCGTTCTGCTTGAAATAGGGAACCTGCCAGACATAGGACACGGTAAGACGATGACGCCGGTCGAATGTGGAAGGTCCCCAATCCGAGCGTTGATTCGTCAGGTCCTGCGAGAATGCGCTTAGTCCGGAAATCAAGGATACTCCCGAAACGTCGTCATAGAATTTGGAGTAGGTGTAAGCGGCGCGCAAAAACAAACTGGAATGGAACTTTCGCGTCACTTCGACCTGGGCGGCGTTGTACCACGAGTCTCCCGCATTGGTGCGCACGGCGATTTCGCCGAAGTTGGGATTCATATAGGAATAGCCGACTTGCGGATTGAAGTCCTGGCTTGCGAACAGGTGTTCGCCCCGGGTCCCCACGTAGGCCACCGTCATGACCAGTCCCAACGGCAACTCCCGCTCCATGTTCGCGTTCCACTGCTCGGTCAGGGGATTATGCAGATTGTTGGCCATGGTGTAGATCAACAGGTGGGGATTGGGTGCCGGGGTGATGGATCCGATTCCGGTTGTGGATGCATTCGGGGTCCCGCGCCCTGGCTGGTAGCCAAGGCCGCCTCCCAGCGTATTCGGCTGATAGGTCGCCGTGTTGTCGGTAATCGTAGTGAACAGGCCGTCGTAGAAAATTCCGTAACCCGCGCGAAATGTGGTCTTGTCTTCACCAAACAGGAATTGTCCCCAGTGCGGCGTATAGGCCAGGCCAATACGGGGCGCAAAATTCCTTTTATCCGGAATCTGCCGGGAAGCGTACATGTCCGGATAGGTTCCGTTCAGGGCTCCGAAGCCCAGACCCAAGTCGAACGCCGGATAGGGCAGGGCATTGGCCAGCGCGCCCCAGTATTCGTAACGCAGGCCCATGTTCACAGTCAGGTTGCTCTTCGCTCGCCAGGTGTCCTCGATATAGGGAGCAAACATCGTGGCGCTGGAGTTGATATTGCGATTGCCAAACGATTTGGAAATGGTTCCCGGGTCTGCGCCGGTGTAATCGTCAATAAAATTTGCGAGGGAAGAGTATCCGCCGCCCGCGGCGTAGGAAATCGTGCCGCGCGTGTTCAGCGCGAGTTGGTCCGCAAGCCGGAGGATTGTGACGTCCACCCCGGCCTTGATCGTGTGCTGCCCGGCCGAGTAGCTCAGGGCTTCCTGAACCTGCCAGATTTTGTGGCCCCGCCCTTGGGGGAATGTGGGATCGACGCCAATCGATGGGAAATTGATATCCTTGGCAAATGTGATGAATGGAATATTGGCCAGCGGCCCGGATGCCGTCGCAGGCGTCACGCCGAACGAAAGGTCAATGTTCGTATAGGACAATCGCAGTTCGTTGAGTATCGTGGAAGAAACGGTGTGCTGCCACTGGCCTCGAAATATGTCCGATGCCCCTGCCTGCTGGGTCTGGAAATTGGGGAGCGCTTTCGCGTTCGCGAAGATATCGGGCGACAGCGTCGAAGTCTCCCGCAGCGCGCTTCCGGTCAGCGTGTCATGATCGGTGATGTGCCAATCCATTCGCCAATTCCAGTCGACCGCGTTGGACGCCGTGCGGACGTTCTGCACCTGGAAGTTTCCGATTTCGACGTCGGGGCGACTGTTCCCCAGATGAACATTCGATACCCCCGTTAGCCCGGGAGACACCAGCGGGCCGATGGCATTGAGGAAAAGGGAGATATTTGGATTAGGCTCGAGTGATTTCAATGTTGCGATGCCGGCCGCGGTCGGAAGACTGAATACCGGCCCGGTGGCCGCCTGGCGTTCCCGGTCCCACTGAGCGGTGCCAAAAAAGAAGAGCTTGTCCTTCACGATCGGCCCGCCTACGTCAAACCCAAATGTATTTTCGTTATCATAGGGGTTCTTGGTAACGGAGTTCGAGATCGAATCCTGTGCGGGGATGGCGGCAAAAGCGGAGTTGCGATTGATTTCCCACAAGTCGCCGTGGATATTGTTTGTGCCGCTTTTATAGATATAGTTGGTGACCGAACCGCCGCCGCGGCCGTATTCGGCGCTGTAGGAGTTCGTCAGAACGGTCACTTCCTGAATCGCCCCGACGTTGGTCGGTTGATAGGCCTGCCCCGAAATGCCGTAGTCGTTATCGTCCTGCCCGTCCACCAGGAAATTATTGGCGTGCGGGCGGCTGCCATTCACCGAGAAGGAGACTCCTTCGGTCTGCGCATAAGGGTAGATCGCCCCATTTCCGATGGGAGAATCCTGGACCCCCGGAAGCGTCAAGGCCAATTCGGCTGGATTCAGGGTCGCGTACGGCAGTTGCGTCACTTCCTGATGGCCGATGTTTCCGCCCAGTTGCCCCGATTGCGTGTCAATCGCCTGCGCCGCGCTGGCTTGAACTTCCAGGGCCTGCTGCGCCGCGGCCAATTCGAGTTTGCCGTTGATCGTCGTGGTCAGCGACCCATTGATGATGACGCCCGTGACGCTCAGGATCTTGAAATCCTTCGCCGTAATCGTGACGGTATAGGTTCCGGGCTGCAGTCCTTCGAGGCGGTACGTTCCCACCGAGTCGGTCCGCGTCTCATGAGGAATTCCGTACTGTGCGCTTACCGCCGAGATGGCCGCGTTCGGCACCACTGCGCCGGTAGGATCGGTGATCGCTCCGACCAGCGTACCGCTACTGGTCTGCGCCAGGGCGATGCCAGGCACTGCTATAACCGTCAAAATCACAAAAATCTGCAACAGGTGCTTGCTCACATTCATTTAAACTCCTCATATCGAGAAATAGTTCTTGCGCATGCACGGGTGGCGAATTTTTCTAGTTCTATGGCTAAGGCGAGCCGCGATAAGGCTCCTGAGATGTATGGTTCCAACCCGCCTGGCCCCCCAGTGCCCCTCATGAATTGCGTATATGGAAAGTTATTTAACTCTCCAGATAGATCAAATTCCGAAAAATATGTCATCGTCAATTAAAGGCCGAATAAGAGCTAAGAACAACGTTATCAATACCATGAAACCTGTGACGCCATCCGCTTTGTTTGTAATACAGGTTCCAGAATTGAACCTGCGCATAGCCCCCCAGCTGGCGCGAAAATGAGCAATTTTCGCTCCTGGTCAGAGCCGATTTTTAGGAAGTTGTTTCTTTACAGGAGGGTGGCTCGCCGGCCTGCTAACCGCCAAAAACTTGCCTGGAAGGCAAAGGAACGGTTGCAGGCCGGCGCCGCCATGTTGCTGGCTTGCTTCTGGACCTTCAGCTCAGTCTTTTAGCCGGTACATCGTGATTCCGCTCATAAGCTTTGGAAAGAAGTCTGTGGATTTTTGCGGCAATACTTCGCCGGCCATAGCCATTTCGGCCACGGTTTCCACGCTGACCGAGTTCAACAGGAAGCAGATCTGCGCGCGTCCCTGATCGACTTCCGCGATGGCCGTATCCATTTCCCGCTCGTAGGTGATGTTTTTCTCCGTTTTTACGGCATCGGCGGTGATTCCCAGGCCGCGTTCGAGGATCAAGCGGTGTAACAGGACCACGTCCAGCTGCCTTTGCGCCTGCGAGACGTCCGGCAGGAGCGTCTCCAGATTGGCCCCTTTATGAAGCACGAATATCAGGAACGCTCCGCCCCCGGCGTAAACACCGATCGCTCTTTGTTGCTGTCCACGGTGCAGATCGCGGCGGAATTTTTCAAAGGCTTGCGGCCGATCGGAGGGGCCGGTAAACGGGTAGGATTGCACATCGAAAATATTCGCCAGCTTCGCACGAAACGCTGCCAGCGAGAATCCGGAAACATTGGCGACCACGCGATGCGTCGGCAGTATGGTCAGGCCTTTTCCCGCCGTATTGAACAGCGTCATCATGACTTTTTCATAGGGTGCGTTGCGATCGGCTTTGCCGGCGCGCGCCCGGCACTCGTCCCGGTAGGCCATCGCGGTTTCGTACCTGTGGTGCCCATCGGCGATCACGAGCTTCTTGTCCGCCAGTTCGCGCTGGATGGTTGCAATCACCGGGGCATCGGTTACGGGCCACAACCGGTGCACGACGTCGTACTCGTCGCGGAGTTCCACTGCCGGCTTGCCGCTTGCCGCCGCGTCGAGCAGCGCGTCCACGTGTCCCGCCGGGTCGTTATACAGCATGAAGAGCTGCCCGGTGTGGGTTTGCGTGTGTCGCAACAGTTCCAGGCGGTCTGCTTTTGGCCCGGACAGAGTTTGTTCGTGGCGAAAAACCACCTTCGCCGAATAATCCTCGATGCGTCCGATGGCGATAAAACCTTTGCGGACACGCCGCTCACTGGTTCCCGGCACCGTGTACTCCTGAAAGTAGGCGTACAGCGATGGCGTTGCATCCTTAACGATCACACCGGCATGAATCCAGTCTTCCAGCGCCTTTGCCGCGCGCGTGTACACGTTGTTGGCCGGGGAATCCTCGGGAAGCGTTTTCCCTTTTTCGATCGGAATCAGGTTGTAGGGGCTTGCCGCCGCATATTTCTCCGCCATGGCCGGGGTAATCTTGTCGTAGGGCTGCGTCAGCACCTTGACCGGCTCCACGCGCTCCGGGTTGTATCGATACGCTCGAAACGGAAAAATCTCTGCCATTCGCACTTCCTCCTGGGTCTAAAAGCTTTTTTGATGATATGCCGCCCCACATTGCCATGCTTCGGGACTTTGCTCTGAAAGAACAGACTCCACTATATTACAATCATTGCTTCATGGAGGACTGCTCAAGATTCAATGGGGAAAACCATAGCCCGCTTTTCCGAAGTGCGCGCACTGATCTTCGATCTGGACGGCACACTGATTGATTCAAAACTCGATCTGGCCCTGGCGGTGAACGCCGCCCTGGAGGAAATGGGCCGGGGACCGCTCCCGCACGAACTGATTTTCAGCTACGTCGGCCAGGGCGCTCCGAGTCTGATTGCGCGCGCCCTGGGTGAGGGCGCCACCGAGGAAGATTGCCTGCGCGGGCTGGAATTCTTCATTAAATACTATTCCGTGCACAAGCTCGATCACACGTCTTTATATCCCGGCGTCCGCGAAGCCCTCGATGCCCTTACCGGAATGCCCATGGCCGTCCTCACCAACAAGCCCGTGGGAGCCAGCCGCGGCATTTTGCAGGGGCTGGGCCTGGCGGAGCACTTTCGCTTCGTGTACGGCGGCAACAGCTTCGAACGCAAGAAGCCCGATCCCATGGGCGTGGAAACGATTTTGCGCGAATTCGGCGCGGCGCCTGCTCAGGTCATGTTCGTGGGGGATTCCGAAATCGACGTGCAAACGGCCCGCAACTCCGGCACCTGGATGTGCGGCGTGACCTACGGCTTCGGCAGCCATCGCCTGGCCGAATATCCTCCCGACCTGCTCGTCGACAGCCTTACCGAGCTTTTGCCGCATCTGAACGGCGATTCTCCCGGCAGATCGCGCTAAGCCCGGCCGGGCGCGCCCTCGCTGGCGGAAAACCAATCCCACGTTCGCTGCAAACCTTCCTCAAATCCGAAGCGCGGGTTGTATCCGAGGACTTCTTTTGCGAGGGCGATGTCCCCCTGCGAATCGCGAATGTCTCCATCGCGTGCGGCGGCATAGTTCGCCCTGGCGGGTTTTCCAGTAATTTTCTCGAGCAGCGAGAGGGTTTGATTCAGCGTGTAGCGGTTTCCGGTGCCGATATTGAACGTGTGGCCGTGCGCGCGCTCCGCCTCGGCGGCCAGCAAATTCGCCTCGACTACATTGCCGACATAGACGAAGTCGCGCGATTGCTCGCCGTCGCCGTACACGGTGGGTTGCGTTCCCTGCATCATGGCGGCGTTGAATAAAGAAAGCACGCCGGAATAGGGCGAACCCGGATCCTGCCTCGGCCCGAACACGTTGAAATATCGCAGTGGAACAAATTCGAGCCCGTACAGCTGCTCGAAAACCTGCCCGTAAGCTTCCCCAACCATTTTGGAAACGCCGTAGGGAGAAATCGGCGCAAGCGGCGATGTTTCCGGAATCGGCAGCTCGGAAGTCTTGCCGTAAATCGCGCAGGAGCTGGCGAAAACCACGCGCTGCGCGCGCGCGTCGCGCGCCGCCACCAGGACATTGAGCGTCCCGTCCACGTTGATGTGATTAGTTTCGATCGGATCCTTCACCGAGCGCGGCACCGACGTTTGCGCCGCCAAGTGGATCACGCGATCCACTCCCCGGCAGGCTTCGCGCACCGCGTCCGGATCCGTGACGCTTTGCCGGATAAAATCAATTCTGGATTTCACCAGGGCCAGGTTCTCAGCCTTTCCGGTCGACAAATCATCCAGCACCGCGACGCTGTGCCCGCGGCGCACCAGTTCGTCCACCGTATTGGAGCCGATGAATCCGGCTCCCCCGGTTACCAGATAACGCATCGATGATCTCCTCTCCGGGAACGATCAGGGCCGATCGTATCCTGGCGACATTCTTCAGACCATTTTTCTAAACCGTTCTTGTCATCCATTCTTTTCAACCGGTCTTGTTAACCATGCACGCGACACAGGTGGTTTCCAAGCTGTTTTTTCTGTACCCTGAATAGATAGGGGAACGACAGGGCCATGAAAAGGGCCCCTCCGGTCCGGTGCAACTGTACCGATTTCATGATCTGTTTGCGCGCACATTTCGGGCTTCACAGGATGCGTTCCGCCGCCGTTATACTGGCTGTGGTTCTGGCGTGCGCGCCATTGGGTGCGACGCAGAAATCCAAACGCTCGCGGCTCAGGTTGCGCGCCAGGACTCCCGCGGCGCCCGCCGCCCTCCCAGTTCCATTTCGGTCGGGGGAAAATCTCGAGTATCGCGTGCTGTTCTCGAAATACGCAGTGAACGCGGCAAAAATCGAAACTTCCGTGGTCGAACAGCGAAATTTCTTCGGACGCCTGGCATGGCATTTTCGCGCCATCGTGCACACCATGGATACCACGCGCAGCCTGTTCGCGATTGATGATGAGTTCGACTCCTATACTTCCGCGGCCAACCTGTTTTCCCTGCAATACGAAATGTATCTTAACGAGCAGGGGAAGCAGCAGACGTCGCTGTACCGCATGACGGCTGACGACGATCCCGCGCCCGCAAAGGTCACGGCGCTTCGCGTTGCTCCCGACACGCGTGACGCCGTTGGATTCCTGTACAACCTCCGCGCAAACGATTGGCGGCGCACGCCGGAGCTTCGCACGCCAGTGTTCGATGGCCGCCGCCTGTACCAGGCCGTCGCCCGCGTGGACAACCCGCAGGGAACGATCACCGTTCCTGCCGGAAGTTTTTCAGCGTTTCGCGTAGCCATCCGCCTGTTCGACCACGGCAAGGAACTCACCGACACGCGGCTGGCGGTCTGGATTGCCCGCAACGCCGCCCACACGCCCGTACTGTTCGAAGCCGAAATCCCCTTCGGTACCGTCCGGATTGAACTTACGCGTTTGCACTGAACTTTCCCGCAGGATGCCCTCAAAGGATTGCGGTTTGGGCGCAAGCAGCAGGGAATATCGTCCTTGCTTGCGGAGATTTTTCCGGAAAGAACGGTTACTTTTCCGTGCGATAGTTCGAGACATCTTCGGAGGCCCGATTGAGCGCTACCGAGTTGTCCGGAGGAAACACTATTCGCCAAAAATCAGGAGAAGGGTTCAGGAATTCGACGCCGATCTGAGTCTTGCCGCCGGAGGCGGGGCCCAGATACTTCACCCGGCAAAGCTGCTCGGTCTGGGTTGCGCGATTCGTGATCAGCAGAGTCTGATCTTTTTCGACCTTGGCTTCCAGGGCAATCAGCGCGCCGTGCGCGCTGACGACCAGAGTCTGCGTTTCTTCCTCGAAGGAATTGTCCGGGGGAGCGTCCTGTGAGCGGACGGTAATCGCCAAGTGAAGGATCACGCGCTGGCTGCGGCGCTGGGTGGATTTCAGCCCACCTGGAGTTAATTTCTCATCTGACATTTGAGCCTTTGCGAGGGCGCCAGCCCAGGGATTTCCATTCGTACACCCGGTGCACGGTTCACCCGGGATTGTTTCGAGAACCTCACACGAGGACGATCTTATTGCGATTACGGGAAATTCGTCGCGTGGCATTACGGGTATCCACGACCAGTTGCGCCGATTCGACGATCGCGGAGTAATCGTAAGCGGTGTGATCGGTGGCGATCAGCACGCAGTCGTATCCGGCCAGTGACTTGGAATCAACCGGCACGGATTTCATTCCCTGGAAATTATAATGCCGAAGCTTGGGAATTTCCGCGAAGTGCGGATCGTTGTAATCGATATTGGCGCCACGCGCCGTCAGCAGCTCGATAATTTTCAGCGACGGCGATTCCCGCAGGTCGTCCACATCCTTTTTGTACGCCACACCCAGCACCAGGATGCGCGATCCCTTGATCGATTTTTGCCTGTCGTTCAGGGCCGCTGCCACCGAATCCACCACATGATAGGGCATGGCCGTGTTGACTTCTCCGGCCAGTTCGATGAAGCGCGTCGCGAAATCGAATTCCCGCGCCTTCCACGACAGGTAATACGGGTCCACCGGTATGCAGTGCCCTCCCAGTCCCGGCCCCGGATAAAACGGCATGAACCCGAACGGCTTGGTCGCCGCCGCATCGATCACTTCCCAGATGTCGATTCCCATGCGCTGGCACAGCATCTTCAATTCGTTTACCAGGGCGATGTTCACGCAACGAAAAATATTTTCGAGCAGCTTGGTCATTTCTGCCGCCCGCGTCGAACTGACCGGCACCACGCGTCCGACGATCTGTGCGTACAGCGACGCGGCCGCGCGGCCCGAAGGAGGGTTCACTCCGCCCACCACTTTGGGGATTTGCGCCAGGCCGTATTGCTTGTTACCCGGATCTTCGCGCTCGGGTGAAAATGCCAGGAAAAAATCCGTTCCGATCTGCTCGTTTTCCGGGCCGTGCGCGATCGGACACTTCATCCCCGTCTCTTCCAGAATCGGCAGAAGCAGTTCTTCGGTTGTGCCCGGATAGGTCGTCGATTCCAGCACTACCAGCTGTCCGCGCTGCAGGTACGGCCGGATCGCCTGCGCTGTCTTCTCCACGTAGGAAAGGTCCGGTTCGCGCCGCTGATCGAGCGGAGTCGGCACGCAGATGAGGATCGCATCCATTTCCGCCAGGCGCGAAAAATCCGCGGTTGCGCCAAAGTGCTTTGACAGCACGAACTGCTGAATCTTGTTTTGTGGGATATGCTGGATGTACGACTGGCCGCGGTTCAGTTTCTCGACCTTGGCCGGGTCAAGGTCAAACCCGGTCACGCGGTGCCCCGCTTCGGCAAACCGCAATCCCAATGGAAGTCCTACGTACCCGCACCCGATAATTCCGACGCGGAGTTGCGAGCCTTTGAAATATTCCGGCCTTCGATCAGTTGCCATTATTGTTTTGTCCATTTCTGCCGAGTTTTACGCTCAACAAAATATCGCGCCGACAATAAAAAAGTTTTCGGCGCAAGGCCATGCTTGCGCCGCACCTTCGCGCAGTTCAGCCGCCAATTACGCACTCGAAACAGTGCTCTCGTCACTATCGCTGTTTCAAGGGGAGACGCTATGTCTCTGGTAACACAGCAAAATCAGATCAGCGCGGCGGCGCACTCCAAATTTGCTCAGCAAATTGGAAACGTGGAACTTGACCGTTCGTTCGGATATGTTCAGCCGGTTCCCAATTTCCTTGTTGGCCAGATTTTCCAGCAGGGAATTCAGAACTTCCTGCTCCCGGCGGCTCAAGTCCGTGGCCGTATCCGCCTTCAAGCGCCGGCTATGGGTTCCTCCCAGGATGGAATCCACAAACCCGGAAAGCACCGCGCGCGGAACCCAGAATCCGCCGTTGGCGACCAGGGGAAGGGCGCGGGGCAGTTGCATTCGCGCTTCGCCGTAGGTCAGTAATCCCTTGGCTCCCATTTGCAGCAGGGAATAGCTTTCGGCGGCGTCGAATTTTTCGGCGACCACGATGATGCGCGCCTCCGGGTGATTGTCCAGGACATTCGAAATAAGCGCGCCCACCGCGGGCCGCGTCACGTGCGCGTCCACCACATAGACGACCGCTTCTGGAATCTGCAGATGGCGGAGGTCCGGCCCCAGCGTCGATTCCAGTTGCATGGAAGCGATCTTGAAGGCGGGATTGGTGAGCACACGTGCGAGCTCGCTCAGCACCAGCGGGTGCGGCGAAAGCACGCAAACCTGCAAAGCACTTTTTTTGGCAGTCTTACTCACAGGAATTGACATTATCGGAACCGTGCATGCGGGGCAAGACTCGCTCGAAGTCGAGTTGCGCAGACGCACAACGTTAACTTAAACGAGACTTTCCGGCACGATGGAATTGCTCAAAGGCGCCTTCTCATGAGCCATTCCCCGGAACTTCATTCCCGGTGCACCCGCAGCGCCAGCACCAGCACGGCCGATAAAAACAATGCCGCGATCATGAAAATCATGCTGAACGCAAATGAACCTGTCAGGTTTCTCAGGTAGCCCACAAAATACGGGCCCACGAATCCCCCCAGGTTGCCAACCGAATTGATCAGAGCCATCGATGCTGCCGCGGCGGATTCGCTCAGGAAGGTTGTCGGCAAGGACCAGAAACTCGGCATAAAGGCCGTCGTGCAGGCTCCCGCCAGGATCAGGAATACCAGGCCGAGCCAGAGATGGTTGTTCAAGCCCACCGAAAGCGCCATGAATATGGCGCACGCTCCTAGCATGCCGCTGGTATGCCAGCGCCGCTCCCCGGTGCGGTCCGAACTCCAGCCATTCCAGAGCATCAGAAACACGCCCAGTAGATAGGGCAGCGCCGCGATAAACGTTACCGTCAGGTTTGGCAGGCCTGTCGCGCGTTTTAAGATTGTAGGGAACCAGAAATTGAATCCGTAAAGCCCGATCAAGGCAAGAAAATAAACCAACGCCAGCACGATCACGTCGCGATGGCCCAGGGCCTGCCTGACGGTCCAGGAGCCCACTGCGGATTTTTTCTCTTTTTCGCGGCGAAGTTCTTCCGTGATCCATTGCTGCTCATCGGCGGGCAACCACTTCGCCTGATTCGGCCAGTCCGTCAGATAGAACAGCGTCACCAGGCCCAGCAGCACCGCCGGAATCCCCTCCAGAATGAACAGCCATCGCCATCCCGGAATTCCAAGCCAATGCACGCCCAACAGGCTGCCGGCGAGTGGGGAACCCAGCACGTTGGAAATAGGGATCGCCACCATGAACAGTGCGCCCGCGCGCGCCCGATCCTCATGACGGAACCAGTGCGTCAGATAAACCAGTATCCCCGGGAAAAATCCCGCTTCCGCAGCCCCCAGCAGAAATCGCGCTCCGTAAAATTGCGTGGGGGTATGGACCATCGCCACCAGCGTGGTAACCATTCCCCAGGTAATCAGGATGCGGGCTATCCATTTCCGGGCGCTCCATCGTTCGACAAGCAGCGCGCCGGGAATCTCGAACAGGAAATAGCCGGCAAAGAAAATGCCCGCACCCAGCCCGAATACGCTGTCGGTAAATCCCAGGTTGTGAGACATCTCCAGGCCCGCGAAACTGACATTGACCCGATCCAGGTAGGCAATGAAATAGAGGATAAAAAGAAATGGCAGCAGGCGGCGAGCGATCCGCCGCTGGGCGCGTTGCCCTACGTCTGGCGTAATTGTTATTTTTTCCTTGTCCATTTCGCCGCTCGCTTTTATCACACTCAGGGCAACTGCACATCAAGAGAAAAGAGACATTGTGCCATGATTGTCTATGAGTGGATGCGTTGACGCGGAGTGTTCTTAACGGATAGGACAATCCTCGCTTAGTAAAATGGCCCCCCTTTCCATCATGTGCGTTAGTCTCTCAGCTAACATAGCGTCATGCCTTCCCAGAAGAAAACCCGCCGTTATGCCCGCGTGGGATTGCCAAAAGGCATGCTCGTGGCCTGGGAGCATTCCGGGATTCGCAAGGTGTCACGTGTAAGCGTGCTGGCCCTGGGCGGCATATTTATTTCGACGCCGGAGCCCCCTCCTGCCGGAGATGTGATTAAGCTGACGTTTGAAATTCCCGGTGGCGGCGTGTATGCCAGGGCCACGGTGCGCGACAGTCAGCCTCGTAAGGGAATGGGTGTGGAGTTCACTTCGATGGGGCAAGAGGCGCGCGCACGCTTGTACCAGTTGATGAAACTTCTCACGAAATGAGGCCAGGGGCCGCTTCCAGGGACATTCGCTCACGGAACATTCCAGCGGAAACGGTCGGAATTCTGGATGCAGTTAAGCCAAATTAATTTAGAATGATTCCTTCCAGGGGCGCGATGTATTGAAACGCACAAAAAAGAAAAGATAGGTTCTCCGGGCATGAATGCGACGCTGGCAATGGAGGTTCCGAAATGAACATGGCCCGGGCAAGAAAAGTTGTTTTTGCCTTGGTTGGTTTGCTGGTGGTCGCACAATTCATTCAGCCGAAACGAACCAACCCGCCCGTGATTCCCTCCAGATCGCTTGCTGCGAATATTCGGGTTCCCGTTCCCGTGCAGGGTATTCTGCGGCGCGCCTGTGGCGATTGCCATTCGAATCAGACCGTGTGGCCCTGGTACAGTCACATCGCTCCACTGTCATGGGTCATTGTCGATGATGTGAACGAGGGTCGGCGACACATGAATTTTGACGATTGGGAAAACCGGCAAAGGCCGAAACTGGATAACGCCCTTTTGGCTGATATCTGCAAGGAAGTCAAAGACAAGGGCATGCCCCCTTTTAGCTATCGGCTAATGCATAAGCCTTCGCGACTGACTCCAAAGGAGATAGGCCCACTTTGCGCCTGGTCGCAATCCTTCGGCACGGTTACGCTCCCTCGGTTTGAAATGACGCCTTGATGGATTGCCGCGGATTTGCGAATTGGACTTTGGATCTTGATATCTGGAACATGGATGTCCTTCTAGAGAAAGTATTTTCCCGCCTGAATTAATTTTCACAGCCTTGACAATTCACGGCGCTTTTGTCGCTGCCGGGTCAGCTAATTAATAAAATATTGAAATGATTGCAGTTATATCTAAATGGCATCGCTGTTGCGCTCTGAAACAAAACATCTGGATACCATGAAGTTTGGTTGCTTGTGTGCAGTTGATTAACAGGGGGATGGTTCTAAGCCTATTGAACCAGACTACATGGCAACTACAGCGCTTTCCAAGACATTGACATCGGATCGGACGGGGAATCTTCCTCCGGATGCCATTATTTTCGGCCGTTCGACCCTGATGCAGGCTATCCAGCAGAAAATTGAAAAAGTTGCCGCCTCAGGGATTCCCATCCTCATTCAGGGTTCCAACGGAACCGGGAAGGACCTGCTGGCGAGGTATATCCACAATATCTCGCCGTCAAGACAATCCGCATTCGTAAAAGTGAACTGTGCGGCAATTCCCGGAGCGCTGCTGGAAAGCGAGTTATTTGGCTACGAAAAGGGAGCGTTCACTGGCGCCAACACCGTCAAACCTGGTCGCGTCGAATTGGCCGACGGCGGCACGCTCTTCCTGGACGGCATCGACGAAATCGATATGTCTTTGCAGGCGAAATTGCTGCAACTTTTGCAGGACGGGCAGTTTACCAGAATTGGCGGTCAAGAGGACCGGCGCGTCCAACTGCGCGTGATATGCGCGACCAATCGTGAGCTTGAGGATGAAATCGGGGCGGGACGCTTTCGCCAGGATTTGTTTTACCGGATCAACGTGGTCAGCCTGCATCTGCCGGCATTAAATGCGCGCTCGGAAGACATCCCCTCTCTAGCGGCCTATTTCCTCGCTGCGCATCGGTTACGCCACAACATTCCCGCGAAGCCGCTGTCTCAACCCGTTCTGAGATTGCTGGAGAAGCATCCCTGGCCGGGGAATATTCGCGAGCTTGAAAATCTGATGGAACGCTATGTGATACTCGGTTCGGAAGATGTAATTTCGAGCGAGCTGCTGAGTTGGAAGCAAAGTCACGCAGCCCCGGAAATGCCGTTGAGCGGCCAAATCCACTTGAAAAAGGTCACGAAACAGGCAGTTCAGGAACTCGAGAAAAAAATTATCTTAAGCGTCCTCGAAGCAAACCACTGGAACCGAAAACGAACTGCAAGTGCCTTGAAAATCAGTTACAGGACCCTGCTATATAAGATCCGCCGGACCGGATTGCCCTCCAAACGGAACGCGAAAGAGCCTGCCGTGGTTAGCGAACCCCCTTCTGTCATCGACGATTAACCTCAGGCTGCACCGGACTTTTGCATTTTCACCGCGCAATCAGGGTTCGCGCCGGAAACCGAACAATATGGCGCGCGCAATGCAGAACGTTGAAAAATAGCTGAACAATGTGGAAATTAGCTTCCATGAAGCGCGAAATTGCATGAACTAGCGACCGGCTAAAGCCGAAGCAGATTCTTACAACTAAGTCCTTTGTTTATTGTAGGTTTAAACAATCTTCATCGAATTGTCCAAATGAATGGAAAGTAATTACCACAATATGGTAAGAAACAATTCAGGGAAGGCAAGTTTTTACCCTATTTCAGTAGCGCCAATTGTCATTTAAATTATTCATAAATAATAGGTTATTGGGAATTTGTTTCGCCACGCCATAGAAATCTTGGCATGGCCCGTGCGTTGCTCTTCCTTCTTAGGATCAGATTCCCTTTGCGGATCGAGTGCGTTTGGCTTTTCAAGAGGCTGCATAGCGTGAGGCTGGATGGATAGTCAGGTTGATAAGAATATAGGTGCTGTGGGGACGATGGGTGGGCATGTCGTCCTGAATCAGTACTTTGTCCGTGGCGTGAGCCCGGCTATGCGCGCATTGGAGCGCGCCATAGCCGAGATTGCCCCTACGGAGATTCCGGTTTTGCTGGCCGGGGAAAGCGGCACGGGGAAAGAAGTAGCGGCGATAGAGATCCACCGTTTATCCAGGCGTTCCAATGAGGCGTTCGTGAAATGCGGTTGCGCCGGGCTGTCACCGGACTTGCTCTCGGCGCGCATTCGTTGCGGGGAGGGTGCTCCCGATGAAGAGATGAGCGGTGGTGGCTCCCTTTATCTGGATGAGATCAATCAAATGGAACTGTCCAGCCAGGCGCGCCTGGTGAATCTGCTTCCCGAAGGGAACGGGACGCCATCTTCCGGGTGTCTCAGCGTTCGGCTCATCTCCTCGACAACGCGTAATCT
>DATLTA010000008.1:0-10318 GCA_035533775.1 Candidatus Dormiibacterota bacterium | reverse complement strand
GGGTTCGAGATGTCGAGATGCTTCCACTTTTCCGGGATCGGTCCCGGTTCGGCTTCCACGACCCGGCCCTGCCCCGATTTGCCGCGCCTGTCCCCTGCAAGCCATACCCCGGCACGATCCGCCTTCGCCGTTACCAGCAGCGTGCAGGCGCCCAGATCGAGCAACTGATTGAGCGAGTCGCCACGCGCGGCAGCGCAAATCAACTCGCTAGCGGGGTCCTCCGCGGCATGCGTGCCTTTCCTGTTTCGTATCCAACTGGAGACAGGCATCAGCTCTCCTACAGGCGCACGCTCAGGATGAGATAACTGAACAGCAGCGCCATGGCGATCATCACGACCACCGTGATCGCCTCGCGCACCAGCCGGTAATGCAGATAATATTGCCGAGAGATCATGACCACCCTCCTGCCGTTCGTATTGCACCACGGTGGCCAATAGTTGAAGTCGCGTAACCTGTTCCAAATCAACTGACTGCAGCTCAGCTCCAGCCCACACATCTATCCGTCTTTCCCATCCCGAGACTTCTGCATCCTGTCTTTCCCGGATAGGAATAACAATCTGGTGAGATGGGCTGGCAGGTGGACTTTGTTTTCGCGCTTCCGGCCGCACTTTTAGCGGATTGGTTTGCGCCGGCCGTTTATTGCGGAAATGATTTGTGCGATCGCGTAGGTTGCAAACAGAGTCAGAATCGGATCGATCGGATGGCGATACCGCAGCGACGTATGCGTGATGTAGTACGGAATGGGGAACACCACGGCGCAAAGTGCGAGCGGCAAAACCTCACCCGCGCTTTTCCGCAGGGCGAGAATCATCCCGGCAAGGGAGAATAACGAAAGCGCTACGCAAAAATAAATTTCCGCCATGCGCAGGTGCAGCGCGGTGATCCATTTATCTTCGCGGGAATCGTAAACACCGGCCCACGTATCCAGCACGCGGCGGCCCAATAGATCCAGGAAGGTCCCGGGATTAGCCCGTATAAAAGCCAGCGCCGCCCGCCGCTTCGCCGCCATGTATCCCGGCTCCCCGGAAAGAACCAGCTCCACAAATTCCCCGTAATTGTTCATGGGATGCAGTTGCGAGGAATAGACCGCGTCGGCAGGAACCGCAGGATTGTTGCCCAGCCATAGTTCCAGGCCGAAATTCGACTTGATGAACACCAGGCCGTCGAGCTTGAAATAGTTGCGCGCGGTCCACGGAAGAATACAGAGCAGAAAGAAACAGGTGGCCTTGAGCAGCGGGCGAAATGAGGCAGCTCCACTATTCCAGCGTTGGTATGCCAGCCAGGCCAGCAAAAATGGCAGCATCCCGCAGAGCGTGGGATTCACCAGCGCCGCAAAACCCCACATCACTCCGTACCCGGCCCAGGCCAGAGACACCGCCGGATACTCCCGCAACTTGTAAGTGGCGCACAGCAACAGCATCAGCACGAGCGCGGACAAGCTCTGATCCCAGGCCCATTCCAGGGGAAATAAAATCGCCAGCGGCATAAAAACCCAGGCCCAGGATGCCGCGAGGCCCATTTTGCGGCTGAACAGCTTCTTCCCCAACCAATAGATGGGCCAGCAGGTAAGCGCGGAAAAGGCCGAGTTCATCACCTGGCAGAAATAGATGCCGCCATTGCCGTAATTTGGATTGAAAATCCTGAGGCCGATGGACCAAAGAAACGGAAATACCGGGGCCAGCCACCCGGTAACCAGGTTATACCCGGGAAACGGATTGGCAAACCCTTTGCCCGAAGCCAGCGACCAGGCGATGAACCCCGCTTCCCTGCCAATCACTTGAAGCCCCAGATGGGACTTGCTGTCCATGCGATGGCTCAGCAAACACAGGAACACGCGCAAGCCGAACGCACCGACAATGGCAAGCCAGACGGACTGCAGCAGAGCTGCTACCGGCTGGTCGGTTCGTACGCTGGGTTTCGGAATCGGTGTCGTCGACATTGCAGAAGGGGAAGCCTGAACAAGGATAGCAATGAAACCGAGGAAGCCTCAATGCGCTGGCAGCCAGGGATTGCCTGCCTGTGCCATAAACGACAATCATGCTGCGGCGGCCCTTCCCAAGGACCGGCTTGCCGAGCATGCGTGCGCGGATGGATGGCAGTCACAGGGAACGCTGCAGAGCAGTGTTTTTCGTATCCAGGGCAAGCGATCGCAGCGAAACATTGCGGGTTGGGGGCGGAATCGAAGTTTTTAGGGGTTTTTACCTGTTTTCTTTTTCGCTTTTTAGCGGCTCGCGCATTCCGAATGCGTTCGGCGGGACTGGGGAACGTCCCGCACATTCGCGCGCTAGGCTTGCGCGCCTCCCGCTTCGTATTGCTTGAGCTTGCGGTAGAGCGTAGTTTTGCCGATGCCCAGCAGGCGCGCGGCGGCCAGTTTGTCGCCTGCGGTTTCCCGCAGCGCCCTGAAAATGGCGCGCCGCTCCAGGGCTTCAAGCGGAACAAGTTCGTCGAAATCCGGAAGTTTTTCCAAAGAGGCGTACTGCAGGTTGGAGGGCAAGTCCCCCAGATGCAGGATCGGCCCCGAACCCAGCGCCACGGCGCGCTCAATCGCATTTTCCAGTTCCCGGATGTTTCCCGGCCAGTCGTAGGCCATGATGCGCCGCATGGCGTCCTCGGAAATCGTGCGGATCGCGTTCGCCGGATCGCTGAACTTTTCCAGAAACGAATTCACCAGCAGCGGGATGTCCGCCTTGCGATCCCGCAGCGGCGGCAGCTTGATCTGGACAACATTCAGGCGAAAATACAGGTCCTGACGGAAAGCCCCCGTCCGAATGGCCGATTCCAGGTCCCGGTTGGTCGCGGCGATCATGCGCGCTCGAATTTCCACGCGCTCATTGGAACCCACCGGCTTGATCTCGCGTTCCTGCAGCGCGCGGAGCAGCTTGGCCTGCAAGTCGATGGGCAGGTCGCCGATTTCGTCCAAAAACAGCGTTCCCTCCCCGGCGGCTTCGAACAGGCCCTGCTTGGAATGCTGCGCGCCGGTGAACGCTCCCTTCACATAGCCGAACAGCTCCGATTCGATCAGCGTGGGAACCAGCGACGAACAATCCACCGGGGCAAAGGGTTTGGTTTTCCGCGAGCCTGAAAAATGGATCGATTGGGCCACAAGTTCCTTGCCCGTGCCGCTCTCGCCCAGGATCAGCACGGGGTAGTTGTGCTGCGCTACTTTCTGGATGAGTTTATAGACGCGCTGCATCCGCGGGGAGATCCCCACGAATCCTCCGAAGCCCGGCCGGCTTTTCAGCTGCTCGCGCAACAGCTGGTTTTCCTGGTCCGTCTCAATGGCATGCACCAGGCGATCCAGTTTGCTGCGCATTTCCTCCACGTGGAACGGCTTGGTAATGTAATCGGTGGCACCGAGCCGGGTGGCTTCAATGGCCGTCTGGATCGTGCCGTATTGCGTCAGCACGATCACGGCAATTCCCGGATTATTGGCGCGAATTCGCTTGATCAGTTCCAACCCGCCAATTTCCGGAACCTGCAGATCCGTAACCACCACATCCACCGGATACTCATCCATGATTTCCAGCGCGCGCTCGGTGGTCGCCGAAACATGCACATGCAGCCCTGCGCCGATGGCCACATCCCTGCACAAATTCCGCGTCGCCGCTTCATCGTCCACGACCAGCAAAGTCAGCGCTGCGGGTGATCCTGCGGAATTTCCATTATGTTCGTCGATTTCCATGGCTGGACGCCTCGTCTCTGAACAGGAGCAACAGTAGTGCCAAATCCGGAGCCGATTGCAACCTACTTCCCTTGAGTCACATATCGTGACAAATATACCATAATAGCCGAGAATTCTATTGCCGAATTAAGAAATTAAGCAAGCGGTTTATTTTCCAGGAATTAAAAAATACCTTTTTGGCACAGCGCAGGACCAATATGGACATTCCGCCTGATTCAAACTGGAAACATTCCCGATCTCATCGCCCCCACAAAGCATCTGGATTGAAATTGCAAGGCGCTTCACAGCCGCATGGGCCCCAGCCGGGCAGGCGCCTGTCAGTGGCCTGGCAAACTCAATTCTGCGATGGATGAATGGAGGCGGCACTGGCCGTGGGCAAGCCTGGCCATTGGACCGTATATAATCCGTCGGTTGCGGAAGCGGCGAAAATAACTCCTGTATCGCTCATGGCCGTCACCGCCGGAAAGAAGCCATCGGCCAGAGTTCCCGGCACGCGCGTCCAGGTGCGGCCCGTGTTGGAAGAAACGTACAACCCTCCGGTGCTCATGGAGGCCAGGAAAACCTTTCCTGCCACGACAAAATCCTGCACAGGGGTCGATGGAAGACCCGACCCGGCCTGCCGCCATGTGCTCCCCGCATCGCGGGAAATATAGAGTCCATTGTGCGCCCTGGAGATTAGAATATTTTTATCCTCTCCGTCCGTTTCCAGTGAGATGGCGCCGCCCGACTTCAGGGGCAGGTCATGCCAGGTCCACGATTTGCCGCCGTCGGTGGAAACCACCATCCCTCGCAGAGAAACTACCCAGAGCCTTTCCCCGTCCGGCGACACGCGAACCGAATTTACCGGCAGGGTTGTGAGCGGGCCGAGCGGCTTCAACTCCCACACGGCGCCCTGATCGGCGGACATCAGCAAACCCGCATTGGTTGCGGCATACCAGCGGTTCGCACTGAAGGCCATATCGTTGACAATCTGCTGCAGCGGCCGCGTCGCGATCCTCGCTCGGATGACGCTGGAGCGGGACTTTCGCGCCGGAGTCGCGGCCATTGACTCCTCTTCCCGGACCAGCCCGGCGCGCCGCCAGGCTTTCTTCTGCGCGTCGTAGCGCATCAATCCGCCATGGGCGAGAGAGGCCCACCAGCCCTCCGGCGAGGCGTACACGCGAAGCACTTGCTCAGAGCGCAGGCCCGGTCCCAGGGGTTTCCAGGATTTGCCGTCGTCATCGGTTGCCAGGATCGGTTGGGGAGCATGCGCGAGCACGGCCAGGATGCGGCCCGGTCGCGCCCGATCCAGCGCCAGGGCGACAATCTGGCGATGAAAAAATCCGGCGTTCGCGTCTTCGAAATGCTCTCCGCCATCGTCGCTGGAGAGAACGCCCAACTGCTCGGTTCCGATGAGCACGCGCGTGGGATCGCCTCCGGCAATCACAACCGTATTTACGGCCCAGGTTGGGGGAGTCGTGCGCTGCCAGGTCATCCCTGCATTGGAGGTCTTCCACAGGCCTTCGGATGTGGCCGCGTACACACTGGCGGGATGCTTGGGGTCTTGCGCAATCTGGTAGGTACGGCGGGCCGTATAGGGAATGCCCTGGATCTTCTTCCATTGCGCCGCTCGATTGTCGCTGCGATAGATGCCCGAGCAAGCACTGGCATAAATGCGTCCGGGAACGGATCGGTCTATCAGAAGGCTCATGACATCGGAATCGTCGATCATGCCTGCATGGATGGGATGCCAGGTACGCCCGCCATCGGTGGTTTTCCACGGCAGATGAAAGGTGCCGGCATAAATCGTTTGCGGATCGTGCGGGTCGATCGCCAGCGAATCCAAGTTGCGCAACTCTTCATGGTGTTCCGGGGAAATGCGCTCCCACGATCTGGAAGCATCGCGCGAGCGATATACGCCACCCAGGGTTCCGGCTACCAGGATATTCGGATCGGAAGGCGCCATGACCAGCGCGCGCACGGCTTGTCCGGCCAATCCGGCAGGGCGCCAGGAATGCCCGCCGTCGCCGCTGCGAAATACTCCGCCGCCCGCGGAAGGATCCTGCGTCCAGGCGGAGGCAAAGACCACTTGGGAATCCCTGGGATCCACGACAATGGCGGTAATCACGTCGTCCAGACGCTCGCTCACGCGCCCCAAAAGTGTCCAGTGCGCTCCGGAATCCCCGGACCCAAAAATATGACCGTCCACCGTGCCCAGAAAAATCCGGCCGGGCCGCGAAGGATCGGCGGCGAGCGAACGAACGTCCCCGCCCGGAGGTCCCAGCGGCTTCCACGTCTGAGCCTGCGTGCCCCCGGCGGCCAGCAACAGCAGGAGCGGGATGGCATACTTGCGCATTTTTTAATTCTGGCCCTTGAAACTTCAGGCCACAACCGTATTTATTCCGGCAGTGATGATTCCGCATCCCCGCAATGTCGTGGCTGTAGCCCGCATGCAATATCCATATCAAAATCCGGGCAACGCCCGGGCAAAAAGTTCGGCCCTGCTGAAGACGAAGCCGGAAAGCATTCCTGTGAGACAGCCGAGATGAATTTTGGGTAGAATCAGACGCGCATTTTGTAGCGCGCAACTCATATTCCGGCTCCATCATAGAAAGACGCACAAAAGAGACGAAATGAACCGACGAAATTTATATACCTATGCACTTTTTTTTGCGGCGTGCGTTCTGGGCGCCTGCCCGCTCTGGGGGCAGCAGGACGCGCCCCCTGCCGCGGCAACTTCCTCCAACACAGCGCATTCCGCGATTCCCGGCTGGATTCATTTCAGCGGGGAGTTGCGCTCACGCATGGAAGGCGTTACCGGCAATGGATTCAAACCGAATGCCGATGATCTTTACATGCTTACGCGTGTCCTGATCGGCATGCGGATTCAGGCCAAGCCCTGGCTGAAATTCATGGTGCAGGGACAAGACGCGCACGTTTTCTGGAAAAACCAGCATCCCGCGGCGCCGCCCTACCAGGATACGTTCGATCTTCGCCAGGGATACGTCGAACTCGGGGACACGGAAAAGATGACGTTCGGATTGCGCGTGGGCCGCCAGGAACTCAACTACGGGGACAAGCGCCTGGTCGGCCGATCGCACTGGGCCAACGCATCCCACAGCTTCGACGCTATTCGCGGCACGTTTCGCCACAATGGATTCCGCCTGGACGCCTTCGCAGCCTCGGTGGTCAAAATACGAGACCTGCAGTTCAACGAGTCCACGCCCGGCAACTACATTTACGGGCTGTATGCCGGAACCCGCAAACTGGTTCCGCAGGCCACGTTCGAACCCTATTTCTTCTGGCGCCGCTCCTCCGGTTTGTTGACGGAAACCGGGACGCCCGGAACTTTGAATTTCGGCACGTACGGATTTCGCTGGGTGGGAAATCTGCCGGCACACTTTGACTACGGCACCGAAATGGCCAGGCAGGCTGGCAGTCTGGGGACCGATACCATTGACGCCTGGGCGGGCCACTGGCTCGTCGGATACACGGCTTCCCGCGCCCGGTTCACGCCCCATTTCTATGTGGAATTCGACTACGCCACCGGCGACCACAATCCCACCGACGGGCATCGCGGCACCTTTGACCAGCTCTATGCCGTGAACCACGACAAGTTTGGGCTGTCCGACGAGGTTGGCTGGAGAAATATCGAGCACCTGGGCGGCGGCATTCAGTTCAAGGTGAAATCGAACTGGCAGCTCGCGGTCAAGCACAATGTCTGGTGGCTGGCGGATTCCCATGACGCGCTGTACAACGCTTCTGGCAACGCCGTGGCGCGCGTCCCCAGCGGCGCAGCGGGCCGCTTCGTCGGCCAGGAATCCGAAATCGTGACGACCTACACGTTTCCGCATCAGGTCGAGACCAGCGCCGGGTTCGGGCACATTTTCCCGGGCACGTTCCTGCTGAACGCCACTCCAGGCGTCAGCCACAATTTCACGTATACCCAGTTGATGTACACCTTTTAAGATTCCGGATTCCGTAACACCGATCAGAATAAAAATGAAACGGGCTCCGTGCTTTCCGCAAATGCGCGGAGATACGGAGCCCGAAGTTATAGTTCCGCAGGAGGAGCGCTAGTAGGTCGCGCCCTCGGGAACCCAGATGATGTCAATGCGGCGGTTGTTGTTCGCGCCGGCCTGGCCGCTGCTGGTGCGCGTGGTGATCCGCGAAGCGTCGATGCCCTTTTCGCCGAGGTATTTCACTGCGTTGGAGGCGCGTTCCCCGGCAATCTTTTCGGGCCTGCGCTCGCGGGTGTCGGAATAGCCGATGATCACGGCACTGGCGCGCGGCTCGCTTTGCAGGCGCAAGGCCACGTCGTCGAGGATGCGCTTGCAGACGTTGTCAATGCGTGTGCTCATTGGCTTGCCGAACGCACATTCATTGATTTTGCTGGCTTGCGGCGGCGGCGGCATGGGTTTTACTTCGATTGCGGACGAGCAATCGGCAGCGCCCCCGTGACCGTCATCGACGCGTACTGTGACGGTGTACATGCCGGGTGCAAGTCCGGTCGTGTCGAAATCCACGGCGGAACCGGTACCCACGATCTTGCCGCCATTAGTGCGCCAGGTATACGTGAGGCTGTCGCCGTCAGGGTCGCTGGCGTTGGTTGTGATGTGCACGCGCTCTCCGGCAAAGACCGAGGCACGGTCCGCCGAGCACGCAATCGTGGGCGGGTGGTTGGGTTTCGGTTCAACGCGGATTTCCGTGCTGCAGCTGGCCGTACCTCCGCGCCCATCGTCAACATTGACCGTCGCGTTGTACGTGCCTTCAGCCACCCCCGCCGACAGCCAGCGCACTTGCGGCCCATTCCCCTCGATGCGGCCGCCATTGACCATCCACGTGTAAGTGAGAGGATCATTGTCCGGGTCGGACGCCGTTGCCGTGAGGGTAACCATGTCCCCGGAATCCAAAAAGACCATGCTCTTATCCGCGGAGCACGTTGTCGTTGGCGGATGATTGACGGGCGGCGCTTTCTCCGGCCAGTGCGCCGTGCCCACCTTTACGACGAATCCGTTTCGATCGTGCAGGCCCTTCAAATTCAGCATGTACCGGTAACCCAGGTCGATCGCAACGTTTTTCAAGGGATACATGCGCACTCCCCAGACTCCATCGACCGGATCTCTCGCTCCAAAGGTCGTGTCGGGCGTACCGTCGGTGAATGCTCCGTTGAATATCGTGGCCGTATATTCGGTCATGGGTTGAATCCGGCTCTCGGGAAAAAAGATAAAGCCCACCCCGGTCTTAACTTCGCCGGCCATGTGAAACATAGGTTTGCCCTGGGAATCGCGTGGATCGCGGGAAAACATGTATCCCACGTTGAACGCGCCCGTGACCGCATTACCCCACTGCTTGCTCACGGCTGCGGATATCAAGTTGCTCAGCGGGCTTGCCTGCGTGCCATTGTCGAGCAGGCGCGTCAGGCCCGTCCGCGTTGCAATAATTAAATCATCGCGCACCGAAAAACTTACAGGATTTCCGCGGCGTTCCGAAAGCAGCCCGTACTTGACTCCCAGCGTGACATTGCCCAAACCGCCGTCGTTGTTCGCGGCAAAGGGAAAATCCTCGACGTACCCGGGAGTTCCCGTCGGCAACGTATGGAAAATGGTGTTGGAGTACGGTGCCCCGGCAATATTGGGAGGCGCCAGGCTTAATTGACTTCCGTTTCCAATGTGGGTGTGCCCATACGGCACGAACGAAGCAAACACATTCAGGCGATCCGTGATGCCGTAACTGGCATCCATACCAATCTGGAAAAGGGTAACGCTGCCCGGCATGCGGCCAAATTTATTCCCGTACGCGGAAAATGCGAAACCACCCTTCGGGAGCGTATCCGCTGTTTCCACTGTAAACAGTCCGATGGTCCCGGTCGTTGCCAGCATCGGCGTAAACTTGGGTGCCGGCTTATATTCCTCTGCGGCCTTCGCATTGCTCGCCGCCGTTTGCGCCGGAACGCCAGGCGCAGCCGTGGGTGTCGCTTCTGGAGCGCTGGTTTCATCCGCTATCAAATCCGTTGCGGCAGTTGACGTTGTATTATCAGCCTTCTTAAGATCTTTCTCGGTCGCCGATTTCCCCGGATTCTTTGCAAAACCGGCTGGAACGAGCAAAAAAGCAAGCATCAGCAGTGCCATACCTCGCAAGATCAATCTCAACATGAACGAAAACCTCCACTTTTGCCTTTATCCACACTACTCGACAGGGAAAAATCTAAATGCAGGACCATCAACTTTGATTCATTTCTCACGCGCAGGTTGCTTGCGCCACACCTAGAGTACCACTCAAAACCGTCAATTCCCCGCCAATATATAAGCGTCATTATTCCTGTCACTGAAGGACGATTTGACTCCTTGCACAGAGAGGCCGGATTTGACTCAACTTCCAATTTTTCTTGCCGGAACACAGACTCCACCCGCAGGCCACCCGCCGCGCTACATTGCCATCTGATTGGGAATGATCGGAGCGGGCACGTTTCCGCACCCTGGCGAGAACCTGGCCTGAACAAATTCTTCAGGACCGTAGGCAAGCACGATTAAAAATGAAACGTGTGGAGGAGCCCAATGCGTAACCTTTCTTCTTCGTGGGCCTTTGGAACAGCAGCCTCGTTGTTTTCTCTTGTCCTTTTCGCAGGGACGCCGGGGATCGTTTCGGCGCAGGGCA
>DATLTA010000007.1:0-16188 GCA_035533775.1 Candidatus Dormiibacterota bacterium | reverse complement strand
GGAACAATGGCCACGCCCATGCCCATCTGCACGAAGCGCTTGATGCTTTCGATGGTGGGCATTTCGATGTCCCGATGCAGCGGCGTGCGGTGCTTTTCGAACAGTTGAATGACGCGCGCGCGGTAGGGCGACTCGACGTTGTGCGCGATGAATGTTTCCTCGCCCAATTCCTTGATGTCCACCGAGCGGCGGCGCGCCAGCCTGTGTTTGGGAGGCACGACGAACGTCAGTTCGTCCCGCAGGATTTCCACGGCCGCAAGTTTGGGGTCCTGGGGCACGTAGGATACCGTGCCCAGGTCCAGGCGGTAATTCAGGACTTCCTGCGGGATGTCGCGCGATAGCGTGCGGTGCATGATCAGCTTCACCCCGGGATACAGCTTGCGGTAGCGCGCCAGGGCGGGCAGCAGCGCATGGATCGAGCTTTCGTTCACGCCCAACGTGAGCTCGCCGCGGCCCAGGCTTTTCAAGTCCTCCATTCCTTTCTGAATTTCGTCGCGCAGGTTCAACAGGCGTTCGGCATAGTCGCGCAGCAGTTCGCCAGCGTCGGTGAGCTTCACCTGGCGCGCGCCGCGCACCAGCAACGGCTGGCCGACCGACTCTTCGAGTTTGCGGATGACGATACTGACCGCCGGCTGCGTGCGGTAAAGTTTTTCGGCGGCGCGGGAAAAGCTCTGTTCCTTGGCGACCGTTAAAAATACGTGCAGCTGCGATAAATCCATCAATTTTCTCCAGTAGGACAGGCTTCCCAGGTTGCGGAAACATCGATTTGTACGCCTTCAGGGGTCAAAACCCCTGAAAAAAAATGCAGGTGTTATGTCGTGCCTTCAGGCACGACCCACAAATATTTCCACTTTTTCCGCAGCCTGTTCCGCCTGCCGGGCGGGTGATCCGCCGCGCGGGGCGATATTTCTATTATAATGATTCCTTATAGGACACCCAACTATTATAAATTTGATATGCTTGGGGTTCCAGTGTGAAATGGAGACTGTTAGGAGAGTGCCATGGACATCGTACGCATTTTCGACACGACGCTGCGGGATGGAGAACAGTCCCCCGGCTTTTCCATGACGGTAACGGAAAAAATCCGCATGGCGCGCCAGCTGGAATCGCTGGGCGTGGACATTATCGAGGCCGGCTTCCCCATCGCCTCGCCTGGAGACCTGGAAGGGGTGCGCGAGGTGGCTCGCACCATCCGCGGCTGCACCGTGGCCGCGCTGGCGCGCGCCCGTCGCGACGACATTAACGCCGCGCTCGACGGCCTTTCCGAAGCGGCGCATCCCCGCCTGCACACGTTTCTGGCGACTTCGGACCTGCATCTGCATTACAAGCTGCGCCTGACGCGCGAAGAGGCGCTGGAAGCGATTTCCACCAACGTGCGCTATGCGCGCGAACACTGCGCGGAAGTGGAATTTTCCGCCGAGGACGCCAGCCGCACCGACATCGATTTTCTGTGCAAAGCGGTGGGCGCGGCGGTCCGCGCCGGCGCCACGACCATCAATCTGCCCGACACGGTGGGCTACGCGGTGCCCGAGGAATATGGCGCCATGTTCCGCCGGGTCATCGAGTCCCTGGATGGGGCCGACGGCATTACGCTCAGCGCGCACTGCCACAACGATCTGGGCATGGGCGTGGCCAATTCCCTGGCCGCGATTCAAGCGGGCGCGCGGCAACTGGAATTAACGGTCAACGGCATTGGCGAGCGCGCCGGCAATGCGGCGCTCGAAGAAGTTATCGTCCTGCTCCGCGTTCGGCAAGCCTCGGTCGGCGTGACCACGAATATCCATCTGGAGCAGCTCTACGCCACCAGCCGCCTGCTATCCGAGATTACGGGTGTGCCTGTAGCGCCCAACAAGGCCATCGTAGGCGCGAACGCGTTTGCGCACGAGGCAGGCATCCACCAGGACGGCATTCTCAAAAATCCCCTCACCTACGAAATCATCTCCCCTGAAGCGGTGGGCGTCCCCAAACGGTCCCTGGTCCTCGGCAAGCATTCGGGCCGGAATGCGCTGCGCGTCGCCCTGGTGGAGATCGGCTACACCCCGTCGCCCGAGGAGCTGGCCGAATGTTACAAACGCGTTTCCGCGCTGGCCGATGAATCCAAAAACATCAGCACACGCGATCTGCTCACGATTGCACACCAGGTGATGCGCAAACGCGGCTCGGAAACCACCGTCGCGGCCGAGTAAATCCGCCGGACACTGGACATTTGTCCGCGCGCATCCTTTTCAGCGCCCCGCGCCACCCCTGGCGCGGGGATTCGCGCGCAAGGGGTGTCATCTTCCAAACCTCCTCCACCACTGACAAGATCGGGAATCCCGACTATACTGTGTGATCGAGACGCTAAGGATTACAATATAAAGGTCGTTCACGCCGTGCGGAGACGCTTGCAGGCCCGGCGGGAGACACAATCACAACCATGACCAGCCAGACGAAAAAAATAGTTCTATTGCCGGGTGACGGCATCGGACCCGAAATCGTTCAGGTGTCCGTGCGCGTGCTGAAGCAATGCGCCAGCCGGTTTGACCACCATTTTGAGTTTGCCGAGTTCCCTTTCGGCGGGTGCGCCATTGACGCCGCCGGAGAGCCACTGCCCGCTGAGACGCTGGCGGCATGCCAGGCGGCGGACGCGATCCTGCTCGGGGCGGTCGGAGGGCCGAAGTGGGACGCGCAGCCGATCGGCAAGCGCCCGGAAAGCGGCTTGCTGGCGTTGCGCAAGCAGCTCGGCCTGTACATCAATCTGCGGCCCATTGATTTGCGCCCCTCCCTGCAGAGCCTTACGCCATTGAAGGCGGACCGGGCCACGAACGTGCACATCGATTTCGTGCGCGAGCTTGCGGGAGACATTTATTTCGGCGAGCATCGCGTGGAAGCCGACCCGAGCGGAGAGCGCGCCACCGACGAGGGTGTGTACACCACCGCGGAAGTCGAACGCGTCGCTCAATACGCCTTCGCGCGGGCGGAAACGCGCAAATGGAAACTGGCGTCGATCGACAAGGCCAACGTGCTGTCCACGTCGCAACTCTGGCGCAGGACGGTGACGCGCATGGCCGCCAGCCATCCGCGCGTGAAACTCGAGCATCTGTACGTGGACAACGCCGCCATGCAGCTGGTCCTGTCCCCCGCGCAGTTTGACGTGATCCTCACCTCCAACATGTTCGGCGATATTTTGAGCGATCTCGGCGCGGCCCTGGTCGGCTCGATCGGCCTGATTCCATCGATGAGTTGCGGGCCGGGGCCATCGCTGTACGAGCCGATTCACGGTTCGGCGCCGTCACTGGCGGGAAAAGACGTGGCCTGCCCAGTGGGCACGATTCTTTCCGCGTGCATGATGTTGCGCGAAAGTTTCGGACTCGTGCGCGAGGCCGAATGGATCGAATCGGCGGTGGACCAGCTGTTCGCAAAAGGAATTCGCACCCCAGACATCTTCGAGCCGGGCACAACCAGGGTTGGCTGCAACGAATTTGGAGAGCGGCTGCTTGCGGAGATGGCCGGAAGCGTTACCCAACAACGTGGCCAAAGTTCCGGAGCATAGCGGAACGCGGAAACCGATTTTCTGGAATCGACCGTGCCGCCCGAGGTCCTGGCTGTGCAACTTTCCGGCCGTGGCAGATACGCGGTAAGCCCTTGCGAATCAGGCCCCAAGAATGATAGCTTCAGCCTGGTCAGACTTGGGTGATTCTTCTCTACTACTGGATTGGAACTCACCATTGATTGATCAGACCTCTCAACTCGAATCCAACAACGGCCACCACGTTTCCGGAGACACGGCTACGCTTCCCGAGCAGCCGGATCTCGACGCGCTGACGTTCTGGCGTGTGGAAGGCAGCCTGGCGGATCTCGGCGCCATCCGGCCGGTGGGTCATTTCACCTGGAACTCCCACACATTCGCAGGGCGCTGGGCGCGCCGTGGAGGAATGCTCCTGCTGGCGCTGGTCCGCCCGTTTCTGTATGCCAGCCACCGCGTATTCGCCACGCGCGTGCTGCATACACTGCTGTCCGGGGTAACCAAGGATCGCCTGGACCTGCTGGGCGAGGAATACTTCGAATACATCTTGAAGAAAAAGCTCAAACCGGAAGGCGTCGAACGCCTGAGGGAATGCGTCCGTGTGAAGGGCGCTGAGAACGTAGTTCTGGTCAGTCAGGGGCTGGACCACGTGATGCGCCCCCTGGCGCGATATCTGGGCGTTTCGCGCCTGGTATCCAACCGGATCGAGTTTCGTGACGGGATTGCCACGGGGCGCCTGCTGGACCCCGTAATACGCCCCCGAAGCCCTCGGGGATGGGCATTTGAGCGCGGCGCCGACGGCACTGTGCCTTTGGACCGGCTGCTGCGAAACCTGGGCTTTACAGGGCATCCGGAACTGCTGCAAGAGGCGATCCTGCCCGCCGGGCGGCCAAAAACGACCGATCCGCGCGCACTGGTCACATTTGATGCGGGTAACCATGCTGAACACCTCTCGGTGCGCAAAACCCTGGCGGGCAAAAACATCCTGTTAATCGGCGTTACCGGCTTCATCGGCAAGGTGTGGCTGGCACAACTTTTGAGTGAAATTCCGCAGATTGGCAAAATCTATCTGCTCATTCGCCGCCAGCGCGCGACCACCGCGCAGCGGCGCTTCGAGAAAATATTTGAGGAATCGCCGGTCTTCGACCAGTTGCAGGAAAGTCTCGGGGAAAAATTCGCGAATTTCGTTGCCGAGCGCGTCGAAGTGGTCGAAGGCGACGTCAGCCAGCCAGGCCTGGGCCTGGCCCCCGGGGTACGCGAGCAACTGAGCCGCACGCTGGATCTGGTGGTGAATAGCTCCGGGCTGACGGACTTCAACCCGGACCTTCGCGAAGCCCTGGCGAGCAATGTCGCCCCGGTCATCCACCTGATCGACTTCCTGCGGTCTTCGGACCACGCGGGGCTGCTGCATCTATCCACCTGCTACGTCGTGGGGGCGCGGGACGGCCGCGTCGCCGAAGAAGTGATTCCAAACTATACACCGCTGGGCATTGCCGACTTCGATGCCGGGCGCGAATGGAAATCCCTGCTGGAAGTCGTGGCGCATGCGGAAGCCCGCGCGGAGAGCTTCGAGATTACGGCCGCGCTGCACCGGCAGGCCCTGAGAAAGCATCGGGGCGGCGAAGCGCCTTCCGGCCCCGAACTGGAAAATTTAATTCGGAAGAACCGCATGCGGTGGCTGCGCAACCGGCTGACGCGCGCGGGCACGCGCCGGGCGCGCCATCTGGGCTGGCCCAATACGTATACGCTGACAAAATCGCTGGCCGAATCCCTGATCGTGCAATACGGCGCCGGCCTGCCCATTGCGATCGTGCGGCCTTCGATTGTCGAGACGTCCACTCACCAGCCTTTCCCGGGATGGAATGAGGGCATCAACACGTCCGCTCCCCTTTCGTATTTGCTGGGCACCTATTTCCGGCAGTTGCCCACCAACGAGCGCAAATGCCTCGACGTGATTCCCGTGGATATGGTTTGCCGGGGAATGTCCCTGATCGCCGCGGCCATCATCGCACGCCGCCACAATCTGATCTACCAGCTGGCCACGTCCGCAAGCAATCCCTGCAACATGGGCCGCTCGATCGAACTGACCGGGCTGGCGCACCGCAAGCATTTCCGGGCGCAGCAAAGCATGGAAAACTGGATGCGCATGCAGTTCGACACGATCCCCGTATCCAAAACGCGCTACGAAAATTTTTCCGTGCCCGCGCAGAAAGCCCTGATCAAAGTCATCAACCGCGCCGCTTCCGCCCTGCAGATGAAACGTCCTCCCCTGGCGCGGCAGGAGCGCGACCTGGCCCGCGTCGAGAAGCTCATCGAGCTTTACGAACCGTTTATCCTGCACAATGAGCAGGTGTTCGAATCCGAAAACGTCCAGCTGCTTGCAGCGGCTATTCCCCAGGACGAACGCGCGGCATTCGGTTATGATCCTTCCGAGATCGACTGGTGGGAATATTGGATCAACGTGCATATTCCGGCCCTGCGACGGTGGGTTTACCCGCTCATCGAGGGGCGCGCGCCGGAATCCCGTCCTCACCGTGTTTTCTCTCCGCAACACGCCGGTGATGGTGCGGAAAACCACGAAAATCTGCCGCACGCGGGAGCGGCATCGGGCGCAGGGACAAAAAACTAATCCATGGCCATCTTTCTGACCGGTTCGACCGGCTACATCGGCGCGCATATCGCCGCCATCCTGCTGAACCGCCACACCGACCGCCTGAATCTGCTGGTGCGCGCGAAAACAGAACAGGAAGCCAGGGAACGACTCTGGCACGCCCTGCAACTGCACTTGGATTTTCCCCAGTTCGCCGACGCACTCGATTCCCGCATTTCCATTTTTCGCGGGGACCTGACCGGCTCGCATTTCGGGTTGGAGGCGGCCGAATATTCACGCCTGGTGGACACCACCGAATCGGTGATCCACTGCGCCGCTTCGCTGAACCGCAAATCCGAAAAGAGCTGCCTGAACGTGAACCTGCGCGGCACGCTGGAAGTCGCGCAACTGGCCCGCCGCGCGCAGGACGCCCACGGGTTGCGCCGCTTCAGCCAGGTTTCCACCGTGGCGGTGGCGGGCGAGCGCAGCCATGAAGTGGTCACCGAGGATGCCTCGATCGACTGGAACCGCTCGGATTACGATCCCTACGCGCGCACCAAAAAATTCTGCGAGCACATGGTGCGGGAGCTGCTTCCCGAAGTTCCACGGACGGTCTTTCGCCCCAGCATCGTGCTGGGCGACAGCCGGCGCCCGGAAACCACGCAATTCGACATGGTTCGCGCGTTCGTGTTTCTTGCGGGACTCCCGTTTCTGCCCTTCCGCTCGACCGACCGCATCGATATCGTTCCCGTGGACTACGTGGCGGAATCGGTCGTGCTGCTGCATCAGAAACCGAATCCGCTTCACGAGATCTACCATCTCTCTTCGGGTACGAGCGCCGAGACGTTCGGCCAGCTGACCCAAGCGCTCGCCAAGGCCGCGGGAAAGATGAAACCCATCTACTGGCCGGCGCTGGAACGCCCGTTCTCCTCCGTGGTGAGCCGGCTGTCAATTTATCGCAGCGGGATCGGACGCAGCGCCCTGCTGCTGAAAGTCTTCCTGCCCTATCTGGTATGGGACACCGTTTTCGACAACGCGCGGGTGGTGGCGGAAATGGGACGCGCGCCCGAACCGTTTTCCAAATATTGCTATCCGCTGCTGCGATTCAGCCGCGAACACCACTTCACCTATCCGTACCGGAATTGGCCCGGCGCGGTCGAGCCGGCGCGCGAAGACGTTGCAGCCGCCGGGACAGCCCGCGCGCAAGGATCGCACCCATGATGGATTTCGTCCTGGAGGCCTGGACGAGTTCGCTGATCGAGATGTCCCGCGTGCTCTGGATGCTGGGCGCGGGGCGCCGGTGGCAGCCCGGCGAGCCGCTGAAGCTTCTCTTCGCCGGTTACAACGGCACGCGCAATACGGGATCGGATGTGCGGGTCGAGGAAATGCTGCGCCAGGTGCGGCGCGTGCTGGGCGAAAACAACACCGCGCTGAGCGTGATGACGCTCGATCCGAACCGCTCGCGCGGGTACTTCTCCGGAACCACGCAGGTCCAGCTCCCCATGATTTTTCCGCCGTTCCTGTTCCGCGAAGTGCGGAAGTATGACGGCGTGATTGCGTGCGAAGGATCGATGTTCAAGAGCAAATTCACCAACGTGCTTTCGACGATGACGATTGGGGCGCTCGGCATTGCCTCCTCGGGAAACAAGCTTTCCATCGGCTACGGTGGCGAGGCGGGCACGATGGACCCGATGCTCGAAAAGATGTGCGCGCATTATTGCCACCGCTCGCTGATCATCACGCGCAATGAGGAATCGCAGGCCGTATTGAGCAAGCTTGGCGTGCCCACCGAACTCGGCACCGACACCGCGTGGACCTTCGAGCCGCGTCCGCTCGAATACGGGCGCAAGGCGCTCTCCGATGCGGGATGGGACGGCCAAACGCCGGTCCTCGCGCTGTGCCCGATCAATCCCTTCTGGTGGCCCGTGAGGCCTTCGCTGGCGAAATGGGTCGCTCGCAACGCTTTCGGCGCGCACAAGCAAAGCCACTACGGTTCCATCTACTTCCACAATGCCGGCCCGGCCGTGGACGCCGCCTACAAAAAATATATTGATTCGATCGCAGGGGCCGTAAAGCGTTTTCGCGCAACGCACAACGTGTTTCCGATCCTGGTGGCCATGGAGCGCCTGGATACCAGGGCCTGCGAGGCGCTGGCGCCGCAACTAGGCGGAGCGCCCGTGTTCACTTCCGACGCGCATGACATGTACGAACTGGTGAGCATCCTGCGCTGCTGCAGCCTGATGGTTTCCTCGCGCTATCACGCCATGGTGACGTCCATGCCGGGCCTGGTTCCCTCCGCAGGCATCACCATGGACGAGCGCATCCGCAACTTGCTGCGCGAACGCGGCCACGAACATCTGCTGCTCACCGTGGACGATCCCGACCTGGAAGAAAAGCTGCTCGTCGTCATGCAGCGCCTGGCGGCCGATGCCGACGCCGTGCGCGACGGCATTGCCCGCTCGGTAGTGCGCAACCTCAAGACGATGGCGCGCATGGGAGTGTTCCTGGAGCGCGCCGTGCACAAGTGCTATCCGGAATTTCCCGTGCGCTCGGGAGTGCATGGCTGGGAAGAATACCTTCCGCCGCTCAGCCCGAATCTCGAGCGGTTGCTGGAAAACTACCAGGCTGCGGCAGCCGCCGCGGGCGGAAATTAGGATTTTAGTAGAACAGGCTTCAGCCTGTTCGGTTTAGATTCCGCGCAAGCAAAATTCAGACAGGCTTCACAGGGTGTTGGATTGAAAATGCGGGCGGGGCCGTAACATTCGCAATGAACTTTCTCGAAAACATTTTCTCGCGTTTGCATGCCGCTGCCGGCCGCGTGGTGCTGGTCGAAGCGCGCGATGGCGGGAATGTCCCGGCAACCGGGGCGGACCTGCTCCGGCAGATTCAGGCGGCGCGCGGCTATCTGCGCGCCAGCGGCCTGGCAAAAGGCGACCGCTGCGCGCTGGTCGCGCCGAACAGCATCCGCTGGGCCGCGCTCGATCTGGCGATTTTGGCCGAAGGCCTTATCGCCGTTCCCCTGTACGCCCGCCAGGCCCCTGAAGAACTGGCCGCAATGCTGCGCGATGCCGGGCCCGGCTTGATTTGTTGCGGCGACGCCGCCCTGCGTGACGCGATCGGCGCCGCATTGCCGGACGCGCAGAATAACGCGCCGCGCCTGGTGCTGTTCGATGAAATTTTCGGTGCGGCTTCGCAACCCGCGCCGGATGAGCCCGTCGCGCCGGTGACCCTCTCGCCGCAGGATACGGTCGCCATTCTCTACACTTCGGGAACGTCAGGCGAAGCCAAGGGCGTAATGCTCACCGCTGGAAACATCGGCCACATGCTTTCCTGCACCACCGAGCGGCTCGATCAATTGATGGGCGCGCGCGATGTGCCGGATCGCGTCTTCCATTACCTGCCGTTTTGTTTTGCCGGATCGTGGATACTCCTGCTGTCCTGCCTGTCGCGTACCAGCGTTCTCACCCTCTCCATGGACCTGACAAAACTTGCCGACGAGATGCGCGGCGCGGCGCCGAACTATTTTCTGAACGTGCCAACGCTGCTGGAGCGCATTCGCGCCGGCGTCGAGGACGGCATTCGCAAGCGCGGCGGGACGATCGCGAAGATTTTTGATCGCGCCCAGCCGGCATGGTTGCGCGTGAATGCGAAAACGCCCCGTCCGTGGGATTTTTTCTGGCTGGGACTGGCGGGCACGTTTATTTTTCCGTCGATTCGCAAGCGGCTGGGCCCGAATCTTCGCGCGCTGATTTGCGGTTCCGCGCCGCTGGCCCGCGAAACGCAGCTTTTTTTCATGATGCTCGGAATTCCCGTTTTGCAGGTCTACGGCCTCACCGAAACCACGGCCATCTGCACGATGGACGATCCGCGGCACATCCAGTCGGGGCAAATCGAGCCGGGACGCGTCGGGCCCGCCATTGCCGGAATCGAAATGAAAATCGGCGAGAACCAGGAAATTCTCGTCCGGGGGCCGAATATTTTTCCCGGGTACTGGCACCGCCCGGAGCAGACCGCGCAAGTGCTGCGCGACGGCTGGTTCCACACGGGCGATCAGGGCGACGTGGATGCGAGCGGAAACTGGCGCATTACGGGAAGATTGAAGAATCTGGTCATTCTGAATTCGGGGCACAATATCGCTCCCGAACCCATCGAGGAAGAACTGCTGCGGGCCATACGCGGCGCGCAGCACGTCGTGCTGGTCGGCAACGGCCGCAGCTTCCTGGCGGCCATCGTTACCGGAAATGCAGCTCGCGCGGAAATCGAGTCGCAATTGGAGCGGTTGAACGCTACACTGCCCCACTACCGTAAGATTCGCATGTTTCATGTGGCCCAGGAGCCTTTGACTATTGAAAATGGCCTGCTCACGGCCAACGGCAAGCTGAAGCGCGACGCCATCGCCGCCCGCTTCGCCGGCGAGATCGAACGGATGTATGCGAAACCGGTTTAAGTAGAACAGGCTTCAGCCTGTTTTGTTTTGATTTTCGCGAAATCGGTAGAAGCCAAAAGAAGGAAGGCTCAGCCCGTTTTCTTTCGATTTTCGCGAAATCGGCAGAAGTCAAAAGAAAACAGGCTGAAGCCTGTTCTACCTGATGAATTGACGGATACTATGGACGCGTACAAAGGAAAAGCGCTTTCCTGGCGGATCGCCGATGGGGTCATCGAGGTGGCGCTGGATCACGCCCCGGCCAACGAAATTGGAATGGCCATGCTGCAGGATCTGGAGCACCTCACGTCCTCGCTGACTGCTCTGGAATCCAAGGCCAGCGCGCTAATTCTGTACAGCGAACAGAAAGCGGGCTTTTCGGCCGGCGCGGATTTGCGCGAACTTTACACGCAGGCGCAAGAGATGGAGATGTCCTCAGCCGTAAAAGGCGTCCGGGAATTTCTGGAACGAATTCACGCGGCGCTCAACCGGCTGGACACCTCGCCGCTGACCACCATCGCGGCCGTTCATGGCGTGTGCTTTGGCGGAGGATTTGAGCTGGCGCTGGCGTGCGACCTGATCGTTGCCGATAAGCTGGCGCGATTCTGCTTTCCCGAATTGCGGCTGGGACTGATTCCCGGCTTCGGCGGAATTCCCCGGCTGAAGCGGGACATCGGCAACGCCGTGGTTCGCGACCTGCTCCTCACCGGCCGCAGCATCAATGCCGCCAAGGCGCTCTCCGTAGGCCTCGCCAGCCAGGTGGCCGCCGAGGGCGAAGCGTTGCGCGTGGCTCGCGCCACGGCCGCGCAAGTGACGAAATTCGATCGCGGCACCTCCGCCGCGGCCAAGCGATTCATCAAGCCGCTTCCCGCGGAAGCGTTGCGCCTCGAAATCGAACTTTTCTGCGAACTCTTCACGCGCCCCGCCGTGATGGAAGGCCTGCGCAAGTTCGTCGAAGACACCGGAGCGCATCCCTATCTGCCATAATCGGGAAGCGATGGCCGGAAAAGCCCGTATTCCTGTAAAATGGAAACACCCATGAGGACCATCGAACAGACAACCGATGAAATTCTGGATCTGGCCGCGACGCATTTCAAAGTTCCGCGCGCCGGACTCGATCCCGGCGACGATTTTTACAAGAAGCTCGGCATCGACAGCCTGCAGGCGCTCGAACTGCTCACGCGCCTGGAAAATCATTTCGGCGTCGAGCTTCCGGACTACGAAGTCCAGGGCGTCAGCGACTTCCACACCCTCGCCTCGCGCATTCAGGCCAGGCTCTGAGCGCTCCGCGAGGCAGGACACGACGGAATAAAGCGATTCATTGCGTGAATTCCCCATATAATCTTGTTTTTCCGGGTCACTCCGCGACTCCGCGGAATTCTTTATGCTGGACCTGACAAAATACGAATCGCTGGGAGCGGCGCTGCGCGACGCGCTGGAACGCTGGCCGGAACAAGTGTGCCTGATCGAGGCCGACCGCGACCGCGAGCGCTCCCGCCTCACCTACCGGCAATTCCAGGAAATTGCCGAGCCGCTGGCGGCGGCCCTGGAGGATTCGGGATTTGCGGCGGGCGACCGCGCCGCGATCATCATGACGAATCAGCCGAAATGGCTGATTTCCGCGTATGCGGCGTTTTTCGCCGGGGGCATCGTCGTTCCGCTCGATTACAAACTCAGCGCCGCCGAACATCTGCAACTGCTGGCGCACTCGAAGGCAAAAGTTCTGTTTGTCGAGTACCCGCTGTGGCGCGCCATCCTGCAGGCCGCCGAATTTCCCAAACGCACCGTGCGCACGGTTCTGGTGACCGAGGCGCCGCCGAACGCCGATCTGGCGGGCGGAGTGCGCTGGGAGGATTTTCATGCGGCGCACTCGCCGGAATTCCGGCCGCGCGCGCGAAAAGATACGGCCTGCATCGTGTATTCTTCGGGAACCGGAGGCCGGCCGAAGGGCTGCGTGCTGACGCACGGCAATTATCTCGAGCAGTGCAAGTCGCTCACGGCGCTGTATCCCTTCTGGCCCGGCGTGCGATACCTCAGCATCCTTCCCACGAACCACGCGATTGATTTCATGGTGGGATTCATCGGGCCGTTCACCTGCGGCGCGACGGTCGTGCACCTGCGCACGCTTCGGCCCGAATTTGTGCGCGAGGCGTTCACGCGGTACAAAATCACGTACATGAGCCTGGTTCCGCTGGTGCTGAAAAACCTGCAAAAAGGATTGCAGGCGCGCTTTGCCGAACTGCCTCCAGCAAAGCGGAAATTATTCAACGTGCTGCTCGGCGTGAACAAGGCGCTCACGCGCCGCCACCCGAATCTTGCGCTCAGCCGCCGTCTTCTCAAGCAGGTTCATCAGGCGTTTGGCGGAGAATTGCGCGCCCTGTTCGTCGGCGGCGCATTCACCGAGCCGGAGACGCTGCAATTTTTCTACGATCTCGGCATCCCGGTGGCCAACGGCTACGGCCTGACCGAGGCGGGAACCGCCGTCACGCTCAACGATTTCAATCCGGTCCGCACCGATACGGTGGGCCGCCCTCTGCCGGGAGTGAAACTGCGCATCGATTATCCGGACGCCGAGGGAGTCGGCGAAGTCGCCATCCGCAGCAAAACCGTGATGTCGCATTACCTCGACGATCCGGAATTGACCGCGGAAACCATCGTGGACGGCTGGCTGATGACCGGCGACCTGGGCCGCATGGACGCCGCGGGCCATTTGCAACTGCTCGGCCGGAAGAAAAACATGATTGTCACGGCCGAAGGGAAAAATATTTATCCGGAAGACATCGAAAGCGCGTTTGCGGGGCTTGCGGTGAAGGAGTTTTGCGTCTTTGCGGCCAATTACATCTGGCCGCAGCGCACGATGTCCGGGGAACAGCTTGTGCTCGTGCTGCATCCGGAGCCGGGAAAGACGGTCGATGACGCCCTGCGCGCGGAAATCTCACGGCGCAACGCGCGGCTGCTGCATTACAAGCGCATCAGCGGAATCGCCGTGTGGGACGAGGATTTTCCGCTCACCGCCTCGATGAAAATCAAGCGCGCCGTGCTCGCCGAACGGATCGGCAAGCGGCTCGACCGCAGCGCCGTGGTCGCACTGTGAACGAAAAATATTTCACGATCGTGAATCCGGCGGCCGGCGGCGGGCGCTGCGGCAAACTGGCGCCGCGCGCGCTCGATCGCCTGCGCGAGGCGGGCTTCAATCTGGAAGTGCGCGAAACGCGCGCCCCGGGCGAAGCCATCGCGCTTGCGCGAAACGCGTATGCCGGAGGATTTCGCAACTTCATCGGCGTGGGAGGCGACGGCACGGGCTTTGAGATCGTCAACGGCCTGTTCCCCGCCGCGCTGACCGAAGGGCGCGCGGCGCTTGGATTTCTCCCTCTGGGCACGGGCAATTCGTTTCTGCGCGATTTCACCGATCGCGGCGCGGACTACGCCATCGAAGCGATTCTCGCCCGCCGCCGCCGTCCCTGCGACGTTATCCGTTTGCAACACGCCGGAGGCGCGCTTTTTTACATCAATACGCTGAACATGGGATTTGCGGCGGATGTAGCCACGCTGACCAATCGGCGGTTAAAATTCCTGGGCGAGTTCGGCTACCTGGTGGGCGTGCTGGTATCGCTGGCGCGGCTGCGCCGGCGGCCGTTTCCTCTGCGCGCCGACGGCGAGCGCGACGATCGCCGCTGCCTGTTTGTGGCTTTCAGCAACAGCAAATATACGGGCGGCAAGATGATGATCGCGCCGCAGGCCGCAATCGACAGCGGAGCCGTCGAATACGTGCATTGGGGCCCCATCGGGCGCCTCGGATTGATGCGCAACCTGCCGAAACTGTTTGACGGTTCGCACATGCGGCACGCGCTGGCTTCGCGGCGCACCGCGGTCCGAATCGACTTCGAACTTGCGGAGCCGGTGGACGTGGTAGTGGACGGCGAAGTGCTCACTCTCAAAGTGGAATCGCTTGAAGCGCTTCCCGGAGCTTTGGACGTAATCGTATGAACGGCGAAAGCGAACAGCGAATTTCGGTTTCCGCGGCGGCAGGATCGCCCGAGGAGCGCGGCGTGCGCCGCGCCTGGTCCATCCTGCGCAGCACATATCGCTGGCTGCTTTGCGCGTCGTATTTCTTTCCTGTGTGCAGTTTTCTGGTGCTGCTGGGGATTTTCGTCGATCCGCGCAAAAATGACGGCGCGCAGCGCATGCTCTGCCGCACTACGATGAAGCTGGCGGGAGCGAAACTCGTTGTCCGGCGCGCGCCGGGCTTCGATCCCCAGCGCACCTGCTTTCTCCTGATCAATCACGTCAATCTGTTCGATCCGTTCGTGCTCTACGCCACGGTGCCGCAATTTTTTCGCGGCCTGGAGCTGGAATCGCATTTCCACATTCCCGTTTACGGCTGGATGATGAAGCGTTTCGGGAACGTTCCCGTGCCGGACAACAATCGCCCGTCCGATCTGAAGCGCATGTGGCGGCTGAGCCGCGCCGCACTGGATTCCGGCGTGAGCCTCGCGGTTTTCGCCGAGGGGCAGCGCACGCTCGACGGGCGCGTGGGACCGTTCAAGGACGGCGTGTTCCGCATGGCGCTGCAATTCGGAACGCCGATTATTCCGGTCAGCGTGGTCGGCGCGTTTGAATTCAACAAAAAGACGAGCTGGCTGCTCCGGCCGGGAACCGTTACGGTGCATCTGCACGACGTGATCGAAACCAAGGACCTGCGCAAGGAAGATGTTCCGGCGCTGCGCGACCGCGTCCACGCCATTATTTCGCGGCCGGTCGAAGAAGCGCTCGCCGAAGCTCGCGGCGAAGCTTGCGACGATACTCGCGACGCGGCTCACCAATCCACGCGAAAAAACTGATTTTATTTTTTTTTTGAAAAAAGTTACAGCGAGAGGCGAATTCCAGGCAGCGTGCGCCCGGCCTTGGTTTCTTGCCAGGTGAAAACGATGCGGTGAATCACGGTGAGCGTGGCAACCACGGCGATCACCCACAGCGCCGGCGCCATGCGGTTAAACAGGCCGCCAAGGATCAGCAGGACCATGCGCTCGGGGCGCTCCATGAATCCCACTTTGCAGAGCGGAATCAGCGATTCGGCGCGCGCCCGCGAATAGCTCACCATCACCGAACCTGCCGTCGCCACCGCCGCCAGAATCACATAGGAGGTCCGCCCGGCCTGCGCGTAATACACCAGCAAGCCCATGTAGAGGGCCATGTCCGAGTAGCGGTCCAGCGTGGAATCGAAAAACGCGCCAAACGCGGTGACGCGCTTTTCGCGCCGCGCCACCTGCCCATCCAGCATGTCCAGAAACGCGGCGAAGAAAATCACCATGGCCCCGGAGCGGAAATTCCCCATCGCAAACAGGACCGCCGCCCAGCCGTTCACCAGCAGCCCGAAAAACGTGAGCATGTTCGGGTTGATCCCGGTGGACGCAACCACGTGCACAATCTTTTCGAGCAGCCAGCGGCCGCCTTCGCCAATTTTGCGTGTGAACATGTTTTTATGGACCGAACCGCGCCATCCCGTGCCGTTGCATCATACGCTACCCGGCCGCAGCCCCTCAAGCAGAACAGACGGCTCTTCGCTTGACCCCTCCATCACCCGCCCGTTATGATGTTTCTCACAAGTTCTGCGTAATTGTTCAAGTTGGGCCTGTAGCTCAGGTGGCTAGAGCGCACCCCTGATAAGGG
>DATLTA010000006.1:0-5185 GCA_035533775.1 Candidatus Dormiibacterota bacterium | reverse complement strand
GAGATTTATACCGATCATTTTATTGGGTTTTGAAAGGAGCTGGGCATGAAGCGCGCGGCGTTTTTCCCGATTCTCTTCGGTTTTCTCGTGTTCTTCGGAGGATGCAAGAGACCGGCAAGCGACACCGACACCATACGAGCGGGAATTGAAGCGCACCTGGCCACAATCAAAACCATCAACATGAGCGCCATGGATATGAATATCCAAAGCGTTTCCATTCAGGGCAACCAGGCCCATGTGCGCGTGGAGTTTCTTCCGAAGTCGGGGCAGCCCGGCGGAGGAAGCATGCAAGTCGCCTATGTCCTCGAAAAGCAAAACAATAAGTGGGTTGTGCAATCCAGCCAGCCGTTGGGGAATATGAGCCAGCAACCCGCGCCGGATGAGAATTCGCAGCAGAACCTGACGCCGCCTTCATCCTCGGGCTTGCCTAATTTCAGAGACCTTGTGGGAGAACCGTCCGGGAGTTCCCTGCCTGCCGAACAACCGCCTGCAAATTCGCAGGGAAATTCATCGTATCAAACTCCGCCTCCGGCAGCGCAATAGCCGGCATTCCTCACGCACGAAAAATCGACCAGTAAGACAGGCTTCACATGCTGCGAAAAAAGTGAAAATATTTGTGGGTCGTGCCTTCAGGCACGGCATAACACTTGAGTTTTTTTCAGGGGTTTTAACCCCTGAAGGCGTACAAATCAATTTTTCCGTAACCTGTTCAGCCTGTCCGGCTTCCGCCGGGATGGCTGGTTTTGCAGGCCTGGATAAATGCCACAGGCTGAAGCCTGTGCTACCTAAACCCGCCCGGCTACTTCTTCCCTGCCTGCTTTTCCAGATCCTGCAGCTCGCGCACCAGTTGTTCGGCCTGGTCCCGAATCTTGCGAACGCGTTCGGCAAGCGCGGGAACGTTTTGTGATGTTGACGCCGTGGACGCCGCCGATGCTCCGGCAGCAGCCGGGGCAGTACCGGGCGGTGAAGCAGCGCCGGGCGGCGAAGCGCCGCCGATCAGATCCGACAACGCTTCAGTGAACGTATCCCGGTAAACCATCCGGTCGCCCAGCGTCAGAACCACTTTTTTCAGTTGTGGCATGCGAGCCTCGGCGGCCTGGATGTAAATCGTCTCGACATACAGGAATCCCCCCGTTACGGGGAGGGCGATAATATTCCCCCGGAGCACGCGCGAGCCCTGCTGGTTCCACAGCGTGAGGTCCTTGGAAATATTCTGATCCTGATCGATGCGCGACTCGATCTGCATGGGGCCGTATGCCAGTTGATCTTTCGGGAGGTGATAGAAAATCAGCTGCCCCAATTTGTCGCCATCGCAGCGCGCGGCCATCCACCCGATCAAATTATCCTTTCCTCGCGGAGTAAACGGGAGAATCAGCAGGAACTCCGGCTTTTTCTCGCCCGGCAAAGTGGCCACGATGTAGGTGGGCTGCACGGGCTCGGGCCGTCCCGATTGGCCGAACAGATTGCGGGCAATGTCCCAGATGTCTTCCTTGTTGTAAAACACCTGAGGATCGCGCATGTGGAACGTCCGGTAGGCTTCCGCCTGGGTGCGGAACATCGCTTCGGGATAGCGCGCGTGGCGCCGCAGGTCGGGCGGCATGGCGGATTCCGGAAGGAACAGTTTCGGGAACAGATGCTCGTAAGACTGAATGATGGGGTCGGTGGGATCGAACACGTACAGGGATACTTTCCCGGTATACGCGTCCACGGTGGCTTTGACCGAGTTCCGAATATAGTTGGCGCCGCCGTCCAGTCCGGCCACGGGAAGCGTCGCCGAATACGGATGCGAGAGCGAGGTCGTATAGGCGTCCGCCATCCAGACCAGCCTGCCGTCGTCGGTGATCACCAGATACGGGTCCGGGTCCCAGGTGAGAAACCCGGCCACATGCTCCAGGCGTTCCTGCACCCGGCGGTGAATCATCATGCGGCTCTCGCCGGTAAGATAACTGGTGAAGATGATGTTTGGCTCGCCCTCGGAAATCGCGGCGGCTACCTTGGTAAAAAATGATCCAATGGGAAACCCGCCTGAGCCCTGGTAGGTCGAATACTTGTTCTGGTCGCCCAGCGGATAATCGAATTCCTCGCGAGCCGTATGGACAAACACGGGGTCCTGCGTGTCGACGCCGTAGTAGATCTGCGGGCGGGTCAGCTTAAAACCGGGCGAAGTGATTTCCGGCGGCGCATTTTTAATCATCAGGACGGGAAGCCCGTCCGGCGTAATTTTATTGACCTCGGAAACCACGACGCCGAAGCCGTGCGTGTAGATGAACCGCGGATTGATCCAGCTCTGGCTGGCCCCGGCGGACAATTGATTGACGTCGATTTCGCGCGGAGACACCAGGACCTGCTTGATCTGGCCATTGACGGTATACCGGTCCACATCGGTGGATGGAAAAGTGTAGTAAGGGCGCAGGGCCTGAATCTGGGTGATCGTGGAGGTGTAGGCGCGCATGTCCCACAACTGCACGTTATCCAGCAGCGTGGCGTCCTGCACGGGATCGACCGTCGGTTCCCCGGCCGCGTCAAACGGGCGCTCGGCGGATTTTCGATTCAGGCCGAAGGCGCTCGTCGTCGCCTCAATGTGGCGCTCGATATAGGGCCGCTCGATCGAAATTTCGTTCGGCCGCACATAGACGGCCGCCACCAGCGCCGGCACCACCAGTTGCAGGAGAAGAAACCCGCTGACCAGGAACACAGCCTGCTTATATTTCCGCATCCAGACCAGGGGCAGCGCTCCAATCGAGATCGCGATCAGAAGCCAGCGCAGCGGGAGCGTGACTTTCTGATCCACGTAATCGGCGCCCGTCATGAACGCGTGCGTGTTAAACAGCAATTCGTAGTTTCCCAGATAAATCCAGACCGCGAATCCTAACAGAAAGATGACGGAGATAATCCGGACAAACCCGGCGCGCGAAGCGCCCGGCAAAAGCAGAGATTCTGGTCCGAGAACAATGGTTTTGTTTGGCCCCTCGAGCAATTGCCCGTATCGAAATCGCTCGAACAACTGCCAGCCCCGGGCCGTCGCCCAGAACACCAGGGCGCAAAGAATCGCCAGGGTAAATACAAACGCCAGAACCTGCGAGAAAAACGGCAAGTCGAAAAGGTAAAACGGCAGGCCTCGCGAAAACACCTGGTCCTTCCAAGCGCCGGCGGGCACGACGATCCCGCGCGAACCGATATAACGCATCACCACCCAATAATCGATCGAACTCGACGCGAACATGGTCGCGATTACCGCCAGCCCGACGGGAATCACTCGCGTGTACAGGCGATAATCCCTGCGGCGGATGCCGGCGAAGTGGAACCCGCGATCATGAGCCAGCCAGAGAGCGGCAAAAGCCACAACCGAACCGACCGCGCCGGGCGCAATGCTGTACCACAGCATTCCGAACCAGGTATCCACTTGCCCAATTTCTTTCCACCAATTGTATTCGATGATCAGGCCGGACGCCGCCCCGATCGCCCAAAGAGCGAAGGCAATCAAGGTGGAAAAAATGATCAGGTTGCGGATTTGTGAAGGACGCATAAGGGATAAATTCCAATCGAAAAACAGCAGCGCCGCTTCGAAACAATGAAATCACATCATGAGCGGCACGATGTTGCTGCGAATCCTGAACGCAAGAGATCGTATCACATGCCGCGCGGCGCGCGGGCGCAGCGAAAAGCGCAAAAACTACTTTCGAATGCTTTCCAGTGAGCGATCGGATGTAAAGCGCAAGGAGTATGAGCGCCTTTGCAAACTTTTGAAAGTGATTCTTGCGCGATTTTTTCGCCCGCCGGTGAACCAGACGCAATCCGAATCAGAAAACATTTGCATCAGAACAAATATAAGCCGAAAAAATCCAGACCGGATTCGCATGCGCAGCGCTCCGCATTCCGGCGGGAGGCGCAGTGCGCCGGCCCGGCGCTGCACGATCGGAAACGGGCGTCAGAGGGTTGTGTACACCAGCTGCACAAACTGATCGCCACTGAGCAATCCCTTGCCCCACACGGGATCGAGATCGGCAAACGGTCTAGCGGCGACGGATTCCTGCAGGGTTTTTCCGGAGGTTTTCAGCTTACGCACGCGGCTTCGCGCGGTAACGAGCATGTCTCTGAATTTTCGGAGGTCGGATTTATTTCCGAGCGGCCCGTGCCCGGGAACAATCATGGTGCTGTTGTCGATCATCGCCAGCATCTTGGACGCGCCGGCGATCATTCCGCCGATGCTTCCCCCGGTGCCGCGATCGATGTAGCAGTAGATGCCGTTGAAAAACACGTCGCCCAGGTGCAGCACGTTGGATGTCTCGAAATGGACGAAGATGTCCGAATCGGTGTGCGCGGGGGCGATGTATCCCAGGGCCACGTGCTCCCCGCTGAACCCCATCTGGTACGATTCCCGGAAGGTGTGTTCCGGCCAGGCGTCTGCCGGAGATGCATCGATATGCAGATTGAGGACTTCCAGATCGTGCGGTTGCATCATGCGCTTCCGCGTATTCTCATGCGCGATCAATTTGGCACCGGCATCGTGAAAATGCGCGTTGTTGTCGGTGTGGTCCCAGTGCCAGTGCGTGTCGACCACGAATTGCACCGGCGCCGCGCCCAGGCCATCGACGGCCTTTTTCGTTCTCTCCCAGGCATCTTGCGTGAACGTATCCACGAGCAGTTTGCCATCCGCCCCGTTCAGCACTACCACGTTGCCTCCCGGCCCAGTGAGCAACGTGAGTTTATCGGTGAGCGTCACCGTTTTAATGGGAACTTGTCCGAATTCCGCTCGAGCCGCCGACAGAGCGCTGGCCGGAGCCGCGCCGGATTGCCGCGCATTGCCTGGGCTCACCGCGGCAAGGGTTGCGGGAAACAGTTGAGACATCGCCGCACCGCCGGCAAATGCCCCGGCCGCCCGCAGCACGTCTCGCCGGGTTGGCAAGTTTTGTTGTCTTCCGTTCCGCGTCAGGCTGCGATTGGAATCCACGCGACTCCTTATGGTTCGTTCTGACTTAAGATTGTTCTGGCTCGAAATTTCGTTGCCCGGCTCGTCATCGGCAGTGACGATCGCCAGCCGGCCGATTTTTCGCGCGTGGTTCGTCGATTGCAATCTCCGGAAGACAGTTTGCTTACACGGTGGTGATTGCGGGTATTCCTGTTCAAAAACTATATCAGATTTGCGAGCTTTCAAAACCCGCCCGAAAAGTAATTTCGAAAAAAC
>DATLTA010000005.1:0-19654 GCA_035533775.1 Candidatus Dormiibacterota bacterium | reverse complement strand
GCCGGCGATGGGGTAATAAGAAACATTTGTATCCAGTTGGCGGGCTTTTGTTTTCATCAGCTCAGAAGGCGTGTATAATGGTAATGTTAGCCGTTAATCCGCTCCGCTGGGAAAGCGAGTATACCAATGCCAAAAATTAAGTTTACGCTGAACGGAAAAGAGACGACAACGTCCTATGAGCCGGGAATGCATTTCCTGGAGGTTCTGCGCGAAGAATGCGGCATCGTTTCGGCCAAGAATGGCTGCGCTCCGGAGGGCACATGTGGCTGTTGTGCCGTACTGGTCGACGGACGGCCCGTACTGTCCTGCCTGCGCAAGCCCGAACAAATGGAAGGCCACGAGGTTACGACCCTTGAGGGCGTCCCCGAAGATATGCGGGAAGTCCTGGGCAAATCGTTCATTCTCGAAGGCGGAGTGCAGTGCGGCTTCTGTATCCCGGGGATCGTGGTGCGCGCATCATCGCTGTTGCGGCAAGGCTGCACGGATGATCGCGAGGCCGTACAGAAGGGTCTTACCGGCCATCTATGCCGCTGCACCGGCTATGCGCGGATCATTGACGCGATTCAAACCGCCGGCGAGGCCTGGAACGATAGCAAGGTGCTTCCACGCAAGGAGCCCCGACGACACTCTTATTTTGGCGAACAGTTTGGTTTGAAGCGCAACCCGGCGTTCCTGCACGGCAAACACGGCCATGATGGCAGTGGAAAAACAAACGGATTTGGAATCGGCGACTCCCCTTCGCGCTATCGCGGCTTCGAACAGGCCCTGGGCGAGAAGCCCTTCGTGGACGACATGAGCGCCCCGGGGATGCTGCACGGCGGATTGGTGCTCAGCGAGCACCCGCGGGCCAAGGTCAACGCCATTGACGTTTCGGCGGCCATGGCCATGCCCGGCGTCGTGCGGGTCTTTACGGCGGCCGACGTGCCCGGCAAACGCGGCACGGGCCTCAACTATCCGGACTTGCCGGTGTTCGTGGCTGTTGGGGAAACCACCTGCTGCGTCGGCGATTTTCTCGCCATGGTGGTCGCGGATACGGCTTTTCACGCGCGCCAGGCTGCCGACAAGGTAGCCGTCGATTACACGGTGCTTGAGCCGGTGACCGATCCGTTTGCCGCAATGGAACCGGGCGCGCCGCTGGTTCACCCCGAAGGCAATTTGTTCGTGCATGACAATGTCCTGGACAGCACCGCCTTTTCGCGCGGAGACGTGGAAGCGGCATTCGCCACCTCGGCGCACGTCATCGAGCAGACCTTCACCACACAGGCCGTGGAACCGGCATTTCTGGAACCCGAATCCTGCCTGGCGATCCCGCAAGGCGATGGGATCAAATTTTTCTCGCAAAGCCAGGGCTCGACCTACGACAAGAAACAGGTCGCCGAAGTCCTGAATCTGCCGCCGGAGAAAGTGGAAGTGGAACTGGCGGCAAGCGGAGGGGCTTTCGGTGCGAAGGAAGAGCTCTCCATCCAGGCGCAAACCGCGCTGGCCGCGTTTTTGCTGCAGCGCCCGGTGAAAACCACTCTCACGCGCAAACAGTCGACGCAGCACCACGTGAAGCGCCATCCGATGACCCTGAAATTAAAGGTCGGCGCGGATGCCGAAGGCCACCTGCTGGCCGTGCGCGCCCGCATCGTCGGCGATACGGGAGGCTACGCGGGCACCGGAGGCAAGTGCCTGCTGCGCGCCGCGTGCCATTCTTGCGGCCCCTATCGCGTGCCCAACGTGGACGTGGAATCCAAGGCCGTATTCACAAATAATCCGACCAGCGGCGCCATGCGCGGATTCGGCAGCAACCAGGCTCAATTCGCTATGGAAGGCATGATGGACATCCTCGCGAAAGAGGTGGGCCTGGATGCCTACGACATTCGCGAACGCAACATCCTGAATCCCGGTGACGCCTTCGCCACCGGCCAGATCATGCGCGAAAGCGTTCTCGGAATGCGCAGAGCGCTGGAAGCCGTGAAAGATATTTACAAAAGCTCGAAATATGCCGGCCTGGGCTGCGGCATCAAGAGCACCGGAATCGGCAACGGATTCGCCGAAAGCGGGCATGTGGTCATTCGGGTTCTGGAAGGCAGCCAGCTCGAGCTTCTGGTAGGTTACACGGAACTCGGACAGGGTCTATTCACCACCATTCGGCAGTCGATCTATGAGGAAACCGGCCTGTCACCGGACATCATGACGGTACGCTGGGATCCAGAGCTGGGCGCCAAATGCGGAGAGACGTGGGCGTCACGCGCCACCACGCTCAGCTGCGCCGCAGCGCAACGCGCCGGGCAGCAGCTTGCCGCCGACCTGAAACAGTTCCCGCTCGAAAAGCTCATCGGCCGCGAATACCGCGGAGATTATGTCTGCGATTTCACGACCAAGGCAGGCACGCCGGAAGCGTTGAAGAATCCAACCACGCACATGACGTTCAGCTACGCCACGCAGCTGGTCATTCTGGACGACAATGGCCATCTCAAACATGTTGTGGCCGCGCATGACGTCGGCCGGGCCATCAATCCCAAAGCGTGCGCCGGACAAATCGAAGGCGGCGTGCACATGGGGCTTGGCTACGCGCTCTCGGAGGATTTCACTTCCACCGGCGGCGTGCCCGATTCCCTGCTCCTGCGCGATTGCGGCATCCTGAAGGCCAAGGATACGCCGCAAGTCGACGTGATCCTGATCGAAGTGCCGGACGAAGTGGGAGGTTACGGAGCCAAGGGGGCCGGAGAAATCGGGCTGGTTCCCACGGCGGGCGCCGTGGCCGGCGCGCTGTATTCCTACGACGGAATCCGCCGCGTCAGCCTGCCGATGCAGGACTCTCCCGCAGCGGCGCCGTCGGTTCCGAAATCCCGCAAGAGGGAAAAAGTCCTCGTCAAGGCGTAATCAGGGCTTTTGAATCAGCAGCTTCTCTTCAAACGGCGCGCGCGACATCACGTGCGCGTCGCCGTCTGTGATGAGAACCATTTCTTCCAGGCGCACTCCGCCGCCTCCGCGGACGCCTTCCACCCAGACCAGGGGTTCCACCGCAAAGACCATTCCCGGCTCAAATTCGTACACGGGCGCGCCCGGCAGCGTTTCGCCGATATAGGGCGGCTCGTTGGCGCCGATGCCGACGCCATGCGCGATAAACAGCGACAAAAAGCGGTTTCCCAGCTTGTATTTTTCGGCCGTCTTGATGATCGCTTGCGTGGCGTCCTGGTTCGTGCAGCCCGGCCTCATCTTGGCGATGCCCGCGCGCAACGCATCGTAAACCGCCGTAAAAATTTCCTGCTGCTGGCGCGACGGTTTTCCGCACACCACCGTGCGTGCGACATCTCCGAAATAGCCGTTCCAGTTCGCACCGATATCGATAAAAACCAGATCGCCGTTGCGAATCAGCTTGTCGCTGCTGATGCGGTGCGGTGGGGACATGTGCTCGCCGGAAGCGACAAAGGGCGTCATCACGTGCGCGTATTCTCCGCCCAGCCGGAACAGCGTGCGCATCGCTTCGCCCGCGACGTCGCACTCCCGCACGCCCTCCGCAATCGCCGCTGTCCCCGAAGCGGTGACGGCATCGGCCAGCGCGGTCGCTTCTTCCAGCAGCGCGATTTCTTCCGGAAGCTTGATCCTGCGCGCCAGCTGCATGGGCGTGTCTCCATCCTCGATGCGCACGTCGGGCAGATATTTGGAAGTGAATTGCATCAGGCTCGTGTTTGCCTCATCCATCCCGATGCGCGCCTTCGTCAATCCGTGCTTCTGCAGGACGGGCGTCAGAATGGCGCGCACGAAACCTTCGATCAGGGAGCGCTCCTCGATGATCGGAATGGTGTGAATTTCCTTGATCCACGGCATGGTTCTCTCGGCGCGATCGCGCTCGCCGCCCGAGCAAAACAGGATCGGGGGATGATCCGCCGTCAGCAGCGTTCCATTCAGCGCGGTGGTCTTGCCGGCGATGAGTTGCGGGCGCAGGTCGGTGAGATAGCGGACATTTTCGTCTTTCCACAAAAGCAGCGCGTCCAGCTGAGCCTCCTCACGCCGGCGCTGCGCGTTGGCGATGCGCTTCTGGCGCAGTGCGCCAAGGTCAATCCGTGCTTCGTATCCCACTTGAAATTGCCCGCGCGCAAAACGATCCATCCGATCCTCCCGGTTCGCTTAAGATTCCTGTCGATTCCGCACCCGTCCTGTCCCCCATACGTCCTTGGGGCGCACATACTCACTGCGGCAAAAGCGAGTGTGCAGATTGCGCGAGCTATTTTCCACCAGAATGAAGATATTTGGAAATGGAAGTCGCAGGGGTAGCGTTCCTGCCGGCATTTACCTGATTTTTAACTGCCGGCGGGCCTCCGCAACCACAAGATCGGCAACGCGCGGCACAATCTTTCGCACCCCGGCGGAGAGCGGGCTGCCGGTATCGAATCGCTTGCCTTCGACTCCAAAGACGATCAGGCGTTGCGGAAGCTGGTGCAAGGCGCGCGCCAGTTCCACCGCCTCGTGAAGGCCAAAGGCGTGCGTCGAAAGTTTATGAAAGCAGGCGGGCAAGGCCTTTCCGGTGGCGTCGAAGCGGTGAATACGGCGACTGCGGCGGCTGACTGCCGCTTCAGGGCCTGAAGTGCCGGGGTAGACTGCGTCCACAACGATGACCGTGCCCGCGTCTCGCCACAATTCCATCAGGTCGGCAGCTTCGCCGGAACATTCCACGACATTGAGAAACGGCCGCTTTCGCCGCCTGACGCGGCCGGCGATAATTCTGCCGACGGCATCGTCCCCGCGAAGCGGATTCCCCACGCCGACGACCAGCGCGGAGGAACCGGCGGACGATATCTGCGAAATGCGCTTTGTCCGCGCCCGTTTGGCCGGTGCGGCTTTATTTTTCGCGCGTCCGCTCATAACCAGGCACTCGTAAAATCCATCAGCATAAACATAAAAACGTTCGTCGGCGTCAATCGGCAAAGCCGGCCTGCGCGCACAATTCCTACACGCGTTCCATCTGCAATTTCAGGAAATGCGTGGAGCAAGAAATACACGGGTCATAATTGCGCACAATCTGCTCGCAGCGCCAGCGAAGATCTTCTTCTGGAAGGGAGAGATTCGCGGGAACGAACTGCTTCAAGTCGTTCTCGATTGTTTTCTGGTTTTGCGAAGTAGGCGGAACAATTTTCGCGTCCAGAATCGTGCCGTGAGCGTCGAAGCGGTAGCGATGATACAGAATTCCGCGCGGGGCTTCCGTGCAGGCATATCCTGTTCCGGCTTTCATCTCGTATTTCACCGCCGGGGTTTCCGGCATTTCATATTGCTCGATAATTCGCAGGGCTTCCTCGCAGGCGTGCAGAATTTCAACGCTTCGCACCACGATGCTCTGAAATGGATTCCTGCAGGCCGGTTGCAGGCCGGCGGCTATCGCCGCCTCCCGGGCCAGCGGGGACAGCCGGTCAAAATTCAGGTTGTAGCGCGCCAGAGGCCCGACAAAGTAGGCTCCCTGGTCCTTCATCTCGGAATGCAGCGCGCTGGAGTACGCAATGTGTTCTTCGGAGAAAAGCTGATCGTAGCCGTGAACGGGAATGTCCAGCCCGCGGTTCGAAACGATCCGGCCTTCGTTGAAGGGGTATTCCTTTTCGTGCCGCAGGGCGACAAACAGGAAATCCTGCTCAAATTCCGGAAAAGGCAGCGTCGCCACCCAGCGCACCGTTTCCAGAGCCGCGTCGCGGGCCCACTTCAATTGCTCAGCCAGGGCGCGCAGCGACTCCTTCGCGGGCACCTTATAAAAACCTCCCACGCGAACGTTGATGGGATGGATTTCCCTGCCGCCGATCAAACGTACGATTTCGTTTCCGGCCTTTTTCAGCTGCAAGCCGCGCTGAACGATATCGGGATGATCTTTTGCCATGCGGATGGCATCGGGATACCCCAAAAAATCCGGGGCGTGCAGCATGTACACGTGCAGCGTGTGGCTTTCGATCCATTCCCCGCAATAGACAAGCCGCCGAAGCGCGCGCAACTGTCCTTCCACCTTCACGCCGAGCGCGTCCTCAATCGCATGGACCGCGCTCATCTGATAAGCGATCGGGCAGATGCCGCAGATGCGCGAGGTGATATCCGCCGCCTCCTCGCAGCTGCGCCCGCGCAGGAATGCTTCGAAAAATCGCGGCGGCTCGAAGATCTTGAGTTTCACATCCACTACGGTGCCGCCCTTGACCTTCACGTAGAGTCCGCCTTCGCCCTCCACGCGGGTCAAGTAATCAACCCGAATGGTCCTTGTCTTCGTGGACTTGGTGGACTTGGTTTTCATGGGCCTCGCTTTCCCGGCGAAACGGTTCTGCCCAGGCGTTGAAATTTCGAAGGACGCGCACAATGTCCCGCTCCTTCATTCCCAGTTCGCCGCAGCGCGCGGCCAGCGAATGCGTGTTCGGCGTTTCCTTGGGTCCAAAACATCCGTAGCAGCCGCGATTGTAGACGGGGCAAATCGCGCCGCACCCGTCATGGGTAATGGGCCCAAGACACGGCGTGCCGTGAGCGACCATCACGCAGACCGTTCCCCGCCTCTTGCACTCCATGCAGACGCTATAAGACGGCGTATTGGGCTTGCCTCCATGCAAAAATGCCCGCATCACGTCGAGGAGCTGATCCTTGCTGATGGGGCACCCGCGCAGCTCGAAATCGACACGCACGTGGTCGGCAATCGCGGTGGATTTGCCGAGCGTCTCGATATAGGCGGGCTGTGCGTAAACGATGGCGATGAATTCCTTCACATTCTGAAAATTCCGCAGGGCTTGAATCCCTCCGGCAGTGGCGCACGCGCCGATGGTGACCAGAAATTTCGACGCGCGTCTTACCTGCTGAATGCGCTCCGAGTCACGGGGCGTGGTGATCGAGCCTTCGACCAGAGACAGGTCGTACGGGCCTTTTACCACCATCCGCGAGGCTTCCGCAAAATTGGCAATTTCCACTTCCCGGGCCACGGCCAGCAGCTCATCCTCGCAATCCAGCAGAGTGAGCTGGCAGCCGTCGCAGGAGGCGAATTTCCAGACGGCAAGTTTGGGCTTTTTGGTTCGCTTCATCTCACAGCTCGCGTATCCTCAGCAATGGCGCAATCCGATCGTAACGGAAAACAGGGCCCTGCTTGCAGATGAACTGCGGACCCAGCTGGCAGTGGCCGCAAAAACCAACCGCGCACTTCATGTTCCGTTCCATCGAGACGTAGACCTGCTTCCTGCCTACCCCGCGGGCTTCCAGCTCGCGTACCACAAAGCGCATCATCACTTCCGGCCCGCATACCATGGCCACCACTCGTTGAGGATCGAAAGAAACTTTGGGGATCAGGGCGGTGACGACGCCGACCGAACCTCGCCAGGCGGCCGGGGCGCGATCAACGGCGACCTCGGTGCGAAAGTCCAGCCGGGACCTCCATTGTTCCAGTTCCTTCTGATACAGGATATCGGCGGGAGCGCGAGAACCATAAATCAGGCTGACCTGCCCGTATTTCATGCGGTCCGAAAGGATCTGGTAGACAACCGGGCGCAACGGCGCGAGCCCCACGCCGCCGGCCACGATAATCACATCTTTGCCGGCCGCCTCTTCCATCGGCCAGCTACTCCCGAAGGGGCCGCGAATCCCCACCATGTCGCCGCGTTTCAGCCTGCACACAGCCGAGGTGACGGCGCCGACGCTGCGCGTGGTGTGCACCATCGTTTCCTGATCCCCAGGGTCGCCGGTAATGGACATGGGCACTTCGCCCACTCCGAAGACGTACAGCATATTGAATTGCCCAGCGACAAAGGGGGATCGTCCGGCGGGGTTGACGGGGCGCAGCTCCAGAGTAAACGTATCGTGAGTTTCCCGGCGCAGCCTTTGCACCACGAAAGGCGAGGGCGCCATCGGATGGGAGGCTGTTGCGATCTGATTCCCCTCAGGTATGGGTTTCATAGACATTTAACAACTGCAAACGAGTGGCGTCCAGCCTCTGCTCCACCATGTGGGCAAAACGTTTCAACAGTTCGTAGCCCAGATCATGGTCGGCCTCGCATTTCGTCCTTAACCATTTTCCGTCGATGGCAATGGCTCGCGTCTGCTCGACGGCGCGCGCATCGAATTTCCACCGGTACGGCGGGAACAGCCAGGACCATCCCAGGGCCTCGCCTTCGCCGATCGTGGTGATCGTGATCTGGCCGGACGGGCCGGCAAAAACCTCGACCGCTACGACGCCGTGGCGAACGAGATAGAACTGGTCCGCCTCCTGCCCTTCGCGAAAAATGAATTCGCCGGCATCGAACCGCACATTGGACGCGCATCCCACAAGAAGGTCCAAATACCGCTTCTCCATATCCCGCAGGAATGGATGCTCAGCGAGGATTCGTTCCAGTGTTTCCATCGTCAGGCTCCTTCGCATTGGATTTTGTCCGAAGGTCAGTGGCGCGAATCTCCCGGACCTCCTCGGTGATATCGATCGCCACCGGGCACCAGGTAATGCAGCGTCCGCAGCCAACGCACCCGGAGCTACCAAACTGATCGAACCAGCTCGCCAGCTTGTGCGTCATCCACTGGCGATAGCGGCTTTTGGTGGAGCTTCGAATGCTCCCGCCATGAATGTACGAAAAGTCCATCGTGAAGCAGGAATCCCACTTTTGCCAGCGCTCCGCATGATCGCCCGACAGGTCGGTCACGTCTTCGACGGTCGTGCAGAAACACGTGGGGCAAACCATCGTGCAATTGCTGCAGGCCAGGCATCGAGAAGCGACGTTGTCCCAGCGCGAGTGCTCCAGATTCGCGTAGAGAAGCCCTTTGATGTCCGTGGTGTCCATGGTGCGGCCCATTTGCTGAGCCGTCCTCGAGTGGATTTCCCCGGCCTTTTCCACCTGCGCCTCGCCCGCGGGATGATGGGGCACCTGCAACAGAATTTCGGTGCCCAGCGGCGTTCCAGCCTCCACCACGAAGTAATGTTCGGCGCCCTCCAGGATTTCGGTGAGCGCCAGATCGAAGCCGGACTCCGCCTTCGGCCCGGCATCCATGGATGCGCAGAAGCAGGTGTTCCCCGCCTGGCCGCAATTCACCGCCACGATCAGTGCGCCCTCGCGGCGCGCTTTGTAGAGCGGATCGACAAAACTCCCATCGAGAAACACTTTGTCCTGTATGGCGATGGCGTGCAACTCGCAGGCGCGCACGCCGATGAAGGCCATCTTTGAAGCCGCGCGTTTTTCTTCCTCAATCTGAAATGTTTTTCCCGAGCGGTCGGCCTGCCACAGGCGCACGGCCGGGGGATGCAGGAATTTTTTCCAGGATTGCGGCCCAACCACGTAGCCGAACAGGGCCGCATCGTTTCGCCTCTTCAGCCGGTAGGTGCCGCCCTCCTGTTCGTCCGTCCACCCAACGGGCAGATCGTGCGCCGCGTTCAGTTCGTCATAAACGATGGCGCCATCGCGGACGGTTGGCCCGATGACCTGATATCCGCGATTCTTCAGCGCATCGAGGAACTGGTCGAAATGTTCGCGCCGCAATATGGAGTGTGCCGGCATATTTATCCGTTACTTCGTCCGCCACTTTCGGCTCGGACCCGTCTGTTGTTCCCTCTCAGGTACCATCGATGAATGTCACATTCAATGCCATCGATTGCACCGAACCCGCCTCCTGAATATAGCCTGTTTTCCGATTGTCGCCGGGGAAATCTCAACAACGCTGTGGGAACTTTTGAGTTTTACGGCTAGGCATGCGCCGCAACCAGCGCTTGTCCCAGGCTCAGTCCGCCATCGCCGGCAGGCACTTCGGCATGGGCAAACACCTCAAACCCATTCGCCTGAAGCCTGCGAACCAGTCCCTCCAGCACGAGCACGTTCTGAAACACGCCGCCGCTCAGGCAGACTCGATGGATGGCTGATCCCCGGCCAATTTGGCACATCACATCGGAGAGCGATTCGACCAATCCATTGTGGAAACGCCGGCCAATGGTCTCCGGGGCCACATTTCGAGCCAGATCCTCCACAATGGCCGAGAATAAAGACCGCGTTCCGATCTGCCAGCCTGCATTTCCCCGGCGGCAGTCGAACGGGTAGGCGCCCGCGTCTGAGGAGGACCGCGCCAGCATTTCCAGTTCGATTGCGGATTGCCCTTCGTAATTCACTTTTCCCCGGATTCCGATCACGGCTGCCACGGAGTCGAACAGCCTGCCGCAACTTGAAGTAAGCGGAGAATTGATTCGGCGGTCGATCATCTGAAGAATTACCTCGGTTTTTGCGCGGTCCAGCCCGCGAACGAATGGAATATCCCATTCCAGAAACTCCCGCCCGGACGCCTGTGCCAGATGGCTGACCGCCATGCGCCAGGGCTCATGGATCGCCGCGGCGCCTCCCGGCATGGGCACATACGAAAAATGGCAGGCGCGCTCGAAGCCCGCGTAATCCGCGACGAGGATTTCCCCGCCCCAGATGTGTCCGTCCGTCCCGTACCCGGTCCCATCCAGGACGATTCCCGCAACTTTCCCTTCAATTCCGTTTTCCGCCATGCAGGATGCGACGTGCGCGTGGTGGTGCTGGACGCCAACCCGGCGCACGCCGGTCTGCGCCAGGGCCCAAGTGGTGGAGAAATAGCCCGGATGAAGATCGTGGGCGATGATTTTCGGAGAGATATCGAGGATTTTCGAAAGATGTTCGGCCGCTTCGCGAAAGAAATCATAACTCTCAAGATTTTCCAGATCGCCGATGTGCTGGCTCAGGAAGGCGAGTTTCCCGCGCGTCAGGCAGATCGTGTTTTTAAGTTCTCCTCCCACAGCGAGAATCGGGGGCGTTTCCTCGCGCAGCTGGACCGGCGCGGGCACATATCCGCGCGAGCGTCGAACCTGCCGCAGGCGTCCGGCGGCAAGCCGCACGACCGAATCGTCGCACCGAAGCAGGATGTCGCGATTGTGCACCAGAAAATAGTCGGCCACGCCGGCCAGCCGCGCGGCCGCTTCCCGGTTGTCGATTGCGATCGGCTCCTCGCTCAGATTTCCGCTGGTCATGACCAGAGCTGAAAATTCTCCCGCCTTGAAAAGCAGGTGATGGAGCGGCGTGTAAGGAAGAAAGATTCCCAGATCGTGCTGGCCGGGGGCCACCGCGGCGGCGACCTTGGCATCCTTGCTGCGCGGCAACAGCACGATGGGCCGCTGCAGGCAGGTCAGCGCCGCGCGTGCGGCTTCATCGATTTCGCAGAGTTTTTCCGCGGTCTCGATGTCCGGCACCATCACCGCAAATGGTTTTTCGACGCGATGTTTGCGGTGGCGCAGCAGTTCGACTGCGGCGGGATTGGTTGCGTCCACGGCCAGGTGAAAGCCTCCCAGCCCCTTCACGGCGACCACTTTCCCAAACCGGAGCCTCTGCGCCGCTTCCTGGATTGGATCGGAAGTCTCGATCGGGCGGCCGCGCGCATCCCACAAGACAAGTTGCGGCCCGCATTTCCAGCAGGCGTTCGGCTGGGCGTGGAAGCGGCGGTCGCGAGGATCGTCATATTCCCTGCGGCACGCGTCACACAGCGGAAACGCCGCCATCGAGGTGCGGGAGCGATCGTACGGAATGCCGCGAACAATCGTGAAGCGCGGGCCGCAATTCGTGCAATTGATGAAAGGATAGAGATGCCGCCGGTCGCGCGGGTCGAACAGCTCACGCAGGCAGTCCCCGCACACGGCCACGTCCGGGGAGATCAGCGTGAAGACGGGGTCTCCCACACTGCTCGCTAAAATCTGAAATTCCCGATCACCATTGCAGGGGATTTCGCGAACCGATACGTCCAGGATGCGGGAAAGCAATGGAGCATCCGCGGGCAGTCGCTCCAGAAAATCTTCGACCAGCTGGATGGGGCCCTGAACTTCAATGGTGACGCCGGAGGAAGTATTGCAAATGGTGCCCACCAGGCTGCGGTCCGTGGCCAGCCGATGAATGTAGGGCCGGAACCCGACCCCCTGAACGATTCCCGAGACCAAAATTTCTTTGCGGATTTGCATTGGGCCCTAACAAGCTGCGGAAAAAGTACACGATGCACCTTCAGGGGTTGAAACCCCTGAAGGAAACGCAGGTGTTTTGTTGTGCCTGAAGGCACGACCCACAAATATCCCCCACTTTTTCCGCAGTCTGCTAGGGGTTGGTGGAGGCGGACACGGCCGCAGCCTGCGGCGCCGCCCGTTTGCGTCTCAGCCAATCGAGCCATTCCTGCAGTCCCTCGCGCGTCACGCAAGAGACGCGCACAATTTCCATATTGCCGTGGACCTGGCGCGCATTCTTTTCGGCCGCATCGATATCAAAGGGCACGTAGGGCAACAGGTCCGTTTTGTTCAACACGAGCAGCTCCGACTTGAAAAAAATGGAAGGATACTTGAGCGGTTTGTCTTCTCCTTCGGTGACGCTGAGAACCACAATCTTCGCAGCCTCGCCCAGGTCATAGCTGGAAGGGCAAACCAGGTTGCCGACATTTTCGATGAGCAGCAAATCGATATCTTCCAGACGCCAATCGGAGAGTGCGCGTTCGATCATGCGAGCGTCCAGGTGACACGTTCCGCCGGTGGTGATCTGCTTCACGGGAAAGCCAAACCGCGCCAGCCGCCGCGCATCATTTTCGGTCTGAATGTCGCCGGTCAGCACGGCCACGCGCTCGCCCGGCGCAAAACTTTCCAGTGTGCGCTCGAGAAGGCTGGTCTTACCGGAGCCGGGCGAGCTGATCAGGTTGAGGCAGAGGACATCGTGTTCGGCAAAACGGCCGCGCAACTCGGCGGCAATGCGTCCATTTTCGTTCAATACCTTACGCTCCAGCGGCATGCGCTCCATCATCAACCTCCAAATAGATGAGTTCCAGCTCGTCTCCGCCGATAAATCGTGAATCCAGGCTGCCGCATTCCGGGCATTCCATGCCCTCACGGTCCACAATAAACGGTTGGCCGCAGTCCCGGCATTCGTGGCGCCGCAGGCAATACTCCACATCCAGGCCCAGCGGCTCAAGATCGGTGCCGCGCACCAGCGCCTCAAAACAAAAAGTCATGGCCTCCGGGTTCACTCCGGAAAGCTCTCCAACCCGGACTCCGACTTTGCAGATATGCCCGCCCGGGAAGCGCCGCGCTTCGGCGCGGACCGATTCCAAAATCGAGTTCGCAATGCCCATCTCATGCATGGGCGTCTCCTAACAAATGCGCGGCAACTGATCTCCGGAAAGCAGATCCACGATCCGGGAGGTCCCCAGCCGCGTGCGCATGGTGACCAGGCCGGGATGAGTGTCCGTGACGGTTCCAATGATTTGCGCGCCGCGGCCCAGCGGATTTTGCCGCATCGCTTCGAGCACCGGCTCCGCCGAATGCGGATCGACGATGGCAACCAGCTTGCCTTCATTCGCCACATACAGCGGATCGAGCCCCAGCATCTCGCACGCGCCCTGCACGTCCTCGCGAATCGGAATCGACGTTTCGTCCAGATGAATTCCCACCTGCGACCGCCCGGCAATCTCATTCAAGGAACTGGAAAGGCCGCCGCGCGTCGGGTCGCGCAGGCATCGAATGCCGTCCCCGGCGCAGAGCATATCCGCCACGAGCGTGTGCAGCGCCGCGGTGTCGCTCTGAATGGCGCTCTCGAACTGCAAGCCTTCCCGCTGGGACAGGATCGTGATCCCGTGGTCGCCAATCGTGCCGCTGAGCAAAACGCGATCGCCCGGACGCGCCTGGTCCGCGGAAAGGCACAGACTGCCCGGAACCATTCCGATGCCCGAGGTGTTTACGAATATTCCGTCTCCGCTGCCCTTTTCCACGACTTTCGTATCGCCGGTCACGATCGATACCCCCGCCAGTCCGGCGGCGACTCGAATCGATTCGACGACCTGGCGCAGCACATCCATCGACAGGCCTTCCTCCAAAATGAATGCCAAGCTCAGGAACAACGGCACCGCGCCGCCCATCGCCAGATCGTTGATCGTGCCATTGACGGCAAGCGAGCCGATATCTCCTCCCGGAAAAAACATGGGCTTCACGACGAAGGAATCGGTGGTGAATGCCAGCCGGCAGCCATTCACTTCCACGATGGCTTGATCATCCAGCCGCGCAAGCACGGAATTCTGAAAGGCGGGAAGGAAAATATCGTGGAGCAGTTCGGCGCTCATCCTGCCGCCGCTGCCATGGCCCAGCAATACGGAATCGCGGGAAACGATGGGAACGGGGCAAACTAAGCCGGCCTCGATGTTCGTTTCCTGTTTTGTGCCGCGTGTCATCATCGCCCTCCCGGCGCCGTTGCCAAGTGCCGCCGATACTGATAATACGCCGCGCAGGCTCCTTCCGACGATACCATCGGCGCGCCCAGTGGATTTTCCGGCGTGCAGCGCGTTGCAAATGCCGGGCAATCGGTCGGCTTCCTCCAACCCTGCAGGACTTCAGCGCTGATGCATTCGGCGGGCTCTTCCGCGGTCACTCCCTGCGTCCCGAAAATGCGGTCCGCGTCAAAATCGGCGTATTCCGCGCGCAAGGCGAGGCCACTTTCGGCAATTCCGCCCAGGCCGCGCCATTTCCTGTCGCAAACCTCGAAAACTTCCGCCAGAACTTTTTGCGCAGGCAGGTTGCCCTCGTAGGTAACGGAACGAACATATTGATTTTCCACTTCCGCGCGGCCCTCTTCCAGCTGCACGACCAGCATGAGGATCGCTTCCAGCAAATCCACTGGCTCAAAACCTCCCACCACGATGGGCACGCGAAATTCGCGGATCAATTCTTCGTACTCGCGGTATCCCATGACCGTGCAGACGTGGCCGGGCCCGATGAAGCCCTGCACCCGATTGCGCGGCGAGCTCAGCAACGCGCGTATCGCCGGCGGCACCAGGACGTGGGAGGCCAGCATCGAAAAATTCTTCAAACCTTCCCGCTTGGCTTGCCACACCGCCATCGCGTTCGCCGGAGCCGTGGTTTCAAAGCCTACGGCGAAGAACACTACCTGGCGGCCGGGGTTGGCGCGCGCGAATTTGAGCGCTTCGGTCGGCGAATAAACGATGCGCACGTCCCCGCCATTCGCCTTGACCTGAAACAGGTCCTGATGGGAGCCCGGAACGCGCAGCATGTCGCCGTAGGACACTAACGTGACCCCGGGCCGCGATGCGATGTCGATGGCCTTATCGATGATCTCCAGCGGGGTCACGCAAACCGGGCAACCCGGGCCGTGGACCATCTCGACGCCGGGCGGCAGCATCTCGTCGATTCCGAAACGCATCAGCGTATGCGTCTGCCCTCCGCAAATCTCCATTAACACCCACGGGCGGGTCGCCCGGCGCGCAATCTCGGCCATCAACGCTCGCGCGATGCGGCCGTCCCTGTACTCGTCGAGATATTTCACTCGCCCCTCCGGCCGCCAACCTGCTCCGGCAGCTTCACAAATCTTCCAGATCGGATTGCAACTCCGCTTCCAACACGCCCATGGATTCCAGCAGGGCGTAGCTCCGCTCCGCCTCTTCGCGATCGACGCGGCTGATCGCGAAACCCACATGCACGATCACGTAGTCCCCTACCTCCGCTTCCGGGCAAAAATCCAGGCACGTTTCGCGCGTGATGCCGCCAAACTGCACGCGGCCGATGCGCACGTTATTTTGTTCCTCGATGGTTAGAATTTTCCCAGGAATGGCGAGGCACATTTTATGAATCCCCTTTTCCGCAAGAGTCGGCGTGCGCGCCCGGCCCGCCGGCAACAACCGCCGGCCGCGACCACCCGAGCAACTGCTCGATTGCGGCTTCCACCAGAGGCCCCATCGCCGCCTCCACCGGAGCGGACAGCTCGGTCCCCCAATCGGTCGAAGACGGCTGCACTCCCAGAAGCACGATTTCCCTTGGAATTTCGGAAACCAGCGGCAAAGTTGCCAGCAGGTCCGCCAGGCCGAGCTGATGCACGCTTGCGCCGCAAGGCAGGCCCCGCAACTCCCTGCCGGTCATGTATACCAGGGTTCCCGCCTGCTCGCCAACATCCACGGCATCCAGCAACAGCAATCTTGTGCACTCCTGCAGGTAAACCAGCAGTTCGATTCCGAACGTGCCTCCGTCGAGGAACGAAACGCCGGGCGGCAGGCGCGGGTCACGCTGGAGGCGTTCGAGGGCATGTATGCCGGCGCCGTCATCGGAATGGATGGTGTTGCCCACCCCGACTACCATAATGTTTTGCGCTGGATTCGTCTCCATTTTTACCTGCCTCGCCGCTTATACGAAATCCGCAAGTTTTGCCTCTCGCGATTTCGGCCTTCGCCTCATTTGTGGTGCGAGGCGTCTTCCTTTACCCTGCTCTCGGTAAAGAACTTGTACCCGGAAAATATTCCGCCCACCAGCCCGGTGCCTTCCTCGATTCCAATCAGGATTGCGCTGTAAACGTGGTGAATGACGAACGCTCCGAAGGCAAACATGATCAGAAAATGAATCTCGCGCAAATAGCGCACACTCATCAGGGCCGGAAGCCAGCCAATGAAGAAGCCCAGCACCCGGCTACCGAGTATATGGTTGTACAGAGCCAGCCCCGTAAGAATCTGGATCAGCATGAGAGCGTACATGAACAGATACGTTGCGGCCGCCAGAGGATTGTGGCCCATCCGGGAGACCGGCCTCCGCCGGATAAACAGGTAATATTCCATCTGCCCGACGAAGCCCCGCCGCTGTTGTTTTCCGATCGGCAGGAACTGACGCCACCGGGCCCATTTGTTGCCCATAAAGAACCAGTAGACGCGCAGCAGAAAGGCGGTAATGAAGACGAACGCGGCGACCTCATGAATAAATCGCATCGTCCCCATCAGAAATCGGCCGTCGCCTCTGGAAATGATAAAAGGATCGTAGAGGTAGTAGCCGGTGAAGCTGAGCACTATGATGGAGAGAAAAATCAGCCAATGGGCGATCCGCACGGGCCATTGCCAAACGTACACTCGTACGAGGTTTTCTTTCGCGCCCGAAGGGGTTTTCACGCCAATGGAATGAGGTGCAGTCGTCATGGCTCCCTCGCTCTCGTCAAGCTTCCCGGCGGGCATAGGTTCGCCCGCGCGCATCTGCCACGTGAACGGCACAGGCCAGACAGGGGTCAAACGAGTGGACCGTGCGCAGGATTTCCAGCGGACGCTCCGGATCGGCTACGGGCGTCTTGAGCAGCGCGGTCTCATATGGACCGCGCTGCCCCTTGGCGTCGCGAGGACCGGCGTTCCAGGTGGTCGGCACGACAATCTGATAATTCTTCACCAGGGTGTTCTCGATCTCGACCCAATGGCCCAGCGAGCCGCGAGGCGCTTCGAACAGGCCATATCCCCGGGCCGAACTGGGCCAGGTGCCGGGATCCCACTTCTCTCCGTTGTGTATGCGCAGGTTGCCGCTGTGCATGTTGGTGCGCAACTGTTCGATCCACTCCACGATGTGATTGGAGAGCAACTGCGTCTCCAGGGCGCGAGCGGCGATGCGGCCCAGGGTGGAAAACAGCGCCGCCGGCGGAGCCTTGAATTTCGCCAACACCCCATCCACCATCGCTTTCACTTCCGGCTGCCCCGAAGCGTAGGCCACCAGCATGCGCGAAAGCGGGCCAACTTCCATGACGCGATCGTCGTACCGTGGCGACTTTACCCAGGAATATTTTTTGTCGACATCGAGAAACTCATAAGGCGGCTTCGGCCCGGCGTATTTGGGATTGGTCTCGCCATCATAGGGAGGTTTCGAAACCTGATCCCCTTCGGCATATTCATACCAGGAATGGGTAACGTATTCGGCGACCTTGTCGGGATTCACCGGATAAACCTTGGAAATGTCGTTGTTGAGAATGATGCCCTGGGGCATGAAATAGCGCGCCGTATCCTGGATGCCGCCCTGCGGGAACCCGCCATAGCTCAGGTAGTTCCCGGGCCCCTGGCCCAGGCTGAACCAGTCCTGGTAGAAACTCGCCACCGCCAGAACGTCCGGAATCAGCACCTGATCGACGAATGTCTTGGCGGTCTGGGCCACCTGGACCAGAAAGTCGATGCGTTCGGGATTGAGCGGGGCCTGCGGCTCATTCGGGTCGAGCGATGTCGTCATGCCGCCGACCAGAAAGCTTTGCAAATGGGGATTCTTCCCGCCGAGCACCGCATGAATCCGTATAAAATCGCGCTGAAATTCGAGCGCTTCCAGATAGTGGGCCACGGCCATCAGGTCCGCCTCGGGAGGCAGCCGGTAGGCCGGATGTCCCCAATACCCGCTGGTAAACAGGCTGAGCTGGCGGCTCTCCACAAGCGCCTTGACGCGGCCCTGCACGCCTCGGAAATAGGAGGCGCTCGATTTGGGCCACTCGGAGATGGATTGCGCGAGTTGGGAGGTTTTTACTGGATCGGCCTTGAGCGCCCCGGTGATGTCCACCCAATCGAGCGCGTGCAAATGGTAAAAGTGCACGACGTGGTCCTGAATGTATTGGCTGGCCGAAATAATATTGCGCACCAGGCGCGCGTTGTCCGGAACTTCGATGCCCAGGGCGTTCTCAACCGCGCGGACCGAAGCCAGGGCATGCACCATCGTGCAAACCGCGCAGATCCGCTGCGTCCACAGCCAGACTTCGCGCGGGTCGCGGTTGCGAACAATCAATTCAATGCCGCGAAACATTGTTCCGGAACTCCAAGCGTCCGAGACTTTGCCGCCGTCCACCTGCGCTTCGATTCGAAGGTGCCCTTCGATCCGGGTGATGGGATCCACTACGATGCGAGCCATCCGAGCCTCCTAGGATTGCGGGGTAGTCGATTTTGTGTCTTCCTTCTGAATATCCGCGCCGTCTTTCCTTCCGCGCGCCACGCTGCCCACCGCGTGAGCCGCGGTGAGCGCGGCCACCGTCCCTACAACGCCCCAGCCGATTTCTTCCGCCGTGACATCAACGCCGAATCCGGGAACTTTCGGCAGGGGTTTATAGAACGGCGACATCACGTCCCAGAAGCGGTGAGAAGCGCAGGCAATGCAGCCGTGCCCGGCTTTTACCGGCCAGCTGGTTCCGCTATTCCACCGGACCGTTGGGCAGTTATAGGTTGCGTCCGGGCCCTTGCAGCCCATCTTATAAAGGCACCAGCCCTTGCGGCTCCCCTCATCGCCCCATTGCTCGACGAACTGCCCCGCGTCGTAGTGGGCGCGGCGTTCGCACTGATCGTGGATGATATGTCCATAGGCGAATAGCGGGCGGTTGTACTGGTCGAGCGCGGGCATTTCATGGAAGGTCAGATAATGGACGAGGACCGCCGCGGTGTTCGCCACGTTGTGCGGGCAGCCGCTGAGGTTCACGACCTTTACGGACGGCACGGCTTCCTGCAATCCAACCGCGCCCGTGGGGTTCGGATTGGCTCGCACCAGTCCTCCATCCCAGGCGCACGCGCCCACGGCAATGACGGCGGCCGCGTTCGTGCACACTTCGGTGGCAATATCCAGCGCCGTGCGGCCTCCGATCGTGCAATAAACGCCGCCGTCCGCGGTCGGAATCGCGCCCTCGACGACGGCAATGTATTTGCCCGCATCCTGATGGACAACGCGCTGCAGCGCGGCTTCCGCCTGCTTGCCAGCGCCGGCCATAATCGTTTCGTGATATTCCCAGGAGAGTAGATTCAGAACCACGTCCGCCACCGGCGGATCGCTGGAGCGAAGCATCGACTCCGTGTTCCCGGCGCAATCCTGGAACTCCAGCCACACCAGCACCGGCCGTTCCACCTGCGACAGCGCCTTCGCGACCATTCTGACGTACCTCGGCGGCAGCAC
>DATLTA010000004.1:0-10639 GCA_035533775.1 Candidatus Dormiibacterota bacterium | reverse complement strand
TGCCCTGCTACCACCAGGGTCCGTGCCCGAACGCGTCGGCATCGCACGTCTCGCCTTCTCCTCCTCTCGCCTGCCGGTGATCGTGGCCGGCAACTCATTTTCGGCCCCGAATTCGCGCCTCCCCCACCAGTAGGACAGGCTTCAGCCTGTCGCACCTGTACCGGAGCCGACAACGCAAACCCGACAGGCTAAAGCCTGTCCTGCTAAAACCAAGAAATGACAGGCTGCATTATTTTTGATCTGGCTGGCAAAACAGTGTCAGGCGAGAAGAGCAACAAAGGGTGGATGGAACAGGGGAATTGATCCGCTGCGTGATACGTCATTCCCTAGGGCATGATAATGCGCGGTTCTTGTGCGGCTGCGGCCGCTTCCACCGGGAACTGTGTCTTCAGAAATTCGACGAACGCGCGTGTGCGCGGCCGTCCATTGGACCGCAGGCGGCCAAATCGCAGAAAAAACACCAGCAGGTGAAACAGTTCCACGTCTTTCGGGCCGGGGGATTCCGGATGTTCGCTTGCGACCTGCTTTTCGTCTTCGAGGAATTTCGCAAGTGCGGCGTAGAGTCCCATGGCAATGGGATAGTCAGGCGGCTTTTCGTAATAGATGCCGGAAAGAATCGTGCGGTAGGCCTCGGCGATCGCATGTGTTGCGGCGAAGACGTCCGCGTCGGTAAGCGAGCCATTCTCCCGCGAGTAGGTTGCGGCTGTGTATCCGATGCCGGACAGTGTTGTTTCCCGCGAGTGAACCAGATCGGAGGGCAGCGAAACGTCCGGAAACGGGATTTCGTTTTCAGCGAGGGGTTTCGGATGGTCTTGCTCCCAGCGATGCGCCGCCAGCAGATAGGAGCAATCGACCGGGCAATCGATGGTGACTTCGCGTCCGGTTCCGCAATCGATCGCGCAGATTTTCTCGCCCATGGCGGGGCAGTACCGCTCGGCGCGGCGTTTTTGGCAAATGGGACAGATCGAATTTCCAGCCAAGGGTTTTGCTCCCGGGCAATTTTATGCATTGCCCCGATACGTTGCGCTGCTACATTGCAAAAACGTATCGCAAAATCGGTGCGGCAGTCACGCGCAATGCGTTCAGCCTAGTCGAACCGCGCTCCGGGCGCAAGCTGGTGCGCCCAATTCTCTGGGAAGGGCCTCGGTAACGGGCCCTGGCAGGGCGATTCCACGCATATGCGTCCGCCCGGACGCCGCATCCTGCAGTGGATGGCGCGGCGTCCCGCAGCGGGCGCGATATTACTTCAGTGACTCGGGATCGGACAGGTCCTTGGGAGACTTCCTGTTGAGCAGGGCGACCATCTGCTGGGCCGACGGCGGCACCGCAACCACGCCTTGGCGCACAATTTGCGTGGCGGTCACCTTTCTTCCGTAAAGTTTTTCGTTGGCATTGTTGTCGGGCCGCAACGTCGAGCCCTCCAGCGAAATGCCCGCGAACAATCCGCGCGAGCGCGAATAAGACAGAATTTCCGCGCGCAGCGTGGCATCGGTATTGGCGGAAGCGTTGCGGCCCTTCGGCCCCGCTGCCGCCGCCACGTCCGCGCCCAGCTTTACCTTGCTTTTCAAAATGGCCGTTGCGCCGCGCGGGTTCATGATCAGCAGCACAAAATCAGTCGCCTGACCGCCCAGCTGGAATCCAAAACTTCCGCCCTCCAGCGCCGTCATGGACGGTGCGCCCCAGGGGCCGGTGAAATGTTCGCCGCTGCGGCAGATCATCACGCCGCGGCCATAGCTTCCTCCAAGGCCGATCGCGAATTTCAGCACAGAGGGGAATATGAGGACACATTCCGCCTTATCCAGCAGGTCTTGCGGAATGTCGTCCGGGATGTTCAAAATTTCAGACAGCACGGTCCCTGCATTTTTGACCCGGTCGGTTTCCTTGCTGTTGTCCGGTGCGGCCAAGGCGGGAATGGAGAAAAGCGCGAGTGCCACCAGCAGCGAAATCATCTTTCTCATCAGTGTATTCCTCCTCGAAGTCGAGCAGAGCATATTCCGGGCTGGTTCCCCGTGTCATCATAGAGCGTCTTCGGTTCTCGCGCAATGCGAGGGCGAACCGGGAATCGATATTCGTCCCGAGTTCCCGCGAGAGTGTAAACTATAATCGTTTTTTCTTCGCGGATTCTCCCTGGGAGCGGCTGGATGGCTTTGCACAGAAGACGACTCATACTCATCATTGGATGCGCCATGTTCGGCTTGGTTGTCTTCGCTTGCGCGCCGAAAGTCTTGGCGCAGCCGCGGCCCGCGCGATCGGTGAACTTCAGCGCGGATGTCACCGGAGTGAAACTCGCCAAGGGCCCGGACGCGGCGCGCTTCGGCAGACGTGTGGCGGCAATTCTTGGCGCTTCGGGCCCGGACAAAGGATCGTGGGGTGTGCTGGTGACCGACGCCGCCACGGGGCAGATTCTGTACGCGCGCAATGCCGGCAGATACTTTGCGCCGGCTTCCAACGCCAAGCTGTTCACGACGGCGTTTGCCCTGGCAACGCTTGGGCCGGACTACCGCGTGAAAACCACGGTGGTTTCGGACGGTGCGCTCGAAGCGAACGGCCGGTTGAACGGCGATCTGGTTCTGATCGGGGGCGGGGACGCGAATCTTTCCAACCGGAAATTTCCCTACGACAAGAATGAGGAGCGCGAAGGGCCGCCCGAAAAGGTTCTTGCCGAGCTTGCCGATGCCGTCGCGGCGCGCGGGGTGAAGGAAATCACCGGAGATGTGATTGCCGATGACAGCCTGTTCCAGCACGATCAATTTCCGAGCGGCTGGACGGTTGACGACACCCTTTGGTCCTACGGCGCCGCGGTTTCCGCCATCGTCGTCAACGACAATACGTTCGCACTGACCTTGCGTCCCGGACCTCGCGTGGGAGCCCCGGCCATCTACGATACGGGCCTGGCGGCCGGTTTTTATACCGTGGAGAATTCAATCCGCACCGGCGCTCGCGACAGCGAGGAAAATCTGGCCGTCGCGCGCGATCCCGGCTCGCGGGTGATTCGCGTGAGCGGCGTGATGCCGCTGAACGCGCCGCCGCGCAGGCTCACGATTGCCGTCGACGAACCCGCCGAGTACGCCGCCCACCTTCTGGTGCGCCTTCTCCAGGCCCGGGACGTGAAAATCGATGGCCGCGCGCGTTCCCGCCATGCCGGCGATCCACAGCCCGGCCGCGGAGCGCCCCAGACCGTTCTGGCCGAGCATACTTCGGTGCCGCTTGCCGACGATATTCGCCTGACGAATAAAAACAGCGAGAACCTCCACGCGGAGCTTCTGCTCCTGCTCGCCGCGCATGAAAAGACCGGCGCAACCGGTTATGAAGACGCCCTGAAGGCGGCCGCAGATTTTTTTCGCGCCGCGGGCGTTGCCGAAGGCGACGTTCTGCTCAGCGACGGATCAGGACTGTCGCGCAAGGATCTGGTCACGCCGCGTGCGATCGTGCAAATGCTGCGCTACGCCTCCACGCAGCCCTGGGGCCAGGTGTACCGCTCCTCTCTCCCGGTGGCCGGAGAAGATGGCACCCTATCGGACCGCATGAAAAATACGCCTGCCGCCGGGCGCATTTTCGCGAAAACAGGCACAATCGGTCATGTGAATTCGCTTTCCGGTTACGCATCATCGCTTCGCGGGGAGCATCTCCTGTTTTCGATCATGGGAAACAACAATAGCCTGAGCGCGCATGACGCCAACCGGGTGATCGACGCGATTGCCGTGGCGATGGTGGAGGATTTCAGGCCGGCGCCGCAGGCGATTCAAAGGAAAGAAAAAAGGAAATACGAAAGGAAGAAGTTGCGGAAGGTAAGGAAATAAAAAAGGGTCGCGGACGCCGGCATCGTGGTGCGGAATCGGTTCCGCGGGTCGCGGCCCCGGCAAAATCGGAACCTTCGACTTGAGCCGCTGAAGTTTCAAATCTGGAAAGGCTCGCTCAGCCCTTTGGAAAATGGCGTTGCATGACAGCATGGTAGAGCAAACAAAAATCATCACGGTGTTCGGCAGTTCGCACCTGGAAGACGGGAACGCGGATTACGTGGAAGCGTTCGAATTGGGCTGCGCGTTGGCATCGTCCGGGTTTGCCGTGTGCACGGGCGGCTACGGCGGAGTGATGGAAGGGGTATCGCGCGGGGCGCGCGAATCCGGCGGGCGCGTGATCGCGGTGACGTCGAGTGTTTTCAGGTCGCGCGTCAACCGCTGGGTGGATGAGGAAACGCGCATGGCCACCTGGCAGGACCGCCTGTTCGAATTGGTGCGCCTGGGCGACGGCTATGTCGCGTGCAAGGGCGGCACGGGCACGCTGGTCGAACTCGCCGTGGTCTGGGAAATGCTCAACAAGAAATCGATGGAGCCCTGTCCGTTTGTCGTGCTCGGAGATTTCTGGCGGCCGATTCTGGATCGCGTGAGAGAAGTCGAGCAAGGGCGTGCGTCCCGCCGGGGCGAATCCGGCGACGCCCTGGTGCACCAGGCGCCCACGCCCGCCGAAGCCGCAGAATTCCTGGCCGCGCGACTGGTGGGCGGCGGCCTGCGCGGGGAAGGAAAGTAAAAAGTGTCGCGCACCGCAGAGGACATTCTCGAATTTGACCGGCTGCGCGAGTTGCTGCGCCGCCGTACGACGTGCGCGCCCGGGCGCCGCGCGGTCGAGGCGCTCGCTTTTTCGCTGGACCGGGCCGCGCTGGACGCCGCGTTTGCGTTGATCGCCGAAGCGGTCGCATTCCAGCGGGACGGCGCGGAAATGGGATTCGGATCGCTGGCCGATCCCGAGCGATGGCTCGCCGAACTCGAATCGCCCGTATCCGTGCTCGCGCCGCAGTTGCTGCTCGATGCGGTAACGCTGGCGGACACGGTCGCCTGGCTGCGCGAAAGCCTGCAAAGAGAACCTTCGCGCGAGGGTTCTCCTGATTCCGCCGGAAAATTTCCGTTGCTCAGGACGCGATCGGCGGCTCTCTCTGATCTGCGTCCGCTGGCCGCGGCCATCCGCCGCGCCGTGCTGCCCAACGGCGAAATCAGCGACGACGCCTCGCCGGAACTGAAAAGCATTCGCGGCAGCATGGGACGCACGCGCGAAACGATCCGCAAATCGCTCGAGCACATACTGCGCGCGCGCGGCGGCGATTCCGGAGAAGACTACGTCACGCTGCGCAACGACCGCTTTGTCATTCCCGTGCGCGCCGCCGAGCGAAAACAGGTGCAAGGCGTCGTGCACGCCGCCAGCGCCACCGGGCAAACCGTGTTTGTCGAGCCGTTTGAAACCATCGAATTCAACAACCGGCTCGTGCAGCTTTCCGAGGACGAGGCCGCGGAAATCGCGCGCATCCTCGATGAATTGACCGCGCGCTTGCGCGCCAATCTCGGACCGCTGCGCTTTGCCGTGGAAACCGTCGCGGAACTCGATTCGGTGTTCGCACGCGCACGTTTTGCCCGCGATTTCGATTGCACGCTGCCGGAATTTACCGCGGGCGATTCGCGCGGCCTTTTTTCGCCGGAAACGCCCTCTCCGGAACTGCCTTATCTTGAATTAAAAGACGCGCGGCATCCGGTCCTGGCCGATACCCTGCGCGCGCATGGCCGCAGCGTCGTTCCCATGACGCTGGCGCTTGGCGCCGGCTTGGGCTCGGGCAACCTGCCGGGTGTAAGCCGGGAAACCGTGCTTGTCATAAGCGGCCCGAACACCGGCGGGAAGACGGTGGCCCTGAAAACGGTGGGCATCGCCGTGCTCTCCGCGCAATCCGGCATTCCCGTCGCGGCGGAAACGGCGCGGCTGCCGCTGGTCGATCGCGTGCTCGTGGACATCGGCGACGAACAGTCCATCGCGGCGGACCTTTCGACCTTTTCCGCGCACATGCTCAACGTGCGCGCGATGCTGGAGGAGGCCACGTCGCACTCGCTGGTGCTGGTCGACGAACTGGGTACGGGCACGGCTCCCGAGGAGGGCGCGGCGCTCGCCGTGGCCCTGCTTGATGAGTTCCGCGCGCGCGGCTGCCTCACGCTGGCAACCACGCACCACGACCGGCTGAAGACGTATGCTTCGACCACGCCAGGCGTGCTCAATGCCGCCGTCGAATTCGATGAAGTGAATCTGCGGCCCACCTACCGCCTGATGGTGGGCGTGCCGGGCGGGTCGAGCGGCATCGACATCGCGCGGCGGCTCGGGCTGCCCGCGAACGTCATCGACCGTGCGCGCGCGCAACTTTCTCCCGAAGCGCACGAGGCCGCCGCGCTGATCGCCTACCTGCACCGCAGCCGCGACGAACTGGAAACCCAGAAGCGCGAAGCCGCGCTCGCCGCGCAGGGCTTTGCCGAAGAAAAAAAGAAGCTGCAGACCGAGTGGACCGCCCGGCAGCGCGCCCGCCTAAAGGAACTCGAGCTGCAATTCGCACAGACGATTGAAAAGCATGAGAAGGAAGTCGCCCGCGTCATCGAAACCGTGAAGGAACGCGAACTGCGCGCGCAACTGGAAAAGCAGGCGCGCCGCAAGATCGGGAAAGCGCGCGGCGACGCCCGCGAGCAAGCCGACCAGGCAACGGTCGCGCACCTTTCCGATTCGCAGGCCGATCTGGGCGTTGCCGCCGCGCAATCCCCAAAACCTGTCGCGCATAGCGACCTGGTAGCCGGCGCGCGCGTCCGCGTGCGCGGCCTGCCCACGGCCGTAACGATTCGCCGCCGCGACGATGCCGGCGCCGAAGTCGAAGCGGGACCCCTGCGCATGAAAATCGCACTGGCCGACATTCTGGAGATTGTCGGCAGCGCCGCGCCCGCCAGGCCTTCGCTGCCGCGCGGCGTTACGATGAGCACGCAGCCTTCCGCGGAGCCCGCCGGCGAAGAAATCAATCTGATCGGCTGCACGGTGGAGGAAGCCACGCGCCGCGTGGATAAATTCCTCGATCAGGCGGCGCTGGCCGGCTCGTCCCAGTTGCGCATCATTCACGGACACGGCACGGGCGCGCTTCGCCGCGGTCTTGCCGAATTCCTGAAAACGCATCCGCTGGTCGAAACGATCCATGCCGAAGCCGAGGAACGCGGCGGAAACGCAATCACCGTGGTGGAGCTGAAGGAATAAGGCACAAACACTTTGGATATGGCGTCTGACCGATCATGAAGAGAACCTTTTATCTGCTTTCCATCCTGTCGAGGATTCTTTTCGCCCTGCTCCTCACCTTTGATCTTCTGCTTTTCGCCAGACTTGCCGGTGAATTTGCAGTTCGCGGAATGGAGGGCGTGAAAAGCTGGATCTTGCACGCCGGCTCGGTGGGCAGAATTACCAGCGAATCATCGGGACCGGGCATCCTGACGGTGCAATTTCCGCCGGCGGGCCCTATTTATCGCGAATTTTTTATCATGTGCGGCGTGCTATTGGTTCTTACGCCGCTGAGCTTCTGGGCGGGACGTTTTTTTCGCCGGTGCGCGCGCCAGGCCGGTTAATTTCCAGCCGTGTGGGCAGGAGTCAACCCGCTTTTTCTGATTACCGCGTAGGCCGCCGGTGACGCAAGCCACTGGATGAACGCCCTGGCCGCTTTCGGATGCGTTGCCGTTTGCGGAATGCCCGCGGCGAACACCGTGACATGCTGCGCCCCGGGCGGCAGCTCTCCCACGATGTCGATGCCTTTCACCGGGCGCAGCTCGCTGATCTGCTGGAATCCGATCTCCACCTCTCCCTTCGCCACCGCCCCGCCCACCGGATCGGCCTCGATTTTCCTGGCCTTGCCCTGGATCTGGTTGACGATCCCCAGCTTCGGAAACAATACGGTGGAAAGGTAAACGCCGCTGGCGCTATCGGAATATCCAATCGATTTTGCCGCCAGCAGCGTGCGCTTCAGCGCTTCGACCGTGCTGATGTCGGGCCGGGGCGCTCCAGCTTTGACGGCCATGCCGATGTGGGATTCGACCAGATCGACCCGGCTGCCCGCGCGGACCTTGCCCTGTCGGATCAGGCCAGCCAGCGCGGGCGCGGCCATGATCACCACATCAATACGTTCACCCCGCGCGAGGCGCAGCGGGATGGCGTTATGCGTGGTGCCCATGGAGGGCCCGAACTCGGTCACAATCTGGTTGTGCGTGGCGCGTTCGTATTGCGGGGCCAATTTCAGGTAGGCGGCCGAAAACGCTCCGGAAGTTACAACCTTGATTTCATCGGCGCGCGCGGCCGTTGCGGCAAGCAGCGCGCAGCTCAATACGAAGGCGGCCATCCCGGCGAAATATTTTCTGGAAAGTTTTCTCATGCGCGTCCTCCCCTGAGCCCTACCGGCCTCGCGGAACTTTATACGCCGGCAATTTATCACACGCCCGAGTCTTGCGTTGCGAATGAGTTGCCACGGCCCGGGAAGAGGACTGCTTCGCCCGTGCAGACACGCGACGCTGCGGCGCTGCCCCGTGTACAATACGGGTTCCAGCACTCCCATCGTGCGCCTATGGCCGAAGCGGGCTCTTTTGCGGATCGCGTGAAGCAACAGGCGGACATTGTCCGCGTGGTGGGGGAGTACGTCCGCCTGAAAAAGTCCGGGCAGAATTTCACGGGGCTTTGCCCGTTCCATTCCGAAAAGACGCCGTCGTTTGCGGTGCATCCGGTAAAGCAGATTTATCACTGCTTCGGGTGCGGCGCGGGCGGCGACGTTTTCAAGTTCGTGATGGAGATGGACAAGCTCACGTTTCCGGACGCGGTGCGCGCCGTGGCTGAAAAATGCGGCATCGCCATTCCGCGCGCCAGGGAACGCACGCCGGAGGAGCGCCAGCAGAATCAGCAGCGCACTTCGCTGGTGGAAATGCATCGCGAGGCGGCGGCGTTTTTCGCGCAGCAGTTGAACGGCACGCCGGAAGGCCGCGCGGCGAAAGCGTATCTGCTCGATCGCGGGCTGGACTCGGAAGCGATGACGCGCTTCGGCATCGGCTTTGCTCCGTCGGGCGGCGAAGCGCTACTGCGCACGATGAAGCAGAAATATCCCGAAAAAGTTCTGGAAGTTTCCGGCCTGTTCAGCCGCGACGCCAACGGGCGCTTCTTCGACCGTTTCCGGCGGCGCGTGATGTTTCCGATCGCCAACGATTCGGGGAAAATCGTGGCGTTCGGCGGGCGCGCCCTGGGCGACGACCTGCCGAAATACCTGAACTCGCCCGAGACGCCCATCTATTCCAAGAGCAACGTCCTATACCACCTGGATCGCGCCAAGGAAGCGCTGCGGCAACGCGACTTCGCCGTGCTGGTCGAAGGCTACATGGACGCGATTGCCGTGGCGCGCGCGGGAATTTCCAACGTTGTCGCGAGTTGCGGCACGAGCTTGACCGAGCCGCAGGTGAAACTGCTGAGCCGCTTCACGCGCCGCATCCTCGTCAATTACGATCCGGACACCGCGGGCCAGGCCGCTACCGAGCGTTCGCTGGCGATCCTGCTCGAGCAGGGCGCCGAGGTGCGCGTGCTCGCATTGCCGGGAGGGAAGGACCCCGACAGCTTTATTCGATCCGAAGGCGCCGCGGCTTACACGAAATTGCTCAGCGAAGCGCCCACCTACGTCGATTATCTGATTTCGCGCGCTCGGAAAATGGACATGTCCACGGCGGAAGGGAAACTTCGCGCCGTGAATTTCCTAATGCCCTACGTCCAGCGCGTCCCGGATCGCATCCTGCGCTCAGAGTGGGCCACGCGCATCGCGCAGCAGTTGCGCATCGAGGAACCGGTGCTGCGCGAGTCGATGCGCAAAGCCGCCAATGAACGCCGCAGCGAAGTGAAAGCGCGCCCCGAACTGGTGGGCCGCGCCGGAAAGCCCGCCGAGCGCCGCCTGGTGCAGATGCTGATCGAAGCCGATGAGTTTCGCGAGCGCCTGGCAATGGAGCTGCGCGCGGAGCAGTTGCATGGCGGCCTGGAAGTGGAGCGCATTCTCGCCGTGCTGGTGGAAGCCTGCGCATCGGGCCAACGCCCGGACGCAGCCGCGCTGGCCATGGCGCTGGAGGACCGTGACCGGCGGCTTCTGTTCGAAATCGCCTTCGAATCCGCCGCCCCGCCCACCTGGGAAGAGGCCGAAAGCTGCCTGGCGGTCCTGCGACGCCGCCGCGCGGACCTGGAGCTGGCGGCCCTGATGCGGCAGATCGAGGCGCAATCCGCGGCAAAAGGCCCGAGCGGCGAAATGGGCCGGCTGCTGGAGCGTATGCAGGAGTTGCAGGAACTGCGGCGGCGTCTGGACCCGCCAACGCGCTAGCCTTCCTCCCCGGTTCTCCGCGCCTGTCCCGGCGCCCACTTGGAATTGCAGTGCGCGAGGTTTGTCCGGCGTGGCGCCACCTAATTCTCGCCCTCCACCGCGCAGCACTTGCATGCGCAATGCATACCTCACGGTCAGGTTGTGCGCAGTGTTTATTCCCGGGAAACAAAACGGTTGACGCGTTTACCTGCCCGCATGTAGCGTGAGGAAGTTTCGCCCGGCAGTGAGTAAATGTAACGAAAAATGGGCGGCTCGCATCCAAATTTTGTGCATGCATTTACGGGGGTGCAGCCAGGCGAAACAGGGAGTGCAGGCCGAGCCGGCAGCGGCGGTTGCGAAGCGGCGAGTTGCCTTATCGGCGGGCCTGGGTTCTAAAGGAGTACCTGTTAGGAAATAAAGTTACGCAGCGTAAGTTGAATGTGTAGATTGAGTGGAGTGAGCGGAGTTTTTGCTTCCGCGGTTTTTGCCGATCGG
>DATLTA010000003.1:0-9965 GCA_035533775.1 Candidatus Dormiibacterota bacterium | reverse complement strand
TAAAACAGTGTAAGCATGATCCGGCACGTTCCAGTGAGCTACACGCCGGAGCATACCAGATAAATTTCGTGGCGCGCCAAGCAGATGTCACACATAAAATCAAAGCGGCGCGAATTCGTACACAAGCAGAGACATCCATGCACGTTTTCTCGCGCAGCCTGCCCGGATCGATCGGAGCGGGATCGCAAACCATCGCCGGAGAAAACATTACGTTGCTCTCCGATCTGTGCGGAAAAACGCGCAAGGAAACGTTCGAATTGATGATGCAGCGCGCCGTCGAAGTGCTGGCGTGCGGCACGGCCGCGCTCGTCGAGCGCGCTTCCTAGCGCATGGTCTTCGTGGAGCAGGCTTCCCAGATTGCGGAAAAATCGATTTGTACGCCTTCAGGGGTTAAAACTCCTAAAAAAAACACAGGTGTTATATCGTGCCTGAAGGCACGACCCACAAATATTTCCACTTTTTCCGCAGGCTTTCGCCTTCAGGGGGGGCATGCAAGGGTTTATGATTTATTTTCTGCCGGGCTGCAGCGTCTGCCGCAGAATTTTGGGCGCAAGGCGCTTCACTTCATCGTGATATTTGCGCGCTGCCTGCCGCGCCTGATCCAGCATGGAAGGATCCAGCAGCAGCGCAACGCGCCCGATAAAGGGCGGCTCTTCCTGCGGCGTTTTTTCCTGCTTGCGCGCTTTTTTCCCCGCGATCCGGGGCGCGCCCGCGTTCGAATACAACTCCAGGTCGTGGCTGAACCGGCGCTTGTCCTCCGCCTTCCAATTCCACGCGCGACCGAGCGCAGCCATCCACTCGCCAAAAAACGCTTCGATCGATTCCTTCTCGTCTTTCGTGAGCTTGCTGCCCTGCGTCTTGCCGAAAAATCGCGGTAACACGCGGGGAATTTCCACGATCATGGCCAGCACAACCTCGCGGCCAATCGTTTCGACGAGTTCCCGATCGCGATCAGCGCCGCCTAGAATTCCGCTGCGGTCGTATTCGTCCATGTAGACAGCTACAAAATCGCCGACCAGGCTGCCGCGCTCAATGCAGGCAAGCATATTGTTCGCCAGGGCGCTGCCGTAGATCGGAAACAGTTTACGTGCCATGTGCGGAATCTTAACAGGATGCGGGGCCAGCCAGCGGCCAATCGCATATTCAATAACCAGCATGCAAGCAAAAAGGCCCGAACCGTAGAGGCGGCCCGGACCTTTTTGCTTCGTATCGTTACCTCATATCGTTACTTCGTATCGTTCGTGATTCAGTGTACCGGCGGCACGCCTGCTGGCGCAGGCGTAACGGGCGGAATTTGCTCCGGTTTCAGGCCCGCCTTCGCGGTGGGTTTGGAGAGCGCAAACTCAAGGGCCTGATCCACCGTGCTGACGTAATGGATCTGCATTCCCTCAAGGATGTGCGGTTGCAGGTCTTCGGTGACGTTCGCCTCGTTCTCCGCAGGCAAGATCACCTCGCGGATCCCGGCGCGCTTCGCTCCCAGGACCTTTTCCTTGATCCCGCCGACCGGCAGCACCACGCCGGTCAGGGAAAGTTCCCCGGTCATGGCCACGCGCGGGCGGACCGGGCGGCCCGAGAGCAGGCTCACCAGGGCGGTCACCATCGCGACGCCCGCGGACGGGCCATCCTTGGGCACCGCACCCGACGGAACGTGGATGTGAATGTCCTGCTTGCGGAAGAAGTCGGGATCGATGTCGTAGCGTTCCGCATTGGCTCGCACCCAGGTGAGCGCCGCGGTCATCGACTCCTGCATCACTTCGCCCAGGTGTCCGGTCATGGTGAACTGTTTACCGCCCCGCATGCGGCTGGCTTCGATAAAGATGATGTCGCCGCCCACGGGCGTCCAGACCAGCCCTACCGAGACTCCGGGCTTCTTGACGCGATCTTCGACTTCCCTTTCGGCGCGGAATTTCGGAACGCCGAGCGCTTCGTGCACCACTTCGGGGGTCACGACGAGCTTGTCCATCTTGCCTTCGGCGATGCGCCGCGCCTGTTTACGTATGAGTGTGGCGATTTCGCGTTCGAGGTTGCGAACGCCGGCTTCGCGCGTGTAACTGTGAATGATCTCGCGCAAACCGTCGTCGGTGAACTCGACCTGCTCGCCTATCTTCAGCCCGTGTTCCCTGGTCTGTTTCGGAACCAGGTACTTGTTGGCGATATGGGTCTTCTCGATCTCGGTGTAACCCGCCAGCTCGATAATTTCCATGCGATCGCGGAGGGGTTCGGGAACCGGATCGATCAGGTTCGCCGTGGCAATGAACAGCACCTTCGACAAATCGAACGGCACGTCGAGGTAGTGATCGCGGAAAGACGCGTTCTGCTCCGGATCGAGCACTTCCATCAGCGCCGCCGAAGGGTCGCCGCGGAAATCGCGCCCGAGCTTGTCCACTTCGTCCAGCATGAACACCGGATCGTTGGTTTCCGCGCGGCGGATTCCCTGGATGATCTGCCCCGGCAACGCGCCGATATACGTCCGGCGGTGGCCGCGGATTTCCGCTTCATCGTGCATCCCGCCCATCGAGATGCGCACGAATTTGCGTCCCAGAGCGCGAGCAATCGATTTCCCGAGCGAGGTTTTCCCCACTCCCGGAGGCCCCAGGAAGCACAGGATCGGCCCCTTCATGCCGGGTTGAAGTTTCTTCACTGCCAGGTAATCGAGAATGCGCTCTTTCACCTTTTCCAGGTCGTAGTGATCCTCGTTGAGAATGGCCTGCCCCTTGGCAATGTCAATTTCCTCGCTTCCCGAGGATTTTCCCCACGGCAAGGAAATCATCCATTCCAGATAGGTGCGCGCGACCATGTATTCGGCCGAGGCGGGCGTCATCTTGGAGAGGCGTTTGATTTCGCGTTCGCATTCCTTGAGCCCCTCGGGCGACATTCCAGACTTTTCCAGCTTCTCGCGAAGTTCGTCCACTTCCGCTTGGCCGTCGTCGGATTCACCCAGTTCCTTGTGAATGGCCTTGAGCTGTTCGCGCAACAGGTATTCGCGCTGGCTCTGGGTCACCTGCTCCTGCACCTGCTCCTGAATCTTGCTGCGCAGTTCGAGAACTTCCAGTTCCTTGGAAAGTTCGCGAATCAGCGTTTCCAGGCGCCGCCGCACGTCCGCCGTTTCCAGCAATTCCTGGCGAAGCAGCGTGGGCAGCGACAGCAGATTCGCCGCGATGAAGTCGGCCAGACGGACCGGATCATCGATGTTCAATGCCGCGGTCTGCAAATCGTCGGACAGTTGCGGCGAGCGCGCCACGACGTCACGGAACAATTCGCGGGCGTTGCGCTCCAGGGCCATCAATTCCGCGTCATGCGGACCGACTACATCCGACTGAATTTCAACGCGAGCGGTCAGGAAGGGCCGGAATCCCAGGATTTCCAGGATGCGAATCCGCTGCAAACCCTCCAGAAACACCACCACATTGCCGTTGGGCATTTTCACCAGTTTGTGGATCTTGGCGGCGGTTCCCACCGTATGCAGGTCCGCTGCGGCGGGATCCTCGATACGCGGATCGTGTTGCGCCACGATGCCCAGAAGTTTTTCTTCACCATGCAACGAATTCAAAAGCGCAAGGGAACCCTCGCGCCCGACGGTAAGGGGCTGCACGCCTCCGGGAAACAAAACAATCTCGCGCACCGGAAGGATCGGCAATTCATTGGGAATAGGGATGAGTTTTTCAGTCATTTAGATCCCCTTTCATCATTCGGGATACCCGAACACTTGATTGGATGCGAGACTGAGTGAAAAGGTATCACATAAAGACAATACAATTAGCAAGAAGCTTTAGCATATACCACTAAAGAGTAAGAGCGTCTTGAACGCATACACGATAATAATTAAGCTTATGAAAATACAGGTCTTAACAATCTAGCCACTGGGGATTGCTTCCCCCGCCCCTTCTGCTGCCTCCTGTTTTTCTCCCCGGCCTTACCTGTTCCATCGGCTTGGATGTCGATTCGCATGAATGCTACTTTTCTTTCGACTTTACAGGGGAATTCAGACACCCAGGCCGGCTCACGCCACAGCAGCCCATATGCCTCCCATCCATAAATAAATGCAAAAAATCGAGAATAACTTATGGCAGGGCGAGCGACCGCGCAAATTGAAGCGCGTTTTCCCGATCGGTAAAGCGCCCGTCCAACTGCGCCTCTTCCACGGCCAGCAGGATTTCCTTGAATTTGGGCCCTGGCCGAAGGCCCATTCCCTTTAAATCTTCCCCGGTCACCAGCCTGGGCGGGCGCAACTGCTCGGGCGGCGTATCCGCCAGAAAGCGCTGCACGAAGTTGTAGGCGTCCAGGCTGCCGTGGCTGGCCAGGCAATCCAGGCGATGCAGTTCCAGATGCTCCTCAAATCGAGGCAGCCGCACAAACCGCTTGAGCGTTGCCTGGCGCATCTGATGGACATCCTTGAAGCGCAAGTGGTTGGCGACCAGCGTTTCAATCTGTTCGGTATCTTCGTTCGAAAATCGAAATTCCCGGCAAATGCCTTCGGCCATGCGCGCGCCCACTTCCACGTGGCCGTCAAAACGGATGCGCGTGCCCGGCCCGGTTGCGGGCGCGAAAGTGGGCGGTTTGCCGACGTCGTGAAGGAGCACGCCCCAGGCCAGAGTGGAAGAGCAGCCCGGCGGCAATTTTTCGAGCATCATGCGCGTGTGAATCCACACGTCGCCTTCGGGATGAAACTGCGGAGGCTGTTCGACGCCCTTCATGCAGGCATTGTCCGGCAAGACGACGGCCAGCAAGCCGGTTTCGTCGAGCAGTTCGAATCCGCGGCGCGCCGCGCCTTCGGTGAGCAATTTGGTCAGCTCGTCGCGTATCCGCTCGGGAGAAACCTGCGTAATCTGCGCGGCGAGCGCCTGCGCCGCCGCCATCGTCGCGGGGTCCATCTGAAAACCAAAGCGCGCGGCAAACCGCACGCCGCGCATCATGCGCAGCTTGTCCTCGGCAAAGCGCACGCGCGCATCGCCGATGGCGCGCACGATTCCGGAGCGCAAGTCCGCGCGGCCTTCGACAAAATCAATCACCTCGCGCGTCGCGGGGTCCATCAGCAGACCATTGATGGTGAAGTCGCGCCGACGAACATCCTCCTGCGGCGTATCGGAATACACCACGCGGTCCGGATGGCGTCCATCGGAGTAGCCGACGTCGGAGCGGAACGTCGCGACTTCCACGTGCGCGTCATCCTCCACCACAAGAATCACGCCAAATTTCGCGCCCACGGAAAGGCTGCGCGGAAAAAGCTCCTGCACGCGCTCGGGGCGCGCGTCGGTGGAAACGTCGTAATCCGCAGGCTCCCGCCCCAGCACGATGTCGCGCACGCATCCGCCCACCAGATAAGCCTGATGCCCTTTTTCGCGCAGCGTCGCGCAGATTTGGTCGGCCAATTCCCGCGGAGTCATGGATGAATTATGCGCCAATCGCAGCGATGGGCAGTGCCCTAATTTGGCCTCGCCGGTATGAGCACCCGGTCCCGGTCTGTGTAGCGCCACCCTTCAGGGTGGCGCTACAAAAGCCCTCCATTTCGCATTCTCCCACGGAATCTGAGGGCATGATCTCCTACTAACACAATAAAAACGTGCCGTAGGCGAGACCTCACGTCGCATAAAAATTGTCATTCTTCGTTTTCCTTGCGCTCCCTTGACATCGAGGCAATCGAGCCACCGAACTGCACCTTGGAAAAGCCGAAGCGGTCGCGCAGCTTGTCGGCGGCCTGCGCGAGTTTTTCCATTTTTTCGCGGCGCGCGGCGTCCAGCAAATCCAATTGCTCGCCGCCGCGCGTGAATGATGAAAGCGCCACGCCGAGCAGGCGCACTTTGCGGGAACGATCCCAGTTTCGCTCGAACAATTCGCGCACACTTTCAAACACGATGGGATCGAGGTGCGTGGGTTCGCGCAAGGTATGCGCGCGCGTGATGGTTTCAAAGCCCGCATAACGGATTGTCAGGGTGACCGTGGAGGCGCTCAGACCGGCGTCGCGCAGGCGCTTCATGGCTTTCTGGCTGAGCAGGCTGAGCGTTGCGTCGAGCGCAGTGCGATCCTCCGTGTCGAACGAAAACGTGTGGTTGTGCGAAATCGATTTCGGCTCCGCATCCACGAAAAATTCATAGGTGTCTCCGCCTCGCGCCTTCCGGTGCAGCGCCGTGCCCCACTGTCCAAAATCCCGCTCGAGTTTTTCCTGCGTGGCCGCGGCAAGCTGCCCGACCGTCTCAATGCCCGCCGCCTGCAGCGCCGCTGCGGTGACTTTTCCGATGCCCGGAATGCGGCGCACCTCCAGGGGCGCGAGAAATGTTTCTTCGCTTCCGGCCGGCACCCACAGCAGGCCGCGCGGCTTGGCCTGATCGCTGGCTACTTTTGCAACCAGCCGCGTCCTGGCCAGCCCGGCAGAGCACGGCAGGCCCGTCGACGCCGTAATTTCGACGAGCAGCGCGTGCGCCGCGGCCATCGGCGGCCCGTGCAGCCGCTCGGTGCCCGCCAAGTCCAGATACGCCTCGTCCACCGAAGCCATTTCCACCACCGGCGAATATTTTCCCAGGATCGCCGCGACGCGGTCGCTCCACTGCGAATACAAATGGTGCCGGCAGTCGAGAAATACCGCGTGCGGGCAGAGCCGCGCGGCCGTGCGCAGCGGCATCGCCGAATGAATGCCGTACTTTCGCGCCTCGTAGCTGGCCGAGGAGACCACGCCGCGCTGGTCCGCCTGCCCTCCGACCACGACGGGCTTGCCGCGCAGTTCAGGACGATCCAGCAATTCCACCGAAACGAAAAACGCGTCCATATCGACGTGCAGGATGGAACAAGCAAGGGAGGCTGACGAGGCAGAAGTCGCTACCGGCAAAGATTCCGCATTTGCGGAATCGTGCTTGGCTCGAAAACTGGCCAGCTTGGGCATGAGATTCTCCGCCCACTATACACCAAGGCGAACGTAGGGCGAAGCAGACCGTTGCGGGGAATAGTTCAATTTCGACAGCCGCGGTGTGGCCGCATACCCGCTCCAAAAGCGGGCAGCTGCTACCGATTCGCTTGCCTCTTGATGTGTCGCCATTGACTGTAATATTTATATCGCCCGCGAGATATTTCACATGTTTCCGCGTTTGAATCCCATATAAGCCGGGCCATTCGCAGCTTCTGACGCGTCCCTAAAATAACATTGTGACGAAAAATGCAACGCGCCCGGCACCGCCAAGCCTTTTACTCCGAGGGATATATGTTTCAGCGCCTGGAATCGCGTCAGGAATCATCGTCCCTGCTGGAACGGGCGGCAGTTGTGGTCCCTGACCTGCTTATAAAAGCGCGCTCAGCCAAACCATCCAGGGGGCGAGACACATGTTTGAAAGCGCGATTTTTCACAACCAGGAACTTGGGACGGCGGAAGAAAAACTTTGGCGGGCCGTAATTGCGAGAACGTTGGAAGAATGGGTTCGCGGTCCATTGCGCTACAGCCGCATCGCGGAACAATTTCTGTTCGACGACAACCGGGATTTCAACGCCGTCTGCTCCTCGGCGGGAATGAACCCCGACGACCTTCGGAAACGCCTGCAAACCATTCGCGCCCGCGGCGTGCTAAAAGAAAATGCCCGGCTTCAAATGCAGGGGCGCAAGAAATTGAATTCTCAGACACGTGAAGTCTTCAGCCAAAAGGCCTACGGCGTATAGAGGCACTCCCCCGGCCCTCTTTCGTGTTTCGTCCTAGTGTGTCGTGGCCCTGGCAGGCTTTGGCGCAATGGAACGGCCCGAGCGCATTCGGTGGAATCTTCAGACGTTAAATACCAATTGCTTTTGCGACCTGTTCGGGAAGTTCGCCTTCGCGCGCCATGAAGGCCACGCGAAGCAGCCCGGCCACGCTCATCGAATCGCGGATTTCCCCTCGCTTGACGCGCGCAACGACCTCCCAGAAAGGTTTGCGGACAACCTGGAGCTGCTCGGTTTCGTCGGGCTGCGCGGATGTGGTGGAAAGATTCCACGCCAGGAAAATCGTGCCGCGCTCGTCCGTCACGCTATTGGAAATATCCATGTTCAGAATTTCCGTCCAGCCATTGGCCACCAGGCCGCATTCCTCGCGCAATTCCCGCTGCGCGGAATCAAGCGCGGGAATGTCCCTGGAGCCGCCGCCCTCGGGAATTTCCCAGCTGTAAGCGCCGAGCGGAAAACGGTACTGGCCCACGAGGACGACATTCCCCTCGCCGTCAATGGGAACCACGCCGGTGGCGATGTTTTTGAAATGAACGGTGCCGTACACGCCGGCCCCGCCGGCGGGGGTCACAACCTCATGGTGATCCACGCGCACCCAATCATTTTCGTACCGGATGGCCCGTGAAAGCACGCGCCAGGGATTTTTCGCTTCGTCCATGTTTGCTCCTGACCTGCTCCCCTAAATTCGCACAAAACTGAGTATGATTTTGCAGATTGGAAAGGGGGAGGAGCATGTCCAAATCGAGGCACACAGAGGCGGAGATCATTGCCGTGCTCAAGCAGGTGGATGCGGGACGGAAGGCGGAAGATGTGGCGCGGGAAGCGGGGGTGTCCAAGCACACGATCTACGCTTGGAAGGCGAAGTACGGCGGGATGGAGGTGAGCGAAGCGCAAGAAGTGAAGCAGTTGCGGGAAGAGAACGGGCGATTGAAGAAACTGGTGGCGGATCTAAGTTTGGACAAGGATGCGTTGCAATCGGTGATTCGAAAAAACGGATGGAGCTCGCAGTCCTGAAGGCGGCTGTGGGGCAAATGTGCGAGGAGTATGCCTTCAGCCAGCGGCGGGCCTGCGGTCTGCTGACGGTGGCGGTATCCAGTTACCGTTATCAAAGCAGCCGCCGCGATGAAGGGTTGAGGGCGCGGCTGGTGGAGTTGGCACGGGAGAAGCCGCGGTTCGGCTATCGGCGCTTGCATGTATTGCTGCGGCGCAGCGGAGAAGCGGTGAATCACAAACGAGTGCATCGGATCTATCGAGAAGCGGGACTGAGTATCCGGCGCAAGAAGCGCAAACACTGCGTGCGTACCGGGCAGCCGCTACGAGCCTGCACCGCGGCGAATCAGGAATGGGCGCTGGACTTCGTGCATGACGCGGTGGAAAGTGGGCGAGCGATCCGAGTGCTGAGCGTGGTGGATGCGTATACACGGCAGTGCCTGGCGTTGGAAGTGGACACCAGTTTTGCCAGCCGGCGCGTGACACGCGTGTTGGAAGGGATCGTGGCGGAACGAGGAACGCCGCAGGCGATTCGATGCGATAACGGGCCGGAACTGACGAGCCGACATTTTCTGGCCTGGTGTATCGAGAAGAAGATCGAGTTAGTGCACATTCAACCGGGGCGACCGATGCAGAACGGACGCGTGGAGAGTTTTCACGGGCGGTTCCGCGAGGAATGCTTGCGAGTAAGTTGGTTCGGAAATCTGTTCGAGGCGCGGGGAAAGATCGCTGCGTGGCGAAACGAGTACAACCAGGAGCGTCCACATAGCAGCCTGGGCTACCGGACGCCGGAGGAATTCGCGCGCGCAATCGGCGGGGAAAATGGCTGTGGAAAAGACGGTGGCTCCGCCACCTTGGAAAACGCTCCACGTTTCCCACTTTCCCACAGCCACGGCGGCGACGGCCTATCCACCGCCGAGCAGATCAATGGCCCGGATGTCGTATTATGAAGTGTGCGAATTTAGGGGAGCAGGTCAGTTGATCGTCTGGTTCTTGCGATCGGTCTTCTGGGTGAGGTTGTTGTCCGAGTCATATTGGTAGTATTCGCTCAGCGAGGATGGAAAATTCGTCTGCGTCACGCGGCCATAGGCGTCATACGCGAACACCGTCTGGTTGCTGTTTGCGTCCGTAATGCTAGTGAGATTGTCCTCGGTGTCGTAGGCGTAGTTGGTGACATGGCTCGCCGCATCGGTTACGCTGGTCAGCCGGTCGGCATCGTCATAGATGTACGAGGTCGTCTTGCCGTTCTGATCGGTCACCGATGTGCGACGCCCGCGCGAATCGTATGTGAACGTGGACGT
>DATLTA010000002.1:0-3745 GCA_035533775.1 Candidatus Dormiibacterota bacterium | reverse complement strand
TGCTGCAGGTCTTCCAGATTCAGGTAGGACGATTGAGAGAGTTGCCTTAGCTGTTCTTCATATTCCGAATGCTGCTGTGCGAGTTTTTGAAACTCCTGGTCATATGTCAGAAGCTGCTCGCGTATCTCCCGTGTCAAGATGGGCATAGGATGCCTCCGGGTGATTCCGAATTTTGAATGGGGATTGCATTACAAGCCCAAACTAGCACAATCCAAAACACCAGCCAAGAACATTTGAATGCAATTTACAAGGGATTTACAAGGCCGTCTTCTGATTATCCAGAGCGAGCACAATCGCGTCGTCCACAGGATCCCGGTAATACCTTTCCCGGCGCCCACAGGGATGGAAACCATGCCGCGCATAGAGCGCAATCGCCGCCGCATTCGAAGCGCGCACTTCCAAATAGGCCCGCCGCGCCCCAGCCGTTCGCGACCAGTCGAGTCCTTCCCTCACTAACCGGCTCGCGACGCCGCCGCGCCGGCAGGCCCGCGCAACCGCCAGATTCAGAATTTCGAATTCATCCGCTACGCCTCTTCCCGCCAGAAACCCGCACACCTGCCCGCCCCGCTCCGCAATCCAGACCGCACCGGAAGAGGCCTGCTCGAGCAGACCCTCCCGGGACCATTGGGAAGCTTCCGGGCTGTTCTTCAAAATGTCCATCAAGGCGGGCACATCATCAGCGGTCATTCGGCGAACAGTCAGGGTCGAAGAATCGCCGGCGGCATCGTCCAGCGATCCCATCACGCATCCTTCCAGGCGGCTTCCGCGTCCGACCGGCGAACGTAGTTTGCATCCAGCCGCAGCGCATCCAGCAATTCACCACGCCCGGCCTGCTCAAGCCCCAACCGCCCGATCACCGGCGCCAGAATTGGCGATACGGCTTGCACGTTGACTCCGGGAAGCATTTGCGAGACGAGGCTGCCGGAAAGCACCTCCGCGGTCGGCGAAACCAGAACTGGACGTCCCAACGGGACATTTCCCTTCACCAGTTCAAGGAATTCTTCCGGAGAAAGGATCGATTCCTCAACCATTCGTTGAAGCGTGGCCGGATTTGCCTGCCTGCGCCTATACAAGGAGCCAAAAATCTGTCCCCGCCGGGCATCCAGAAACGGGGCGATGATCCCCGTCTCGCCGCCGGAAACGGGTGCACCAGCGGACTGTGCCGCAATTGCTTCCAAGGCGCTTACCGCGGCAATGGGCTTGCCATGAACCTCAGCCCAGGCTTTGACCGCAGTGAGGCCTACCCTCAATCCTGTAAATGATCCTGGGCCCGAGGCGACTGCAAATAAATCGATTTGACCCATGGAAAATTGAGCCTTGGACTGCAGCACGGACAAATCTCGAAAAAGCCGCGTGGAATGAGGGGTTTCTTCGTATCCTGAGATTTCCGCCACCAGCTGATCATCCCGAACAAGGGCGATGCTGCCGGTCCGCGTGCTGGTATCGATGGCCAGAATCAACATGGACCCACATTCTAGCGTAAACCAATGGTTTGAGCGGCAAAAGAAGCGTGGGGATGAGGGTATTTTGGGAGGGCAGAGTGTAAAAATGTAAAATTAATGTCAAATTTGCCCTGCAATCCGATGACCACTCTGACGGTAAAATCTTTCATAACTTGCTGATTCCATGAGAAATATGTTGACTTTTCGGACTCAAGGACCCAAACTGGTACAGCTTACCTCGAGGGGGCTTCCTACCATGGACTATAAGATCGGGGACAAAGTCGTCTATCCGAACCACGGCGTTGGGATCATCGAGCAAATCAATTTCGGGGTTTTGAACGGACGCACCGAAAAGTATTACATGTTGAAGATCTATTCGAGTGGCTTGAAAGTCATGGTTCCTTCCACCAACGCCATATCGGTGGGATTGCGGCCCGTGATTCGCAACGGAGAGACGCTCAAAGTCCTGAGCTATCTGGAAAAGGGCAAGCCGAATTCGCACCACGACTGGAAACACCGGTTCAAAGAGAATTCCGAACGCATGCGAACCGGAGCGCTGATTGAAGTGGCCGCAGTATTGAAAAGCCTGGTATCACTTAGCCGCACCAAGCCGCTTTCCTTCCGCGAAAAGAAAATGCTGGAGCGTGCCAAATTCCTTCTCGTCAGCGAACTCGCCACGGCGCGTAACACTTCACCCGAAAACATGGAAGATGCCCTGGTCAAATCCCTGGCCAAGGCTAGATTGCAAATGCCATCACCATTGGAAAAGTCCGAAGCGGTGGATTTCTAACACCGTTTTTTTTTGCTTTATTGAAGGCCCCAGGGCGTTATGCACTGGGGCTTTTTTCTTTCCGGCGGACCTTCTTCGCTCTTCCCCAACCGCCTCCTCCCGGCGTCTGGATTCGAATGAGAGAGCCTGCCGGTGCATAGAACGAACATTTGGAGGGTAGCCGGCGGGTGCGGCCCTCGACGACCATCTCATTGTTTCCCATGGCCCCGGCTTCCCCTCCGGCCAAGCCGTAGGGCGGAAGCTTACGGCGGTCCGACAAAATGCCGGCTTGCACATCGGTGAGCATCTCAATTTCGCGGACGATCCCATTCCCGCCCGGGAATCGGCCATCTCCCCCGGAGCCCTTCACCAGGGCATACCGGCGCACGCGGACAGGATAGGCATGTTCCAGAACCTCGATGGGGGTATTGAGGGTATTGGTCATGTGGCTCTGCGTGGCGTTTGACCCCTTAACGCCCGCACCGGCGCCTGTGCCACCGGCGATCGTCTCATAGTAGGCAAAGGGGGCCCCGCCGTAGCGGGAATCCCTGCCCCCGAACGTCAAGTTATTCATCGTTCCCTGGCTCGCCGCCGGGATACGCGCCGGAATGGCGCGGGCCAGCGCGCGAAGCAAGGTGTCTACAATGCGCTGGGAAGTTTCCACGTTGCCACCAGCGACGGCCGCAGGGGCAAGCGCGTTGACGACGGTTCCCCGGGGAATAACGACGCGAATCGGCCTCATCAGGCCGGAGGTGGCCGGAACCTGCTCGTCGATCAGGCACCGGAATACGTAAAAGACGGCAGACCAGGTAATGGCGGCGACGGCGTTGACGCTCCCGGCGCACTGCGGGGCGCTGCCCGTGAAATCCACTTCCGCCCTGCGTCCGCGCACGCGGATGGTCACGGCGATGCGCAGCGGAGCCTCCGTTACGCCATCATCGTCCAGAAAATCCTCGCCGCGGTAGACGCCGTCCGGGATTTCACCGATGGTTGCGGCCATCATTGTTTCCGAGTAATCGAGCAGGTGCCGCCCATAGGCGGCGGCTTCGCGTTTGCCGTATTTTGACACTAGAGCCGTCAGGCGGCGTTCGCCAATGCGGCAGGCGGCGATTTGCGCGGTCAAATCCCCTTCGCGCTCGTCCGGCGTGCGAACGTTTGCGAGAATCAGCGACATGATGTCCGGGACGATACGCCCGCGTTCCATAATTTTGACGGAAGGGATGCGCAATCCTTCCTGAAAAATCTCGCGCGACATCCCCATGGACCCGGCGTGCGCTCCGCCAATGTCCGCGTGGTGCGCGCGATTGGCGACATAAAACAGTGGCCGGGAAGATCCGGCAAAGTAAACCGGCATCACCATGGTCAGGTCGGGAAGGTGCGTTCCCCCGGCATAGGGATCATTGAGCAGCGCAACATCCCCGGGCCCAAGGCGCAGCGCATCCAGCGCCGCGGCCACCGACATCGGCATGGACCCCAGATGCACGGGCATATGGTCGCCCATCGCCAAAACATTTCGGGCGGCATCGAACACCGC
>DATLTA010000001.1:0-5169 GCA_035533775.1 Candidatus Dormiibacterota bacterium | reverse complement strand
ATGTTTTTGGCTGCCACGCGGCCCTGTTCGATGGCCACCGGGGCAACGCGCGGCGCATCCATCGCATTCACAGCAGCGGCCGAATCGCCCACAATAAATATTTCCGGATGCCCCTCCAACTGCAAGTGCCGTTTCACGACGGCGCGGCCAATGCGATCGTGCGGTCCCGGCAGCGATTCGATCAGCTCGGAAGCGCGCACGCCCGCCGTCCAGATAACTGTGTGGGCATCCATCGTCTCTCTGCCATTGACCTCGACGGCAGCTTCGAGCACGCGCGTGACTTTTGTGGACGTGCGAATCTCGATGCCCGTAACATCCAGACGCCTGCGCGCGTGCGCCGCAAGTTTCGGCCCGATACCGCGCAAAATTTCCGGTGATGCTTCGAGGACAATCAGGCGCATCTCCGATGCTTGAACTCCCCGGTAGGTCCGCGCGACATATCGAAACAGAAAATCGTGCAACTCCGTGACCAGCTCAATTCCCGTGTAGCCGCCGCCCACAACCACGAAGGTAAGCATCGCTCGCCGTTCAGCAGCGTCTGCTGTATGATCCGCGTGCTCGCACAGGTCGATGATGTGTTCCCGCAACTCCACAGCATGCTGGAGCGATTTATAATCCCAGCTATGTTCCCGAGCCCCGGGAATATTGAAATATTCCGTCCGTGAACCGGGAGCCATAACCAGCGCGTCATACTCGATCTCTGCGGTCCCCAGAACCAGGCGACGGTTCAGCGGCTCCACTCCACGCACAGCTTCCCTGCGGAAACGGAGCTTTCGCTTGCCACGAATTTCGCGTACGGCCTGGGCAATGTGACGAGGATCGGTGTAGCTGGAACCAATTTGTGGGAGAAGCGGCGTGAATAACAAATAATTCTGATCGCTGACGAGAAGAATTTCTACTTCGCGGTCATTGTGAAACATCCGGTCGAGGCCCGTGGCCGCCTGCAAACCGCCAAATCCGGCTCCGACGATTACAATGCGTTTCATAGCTGCTTCAAATCTAGCATGGGACAGCGCCCGGCACCTTTATGAAAGCTTTCGCCGTGCCAAGTCGGGACTTTCGGCCAGGGCGGGACCCGTGTTTATCGGCCTGATCGTGCCCACCTTGCGCGTGCCGCGAAAGCAGATGCGGCTCAAAATTTCTCACCGGGGATTCTTCGTTGTCGTTGGTTGACCACGCAAAGTAATGCGTCGGGCGCGCGCCGGCTTGTGACGCCGGCGCCGCAAAAACAATCCGCAAATCTCAGGGAGAAATTTTCTTATTGGCGAAGCACGCCGCTGACCCAGGGTACTCCGAGCGCGCCCTTTTGCGCCTGGATGATAATTTTGTCTCCCCGTTGAAAACGATCGTAATCATTCTGGTCCACGGGGATACGTTCAATCCCGTGTCCCGTGCGCCAGGAGGTCACCAGGAGGCGCCGGCTGCGCGGCAAACCACCCGTCGCAAATTTGCCGACCACCCTTGCGGGCACCGGGATGGGCCGCGAATGATCCAGTTGACCATTCAGAAAAAGGAGTCCGGCAAAAATCCACGGCACGGGAATCATGCCGAAATAAATGCGCTTCATGACTTCTATTTCCAGGTGTTTCCGGGCGCGGTAATCGATCCAGTAACCCAGCACGAGGGAAAGAATAAAAACGAGGCCTCCAAAAATCAATATCGAATCCAAATCAATGGCGGGAAAATCTTGGCTGGCCATTACGAAAGCGATGATTCCGACAAGAAACAGAGCCGTTCGCCTCACCAGCCGCCGCCGAACCACCAACTCGGCCGCGGCGGAGGTCAACCCGCAAAAAGGACACTGGTCGGCAATACGGTCAGATCCGCAATCGAGACACCGCGTCATACCGGAGGCAAATCCGCCAATACATCCCGCAGCTGCGCCTTGCCGCTCTCCTCGGGGATTTCAAACTCAATGGCAATCCCCCTTCCCGGTTCGACTCTGCGCACGGTGCAATCCAACTGAAGAATGGGATTCATGATGACGCGTGCCACGAAGGTCGCACCCACCCAGAGCGGCGGCGTCAACTCAACGAACAAACCATGAGGACCAATGTCCCGAATCGTCCCGATGAGAATCATGGATCCCCACTCGATTTCGATCTTGCCGCGAAATTTTTTGCGCTGCGATTGGCGACGCTCGTTGTCGACTGGCATGCCCGCCAATGGCTCGGTGTTCATATTTAATACCCCCGCAGGATGCTATGTGCCGCGCGCTGGTGTGTCAAGTTTCATATCGCTTTCGATTGAATCTCATTTCCCCCAAGATTCCGGTTTCCCTTTGCATCCCTTCTTCGCGAATCATGCATCTTCTCTTTCCCCGAGGGTCTTTCCCTGCGAGCCAGTTCACCGCGCAGGCGCGCGCGAATGCTCCCGGGAAGGCTCGGCAATCCGAGCAAATCCTCGATTTCGCGACGCGGCAGGTCCGGCACAAATGCCGCCACGCATTCCACCGTTGTATGCGCGTGGCGCAGCAGTGCCAGGCGCACGTTTACCTGTTTCGACCATTTCGCGTGCCTGGCCACCGCGGCAACCGTTTGAGCCGGCAGGGACTGCTTGGCCAAAGTTTTCAGCAGCTGTGATTCGTTGAGAAACGCGCTGTCCAGGGCCACGCGGGCCACCTGTTCCGGCCCTTGCAGGATCAATCCTGCGGCAATGCGCGCCGACGCGCGTCTTGCCAGCATCAGTCTCTGCCCCATTGGCAATTGGGGCAAATGCATCAGGACCCGCTCCTCGGCCAGGCGCCGGAGTTCCCCGGAAGATGATGGCAGCGAGCTGATCCGAACCAGATCCATCAGGTGCAGATCGCGCAACAGCCGCACCGCGACCAGGCGGGGCGTATGCGGATGCGCCGCGAGCGCGCGCCGGACGCGATAGCTGGCCACCCAAGTTTTCCGATTGGCAATATCCTCGAGCAGCGCGCCCGTCAGGTCCTTGCGCTCGAGCAACGCGCAAACGTTTGACTCGTTGAAATGCGGATTGTCGATCAGCGAGCGGACAATATCTTCACTGCCCGAGAGCAGCTGCTTGGAGATATCCTCACGGGCTGACGCGCGGATCGCCTGCGCACCGGCATGTTCTTCAGGCGCCATGACTCATCGACAGCGAAGCAGATTCGCTCTGCCGGGCGACCAGACGCGCCGCTCCGACTGCCGGGGAAATCTTCAGCCGCGAAATCTTCGCGCGCAAAGCGCCGCTGGCGAGCACCGAATCCAGCAACGTGTCCAGCACAGGGCTTTGCCCAAACACGCCCCCGCACTTCACCAGCGGAAATTCCTGGCCCTTCAAATCGAGGCGGCGCACGACAACCATGGCGAGATGCCCCAGACCAATGGCGGCCGCAAACAGAATCTCCTTGGCGGTGCTGTCGTCGAAGTTGGCGGCGTCCACAATCGCCGGAAACATCCTGGGGAAGACATCATCTGGATTTTTGATGATCCGCTGCATCAGCTCGTCCCAATCCGGGCAATCGAGGGTGGAAGAAATCATTTCGGCAAGCAACGTCACTGGCCCATCGTGGTCCCGGGATCGCGCCACGGCAGCGACGGCGCGGCGGCCCATATCAAATGCGCTGCCTTCGTCTCCGATCCACGGGCCGTAGCCTCCCGCGTGGGAAGTCTCGCCGGCGGCATTGCGGCCGTAGGCCGCCGACCCTGTACCGGCAATCAGCACGATGCCGGGTCCGTTGCCTGCGGCCGCTTCCAGGGCAATCTCGTAATCAGTAGTGACCTGCGCAACCGCGTGGGGAAATTCGTGCGCCAGGAAAACCATCATGCGGCGAACCACGCTGCGCCGACCGGCACCCGCAAGTCCCGCGCATACGCTCTTGATATCCGCGGTATGCAAGTGCGCGGTGCCGAGGGCTTCCGCGGCCGCTACACTGAGCGAGTGGAAGGCGGCGTCATAGCCGGAGCGCAACGGATTGGCAGGACCTCCGTGCCCTTCGGCGATGATCGCGCCATCGGTATCGAGCACGACGCAATGCGTTTTGGTGCCGCCTCCATCAAATCCCAAAGAATATCTCATCGTCCCTCATGGCTTACTCGTTGCCTAATCTTGTTTCGTCGTTCTATTACAACCTGCAGCCGCGCTTGACGTCAACGCGATGCGCCCGTATGATCGCCCCGCCCTCGCCATGCGACTGACCTCTCTTGACCTCCTTATTATCGCAGTCTATCTCTCCGGTGTAACCCTTTTTGGTATCGCCCTTCGACGCGGACAGAGCACCATCCGCGATTATTTCCTGGGAGGCCGCACGGCGCCGTGGTGGGCCATCACGCTTTCCATCGTCGCCACGGAAACCTCGACGCTCACCATCATCGGCACTCCCGCGCTGGCCTTCGCGGGAAATCTGACTTTCCTGCAACTGGTGTTGGGATATCTCGCGGGCCGGGTGATCATCGTCCTGGTTTTTCTGCCGCACTACTTCCGGGGTGAATTTTATACGGCCTATCAGCTGATGGAAAGACGATTTGGCGCAAAGGTGAAGGCGGTAGCGGCTTCCACATTTCTGATCACGCGAGCCCTTGCCGAAGGCGTGCGCATCGCAGCCATCGGCCTGGTGATCCATGCCATCTTCGGCACCAGCCAGCGCACGTCCGTCCTGCTGATCATGGCCCTGGTGCTCCTCTATACGTATGAAGGCGGGATGAAAGCTGTGATCTGGACCGACGTGGTCCAATTCCTGCTCTATTCCACCGGTTCCATTGCCGCCCTATTTCTGCTGCTGCACAAAATTCCCGGAGGCTGGGCAACGGTCGCGCACATCGCTGCGGCGACAAATAAATTCCGCGTGTTCGACTTTTCCTTCAGCCTCTTCAATCCCGCCAAGGTCTATACGTTCTGGTCCGGGATGATCGGCGGCGCATTCCTGACCATGGCCAGCCATGGAACCGATCAGACCATCGTGCAGCGGCTCCTGGCGGCGAAATCGGAACGCGAAAGTAAAATTGCGCTCCTGGCCAGCGGCGTCATTATCTTTTTCCAGTTTGCGCTGTTCCTCGTGCTGGGCGTCATGCTCTATACGTGGCAGGGCGCTCCTGCCATCATTCACGGACAAAGCTACGATTCGGTTTTTCCGGATTTTATCGTGTCCGCAATGCCTTCCGGAGCACGCGGACTGATGATTGCCGCCATTCTGGCCGTGGCCATGTCCAATGCCAGCGGGTC